>CALBGG010000130.1 GCA_937893605.1 uncultured Clostridia bacterium
TTTTCATTCACAGCATCTGCGTTTTTGCAAGCTGCTTATTTTTATATTCGGGCTTTCCGGTGACCTCGCTTATGATCTCGATCTCCGGCGGGGCGCTGCGCTCGGGCTTGTCCGAATACAGAAACATCACGGCGCGTTCGGACGAGAACGGGTACACGTCGATCTCAAGGCGGCAGCTGTCATAAACAAAGCGGTACTTCGTCTTGCTCACGCTTTGCAGCGCGGGGTCGGCCTCGAGCATATATCGGCCGTACTCCTTCTCTGTGATCGGGCGCTCGGTGTCCCACTTCGTGCCGTCGGGGCGAAAGTGCTTCTCGGTGTAAAAATACAGCTCCTCTTCCCCGTTTCGCTGCCGCCTGACGCGGCGCTCGATGGCGGGGTTTGTCATGGCAAGATAGGTCTGCACCATCTCGATGCCGTTTGCGCGATAGCGCGAGCGCAGAAGCCCGATATCAGGCATGGCGACGAGGTATTTGCGCTTTTTGACCATGGGCTCGGGCTCGCCGACAGAGCGGTATATCTCGCGCAGGGCGCGGTTTATCTTGTCCTCAAAGTCGACGGAATTATCTATAATGCGCAGGTTCTGATACGCGCTCCACGCGCACAGGGTGCGGTCGTCGATCTCGCGCGCGTACTCGATGGATTCGCTGCGCGCGGCGTTGCCGAGGTTATAGGCAAACTCCGCGCCCTTGGCACAGGTGACAAGATAAATTACCGCGTCGTAGCCCGCGAGCACCTCGCTCTCCGTTTTTCCTCCGACGCGCATGAGCGTTTCGGCAAAATCCTCGTCGGAGATATACGCCTTATCGTCCAGAAGCGCACGGTCGTACACGATGAGCACCTTCTCCTCCGGCACGACCTCTGCGGCGCTGAGCGCGAGCTTTTCCTTGTGTATCTGATCGGCGATGACGAAGTCCTGGAACTTGAGCATGGACATGCACACGCCGAACGGGTTTATGCCGAAGCCCGAAATGAGCTCGGTCGCCGTTTCGGGTATGGTTATGACGCGCCAGCCGTCGTCCTGCTTGAACTCCTTGAGAATGCGGCTTATGAGCGTCGTTTTGCCGGAGGCAGGGCCGCCGGTCAGCACAACTCGGTATATCTTCTTGCTCATCTTCATTTCTCCTCGCCGAAAAGGAAGCCGGAAAGCCCGGCGACCGTTTTGAAGTATTTATCGCAGTTTGCCCGCATGAAGCTCTCGATCTCCGGGATGTCGTTCGACCATCCGGCGGCGGCGAAATCCACGCCGCAGCTTTTGGCCATGTCATATCCGGGCTTGAGATCGTCGAGCATCAGAAGCTCCTCCCGCGCAAAGCCGCCGCGTCGCATGATCTCCTCAAGCGGATAGGGATTGGGCTTGCGCTCGTGCGCGGGGCTTTCCCAGCCGAACACCATATCGGGCTCGGGCAGGCCGTTTTCGCGGTAGTCGCGCAGGATATTCTCCGTGTAAGAGTGCGAGACGACACACAGCGTGCCGCCGGATCGCTTATGCCTCCAGAGCAGCTCTCGCATGCCGTCGTAGGCGTGCGGAACGTGGCGCTTGACGTAGTCGTTCCAGTAGCGCTGCTCGCGCTCCATCTCAGCCTCGCTCATGCCGATAATATCCCGAAACAGAGCGACAATGCCGGGATCGAAGTTATCCTTTATGTACTCGTCGAGCGTATAGTGCACCTCCGGGTGGTATATGCCGGTGTACTCGACGAAGCAGGGGTAGTGGACCGTGGCGGTGCTGTCAACGACCGTATCGTCGTGGTCGACCACCAGACAGGGGTATCTCATGGCTTTCCTCCGTGGGGTGAATATCATCCTTATTATACCGTCTTTTCCCCGCCCCCGCAAGGATTTTTAGTGGCGCTTTAACACCGTACCTATACATTTTCGACACCGGGCAACCGCAATCAACGTATTCGTAGCAGCGTCCGTGCGCCACTAAAAAAAGAGTGCGAACTTTCGTTCGCACTCTCTTTTGGGCTTATCACGCGTGTTTTTTGCGGTAGCGCTCAAACAGATAGCCGATGAACATAACGGCCGTGAAGAAGATCAAAAAGCCTACGCACTGCTTCCAGCCGTAGCCCGTCCAGATCGCATAGCAGAAGAACAGGCAGCAGGCAACGCCCAGGATCGGCAGCACGAAGCGCTTTACAGGGCCGAGCTCCTTTGCCTTCACCATGAGGCCGATCATCATCGGGATGTACATGAGATACAGGCAGATGATGCCGATCTCATCGGGCTCCCAGGCAAACCACTCCGACGAGTGGACAGCGCCGAACAGTCCGGGGCCGCCCATCCACATCATGACCGTCCACGCATACCAGAAGCCGGCGAGCATCATGCCGACGATGGAGGACTTGATAGCAAAGTTATTCTGATCGTCGATGTTGCCGAAGAAGCTCGGCTGCGGGCCCATGCCGCGTGCGGAGACAGAGTACATGCTGCGGCAGGAGGCCATGATAAGTCCGTTCATAGTGCCGAGGCAGGAGATGGTGATGAAAACATAAACTACCGTGCCGATGACGTTACCGAACAGCTTCGAGAAGGCGATACGCGGCAGGCTCTCGCCGAACGGCCATGTGGAGATGATCGTGTTCACATCGCCGACGATGCTCATCGCCCATATGTACAGCGCATAGAGTATTATCGTCACCAGCGCGCCGATAATAAGTGCGCGCGGCAGATTTTTCTTGGAATCCTTAAGCTCGGAGTTGATGCTCGTTGCGAGTATCCAGCCCTCATAGGCGAAGGCAAAGCCGACGATAGCCTTGAAAAAGCCCGTGCCGTCAACGGCGACATAGTCGGCGGAATTGACATAGTCGAGCACCTCGAGGGTCGTTCCGTTAACAAGACCGGCGATAGTTCCGACGACGCCCATGAGAACGAGCGGAATTAGCTTTATGACCGTCATGCCGACCTGGAGCTTACCGGCGATCTTCGGGCTGAGGGCATTGATGCCGTAGCCGATCATAAGGAAGCCCGCGCCCACGCCGATTGCTACGGCGTTGACCTGGCCGTTTGCAAAGTCGATGGCGGATATGCCGAACAGCTGCAAAAACATCATAGCCGAGAAAAATGCCAGCATTGAGGCCAGCGCCGGCGTGTATATCGTCGTCATGAACCAGCCGACATAGTAAGCGTACTTGGGGCCGAGCGCAAGCTCGGCGTAGTCAACGACGCCGTTGACCTTCTCGTACTTGCTGCCGAGGGTCGCGAAAACCAGCGAGCAGATGATGCATATCAGGCCGACTATTCCGACGACCGCTATGCCCTGCATGAGGTTGCCGCCTGTCAGCGACAGCACCTTACCGCCCTTGATGAAGACACCGGAACCGATGACGATGCCGATGACCATGGAAATCGCGGTTGGCAGCCCATACCTTTTTTCCATTTTGTTTTCCATTACTTTCTCTCCTGTAATTACTTTTTAAGTCCGTCAGCTTAGCCGGCGCATAGTGATCGCCACTCGCGCACGCCGACTTACCTTCGATTGACAACCGTATGTGCTCTTGTTGATCAAAGGTACTTTTTGCATTTAAAGCAGCACACAAATAATACGCCATTTCAGTAAAATTGTCAATATAAACGTGAATAAATTGTAAATAAACCGAGCTCGCGAGTTTTTCTTGTACGCAGACGTACAAGTTCAGGCGGAAAACAGCCTATGGGTGAGAGGGCTGCCGTTCGACTAAGCTGACGAGAGTCGAAGTGGCAGCATACAATAAGCCGAGGAAAGGAATGATCGAATTGAAAATATATCTCTCCCCATCGGATCAGCTGAGCAACCCTTACTCTTACGGTGGGACGAACGAGGCGACCCAGTGCCGAAGGATCGCCGCCGCGTGCAAGGCGGCGCTCGAGCGCTGCGGCTTTGAAGTAAAAACCAGCTTCGCCGACGGCGAAAACGCGATGTACGACCGCGTGCGCGAGTCCAATGCCTGGGGCGCGGATCTGCACCTGTGCATCCACACAAACGCCGGCGGCGGGCGCGGCTGCGTCGTGTTCGTCGCCTCAAAAAGCTCCGAGCGCATGAAGTACGCACAGCCGGTTTTCGACGAAGTTGACGCGATAACGCCCTATCGCTCGGTCTACGGCATACGCGAAAAGCAGTTTTACGAGATGCGCAATACAAATTGCGTCTGCGTCTACTGCGAGTGCGAGTTCCACGACTCGCCGCTCCTTGCGCAGTGGATAGTTGAGCACACGGACGGGATCGGCGAGGCACTGTGCCGCGGCATATGCCGTGCCGCCGGCAAAAAATATATTGAGAAAGGAAGCGAAGAGGATATGGAAAGATGGAATAAGCTTGAGGATATTCCGTCCGGCTACCGCGAAATGGCTCAGCGCTATGTCGATGCGGGCGCACTGCGCGGCAAGGACGGCGGAGCGCTCGATCTGACGGAGGATATGATCCGAACCATGGAGATCATGCGCAGATACTTTGAAGGGGAGGAATAGGAGAATGAACGCCCCGGATAAAGCCGCCGAGATAAAGGCCGCGGCGGCCGCGCTTATCGCCTTCGGAACGGCGCTGTTCGGCTGGGTCGGCTGGATGGTCGTGCTGTGGCTCACAGCGCTGCTGATGGACTATCTGACGGGCACCTTCGCGGCGCTGTACAACAAAAGCTGGAGCAGCGCCGCAGCCCGTCAGGGACTGTGGCACAAGCTGGGCAGTATAGTCGGAGTGCTGGTCGCCGCAATGTGCGACCTCGTGCTCAGGCTCGTCGGCGATAACTTCGGCTTTGAGCTGCCAGTGCTCGGCCAAAGCTGCCTTATAACCCCCGTAGTCACCGCGTGGTATTTCTTCACCGAGCTCGGCAGCATCGTCGAAAACGCCGCCGCAATGGGCGCGCCCGTTCCGGGCTTTCTGAAAAAGCTTATCGCGCGCGGCAAAAAGACCATTGACGGCAAAACCGGCAACGGCGATAATTGATAAAAACATCAGGTGCAGACTCCGCACCTGATGTTTAATTATATTAAGGTGATCATATGCAAACATACGGCTACGCTCGCGTGTCGAGCACCGATCAGAACGAACACAGGCAGCTGCTGGCTCTGCGAGCCCGGAACATTCCGGAGGAGAACATTTTTGTGGATAAGCAGTCGGGCCGGGACTTCATCCGTCCGCAGTACGCCGAGCTCATTGTGCGCCTGCGCGAGGGCGACCTGCTGTACGTTCTGAGCATCGACCGTCTCGGGCGGAACTACGAGGAGATACAGGAGCAGTGGCGCTTTCTGACCAAGGATATCGGCATAGACATCGCCGTCATAGACATGCCTCTTCTCGACACGCGTCAGGGCAAGGATCTCATGGGCACGTTCATCGCCGACCTCGTGCTGCAAATACTCTCCTTCGTCGCGCAGTCCGAGCGCGAGAGCATCAGACGCAGGCAGGCCGAGGGCATTGCGGCTGCAAAGGCGCGCGGCGTGCGCTTCGGCAGGCCGGCGGCTCCTGTGCCGAAAAACTTCGATCAGCTCATCGGCGCGTGGGAGCGCAAAAGCATCACCCTCCCCGAGCTGCTGGAGCAGTGCGACGCCCTCAGCGAATCAACCTTCTTCCGCCGTCTGCGAGATATCCGCGAGCAGCGGTAGCATAACAAGCAGCTGTCAAAAGGTATACCTTTTGACAGTCTGAAAGGAGAGCGCGGATTTTTGTCCGTGCTCTCCTTTTTCAGTACGTGTGCGTCTATGCCACGATTAAATTTCCTCATCCGTCGCAGCGGCAGTTTCATGGTTTCGTCGGCATCTTCGATACCGGGATACCGCAATAAACGTATCCGTAAGTGCGTCAATTCGCCACTAAAAAGACGCCTGTGAAAAAGATTGAAAACACAGCTCACTTGGGCTATAATTATTCTAATCTTTCCGCTCGGCGAATTGACAGACGCCGCGCAGCGTACAGCTTTCGCACGCCGGCTTGCGCGCCGTGCATACGGCGCGTCCGTGCAGCACGATGCGATGGCAGAAATCAGAGCTTTTTTCCGGCGGAAGCTGCCTGCGCAGCTCCTGCTCGATCTTCACGGGGTCTTTGATGTCATCTACAAGCCCCAGGCGGTTTGATATGCGGATGCAGTGCGTGTCCACGACCGTCGAGCCGGGCACGTTGAAGATATCGCCGAGAATGAGATTTGCGGTCTTGCGCCCGACGCCTGGCAGCTTGAGCAGATCGTCCATATTCCCCGGCACCCTGCCGCCGAAATCGCGCATTATCATCTGCGCAGCGCCCACTATGTCGCGCGCCTTTGCCCTGTAAAAGCCGCAGGAGCGGACATATTCCTCGACCTCGGCGACATCGGCTCCGGCAAAGCTCTCAAGCGTCGGAAAGCGCTTAAACAGCGCGGGCGTTATCTCGTTTACGCGTGCGTCCGTGCACTGCGCGGCAAGGCGCACCGAAAACAAAAGCTCATAATCCTTTTTATAATCAAGCGTACAGTCGGCCAGGGGGTAGGCCTCCTCCAAAAGCCGGACTATCTCCAGAACCTGCTGCTTTGTACGCATAAATATCACCTCTTTACGGTATTTTAACACAGCCTCGGCCGCAGCGCCACTTAAAATGCGACCGATCTCTACATTTTCCGGAGGAAAACCAATGTACAAGCCTCTTGCAGACGAAATAAGGCCGCACAGCCTCGATGACGTTGTCGGCCAGAAGCATATACTCGGACAGCGCGGCCTGCTGCGGCGCATTGTCGAAAGCGGCAGCATACCCAACATGATATT
>CALBGG010000131.1 GCA_937893605.1 uncultured Clostridia bacterium
CTGTAAAGGCCGAACTCCTTGTATCTGCGGCGCACGAGGAACGAGTTGCAGTAAAACAGGAACAGCAGCGCGAACGTGATCATGACGAATACGCCGAGCGACAGAACCATCCTGGTCGACGAGCCGCCGCGCATGTTGTCAAAAAAATTCGAGGACGCGAGATAGAACAGAATGTAGAACACCGCCGCCGTGCCTGCCGCGGCGAGGATATACGGAACGAACAGGCGCTTGTTTTTCTTTATTCCGCTCCACGCGAGACGGGGATAGAAACCGAGCTTCATTCCACTTCACCGCCCGATGCAAGAATAGTCAGGGTGTCGGAGATCTTCTGGTAAAGCTGCTGATCGGTGCATTCTCCGCGGTAGATCTGGTGGAACACCTCGCCGTCCTTTATAAACAGGATGCGCTGCGCGTGGGATGCGGCCTTAACAGAGTGCGTGACCATGAGGATGGTCTGACCCTTTTTGTTTATCTGCTCGAACAGGCCGAGAAGCTCGTCGGTGGACTTGGAGTCGAGCGCACCCGTCGGCTCGTCGGCGAGGATAAGGCGCGGATTGGTTATGAGCGCTCTTGCCGCAGCCGCACGCTGCTTCTGGCCGCCGGAGACCTCATAGGGGTATTTTTTCAGCAGCGGCGTGAGGCCGAGATCCTTGGCTATCGGCAGAAGGCGCGAGCTCATCTCGTCGTAGCTCTTGCCCGCAAGCACCAGCGGCAGCAGGATGTTGTCCTGTATCGTGAAGGTGTCCAGCAGGTTAAACTCCTGGAACACGAAGCCGAGATTGTCGCGGCGGAAGGTCGCAATGTCGCTTTCCTTTATCTTGCCGAGATCATGCCCGTCGAGGATGACGGTGCCGCCGGTGGGCTTGTCCAGCGCGGCAAGAAGATTCAAAAGCGTCGTTTTGCCCGAGCCCGACTCGCCCATGATGGCGACGTACTCGCCCTCCTCGACGCTGAAGTTTACGTTTTTGAGCGCCTCGACACGGTTTCCGCCGAAGCGGGTGCTGTATACTTTTCTGAGATTTTCAACAGTCAAAATACTCATTGCTTTTACCTCCATCGGATTTACGCTCTTATTGTACAGCGCAAATTGTTCGGAAACCATCGATTGGGCTTACATTTTTGCCGTAACTGCTTACATTCCTGTCACATTTATTTAGAGGCGCACGGGGGCACCTACGGATACGTATATTGCGGTTGCCCGGTGTCGAAAATGCCGGCAAAACCGTTTTTTCATCGCCCTACGGTATTGCGTCCCTTGCCTTCCCCTTGAGGGGAAGGTGCCGCCATCGGCGGCGGATGAGGTGCTTTTTTAGTGGCGAATTAAAGATCGTATCGATACGCATATTGCGTCGTCACGACCGGGAAGTGCGGAGAAAACAGCAGAAATCTGCACTGTTATCACGGGAAGCGAGGCATCGACGGTTTCCACCGCAGTCTCGATACCGGGCGCCCGCAAAAATCGTATAGGTGCAATGTAAAAGCGCCACTAAAAAAACTCCGAAGCCGGACGACTTCGGAGTTTTTGAGCTCTTTATATCAGGTGAAGCTGGAGATCATGCTGATGGGCCAGGTCAGGATATCGCCGACGAGGCGGAGCTTGCTCTGAACGAACAGGCGGGTGTCTTCGTCGGAAACCTTGTCCTTGATCTTCTGAGCGACTTCCTTGGGATTGATCTCAAGAAGCTTGCCAGCAACGCCGAGAAGCTTGCCGGCGTCGAGGTACTTAACTGTCTCAACGAGGTTATCCTTCGCAGCCTCGTAGTCAAAATTGGCTATTGCCTTAATGCACATGTTGTTTTCCTCCCATATAATTCTTTGTTGTTCATATGCGGTACTATACCACATTAAGCTACAATTTGTAAACGCTATATTATCATACAGCGTAAAGTATTTTACCACAAAGCGTTCTATATGTCAAAAAGAAAAACCTTCAAGAGCGGTTTTTATGCAAAAGTGCACTAATTAGTGCTCTGAATCCGCCCTTTTCGCGGTTTGCGGCCATCAGCAGGGCGCGTACCTGCGTTTCGGTAACGGCGCCCGTGAAGCGGGCAAGGCCGCGGTACGGCAGATTCATCGCAAACTCTGTGTTGTTTGCGCCCTCGGCGTTGCCGGTCAGACGGAAAAATCCGTGCACCAGGCGCAGCATGCGGTATAAAAACCTCCCTATGCCGGGGCGGTACGCGCCCTGGCAGAGCGCAGAGTTAAATTCAAGCGGCGCACCTTTATCCCACAGATGCGGCGGGATCTCGCGTCCGAGAAGCGAGGCAAAGCATGCGTCGGGAACGTTCTGCACATCGGCGCTGCGGTAGGGTGCGAACACGGGGTCTGCATAGGGATTTTGCGCACCGTCGCCGGCCTTGTCGATATGCCCGCGCAGCCGGATATCCCGTGAGGATGCGCCGACGAGCACCTCATATCGCCCTCCGGCCGTCGTCCAGCGGCTCTCAAGCGTGTTCCAGTACCGGAACGCACTCTCGGGAAGCGCGACGAAAACGCGCTTTTCCTCGTTCGGCGCGAGCGAGACCCGCGCAAAGCCGCGCAGCTCCTTTTCGGGGCAGAATATGCTGCCGTGCGGAGCGGAAACATACACCTGCGCGATCTCGGCGGCCTCAACACTGCCGGTGTTTTTTATCGTAAAGCTCACGCCCTTGGGGCTTAGCTCAAGAGCGGAATACTCAAACGTCGTGTAGCTCAGGCCGAAGCCGAAGGGATATTTGACCGGCTTTTTCGCCGTGTCGTAATAGCGATAGCCGACAAAGATGCCCTCGCGGTACTCGCTCGTTTTTTCCGTGCCGGGATAGTAGCTCGTGCACGGCGTGTCGGAGAGCCTTTCGGGCATGGTCTCGGCAAGCTTGCCGGACGGGCTCGCCCTGCCCGTCACGAGCCGCGCTATCGCTTTTGCTCCGGCCTGACCGCCGAGATAGCCGTGCAAAAGCGCCTTGCAGCATGCGTCCCAGTCCGTCTCCACGGGGCTTCCGCAGGAGAGGATGACGACGATGTCGGGATTTACCGCCCTCACGGCGCGCAGAAGCTCTATCTGATTTTCGGGTATGCGCATGTGCCGGCGGTCGACGCCCTCGGCCTCGCTGCCCTCGTCGAGTCCCAGCCACATGAGCACCGTGTCGGCGTGCAGACAAAGCTCGCAGGCTCGGCTTATGAGCCCCTGACTTCTGCCGCCGCGGCGCTTGAAGCCCGGCTCAAAGCCGATAACGTTCACACCCTCGGCCTTGAGTGCGTCAAGGCCGCACTCAAGCTTTGTCGGCTCGATGTGCGAGCTGCCCGCGCCCTGATAGCGCGGCGCTTTTGCAAAGTCGCCGATCACGGCGACGCGCACGCCCTCGCGCAGGGGAAGGATGTTATCCTCGTTTTTGAGCAGAACCGCGCTCTCCTCGGCAAGGCGGGCGGCAAATTCGTGGTGCTCGGCCATATCGCAGGCGGGCGCATTTTCAAAGGCAGCCTCCGCATCGTCAACAAGGCGCAGAATGCGCCCTATTCGCTCGTTGAGGAGCGACTCGCTGACAGCGCCGCTGCGAACGGCGGCAAGTATCTGAGAGTCCGTCTCGCCGCCTGTTCCGGGCATTTCGAGACTGTTTCCGGCGATGAGGCCGCGCACACGGTCGTTGTCGCCGCCCCAGTCGGTGACGATCAGGCCGTCATAGCCCCATTCGTCCGTGAGTATGTCCTGCAAAAGGTGGGTGTTTTCGTTGGTGTACTGCCCGTTGAGCATGTTGTACGAGGTCATTAGGCATTTTACGTGCCCCTCCCTGACCGCGATCTCGAAGGCCGGCAGATATATTTCACGCAGCGTGCGTTCGTCAACGACAGAGTCGTTCGTCATGCGCAGAGTCTCCTGCGAGTTTGCGGCAAAGTGCTTGACGCAGGCGGCGACGCCCGTCGACTGTATGCCGCGTATGAGCGCGGCGGCGCATTTTCCGGCAAGCAGGGGATCCTCCGAGTAGTATTCAAAATTGCGTCCGCACAGCGGGCTGCGCTTTATGTTCACGCCCGGGCCGAGGATCACGCCGACGCGCTGCGCCCTTGTCTCCTCGCCGAGGCGCACGCCCATCTGCTCGATCATCTCCTCATCCCAGCTGTTGGCCGCGGCCGAGGCCGTCGGAAAGCAGGTGGCGGGGTAGGCTGCATTCAGGCCGAGGTGGTCGTTTTTGCCGATCTGCTTGCGCAGGCCGTGCGGCCCGTCGGTCAGCATCATCCGGGGAATTCCGAGACGCTCGACGCCCTTCGTGTGCCAGAAGTCCGCGCCCGAGCACAGCGAGCATTTTTCCTCAAGTGTCATTTTCGATATGAGCTCTGTATATTTCATCGGCAGCACCTCTTCTTACGGGCGCATTTTCAGCGCCCGATACTTAATAGATATATTCTATCACAAGGCCGCGCGTTTTGGGTAGATTTCCGAAGCTAATATTTTAAATAGTTACTTGTGCCGGCGGGCGTATTGCAATATAATAAGCGCATAAAACAGCAAGGAGAAAACAATATGTACAATTTTGACGAGATCGTTGAGCGCCGCGGCACGAACGCCCTGAATACGGACGGCTTTCGCGGCTATATCTTCCACGCGGGTCCCGAGAAGGTATTCCCGTTCAAGGACGAGGAATTTGTGCGCATGTGGGTCGCTGACATGGAGTTTGCCGTCGCGCCGGAGATAATCGAGGCGCTGCATGAGCGCGTTGACCGCCGCATATTCGGCTACACGGGCGTGTATGATGACGAATACTATAACGCCTTCAGCAAATGGTGCGCCGATCATTACGGCTGGAGCTTTCCCAAGGAGCAGCTTTGCATCACTCCCGGCATAATCCCCGCTCTGTATCAGCTTGCCGAAACGCTCTGCACGAAGGATGAGAAGGTGCTTATAAACACCCCGGCCTACGGCTATTTTGCCCACGCCGCCGAGTATGCGGGCATCGGCATACTGACCTCGGATCTCAAGAAAAAGGCCGACGGCACGTTTGAGCTTGACTTTGACGACTTCGAGCGCAAGTGCGCAGACCCGAGCTGCAAGCTCGTTTTCTGGTGCAATCCGCACAACCCGACGGGAAGAATGTGGACAGAACCCGAGCTTCGCCGCGCGGGCGATATCATGGCAAAGTACAACCTGTGGGTCGTCTCCGACGAGATACACTGCGACCTTATCCGCTGCGGCCGCCGCCATATCCCCATGGCAAGCGTCATGACCGACTACCCCAAGCTCATAACCTGCATGGCGCCGTCAAAGACCTTTAACCTTGCCGGCCTTGCATTTTCCAACATCATCATCCGCGATGAGCATCTGCGCATGCGCTTTAAGGATCGCGACAAGCTATTCGGCATGGTAAACCCCATGTCGCTGACAGCGGCGAAGGCCGCCTATGAAAAGGGCGGGGCATGGCATGAGGAGCTCAAGGTATATCTCGACGAAAACTTTGCCTTCGTAAAGGCCTATCTTGCCGAGCATCTGCCCAAGGCCGTCATGTACATCCCCGAAGCGACATACCTTGCCTGGGTCGATCTCGGCCGCTGCCTGCCCGATGTGCCCGATCTGCCCGACTTCTTCGCAAACAAGGCCGGCGTTCTGCTTGAGGGCGGAAACTCCCTGTTTGTCGGCAATGCCGAGGGCTATATCCGCCTGAATCTCGCCATGCCGCGCTCAATAATAAAAACAGGCCTCGACCGCATGGCCGCATCAATAGAGACTTTTTCAGAGTCGCATTAAGATCATGCCGATACGCTTATTGCGGTGTCCCGGTATCGAAACATTGGCATAAGCAGCAGCGTTTCGCGTTATATAAGTGCAATGAAAATTTGCCTTGAACTATCGGGGAAGCGGCAGTGTTCCGGTTTTGCCGGAATTTTCGATACCGGGCATTCGCGATTACCGTATCCGCGGGCGCGTCCGTTCGCCTCTAAAAAAGGGAACATTTACGTTTTAGAAGCGTCTAATGAGTATCATATAAAGCCACGGAGGTACTCAAAATGAAAAAGACCGCACTCGCACTGGCGCTGTGCATGGTGATGACCTTGTGCTGCGCCTGCACGCAGCCCCAAACGAGCACAACCGGTCCGGAGGCAAAGAGCACTAAAAACACGGCCTTGCCGACGAGCGCCGTTACCTTCAGCGTCAACGGCAGAGATTACTCGATCAAGGTCTACGATTCGTGGGATGCGCAGCCTATCATGCTCGACGACGGGCAGTGGGGGCTCACGCTCACGCCCAAGGCGCAGCCGCAGCTGAAATACTACCTTGAGTTCTACAAGCAGGAGCAGGGCTTCGGCGTATGCGGCACGGGCCTTGAGGAGGAGAAGACCGTTATAGGCGGCATGGAAGCAAACGTCGGCTATTACGACGGCGCGGACTACTGGAGCTTTGTAAGCTTCGACTGCGGCGGCGTGTCCGGCTCGCTGACCTGGGGCATCGACGGCGAAGGCGACGCACAGCAGATCGGCATTTCCGGCTTCAACGCTCAGGCCATGACAATGCTCGGTTTTTTAGAGGCGCTTTGAGGCTGTACCGATGCATTAAAATACGTATCGTTACAGACTCAATGCGCTTCTAAAAAAGCGGGATCGCCGCATGGTCGCAAGTAAAACTAAATATAAAAGAGAGAGTGCAGACGAAAAATCTGCACTCTCTCTTTGTTTTCATCTCATCCGTCGGCTTTTGCCTTGCCTTCCCCTCAAGGGGAAGGCAAGGCCGCAATACCGCAGGGCGACCGCAAAATTTGCAATGCACCATTGGGAAGCGGCAGTTTCACGGTTTTGCCGGCACTCTCGAACCGGGCATCGGCAATCACCGTATAGGTACAGCCTTGATTCGCCACTGAAATCACGCCGCGGCTTCGTTTTTCTCCTGCTTTGCCTTGATGAACTCATAAGCGGTCAGGCCGCCGACGAGGACGAGACCGACAAGGTCGGTCTTCCAGCCGGGGATGATGAGGGTAAGGCCGCCGACGATGAACAGGATGCGCACAAACCAGTTGAGGTTGCGCTTTACAAAGCCGTTGAGACCGGCCGCGACTCCGTAGATGCCGATCATCGCGCTCAGGCAGATGGTGACGACATCGACCCAGCTGCCGACGTCAATAAACAGCATCGAAGGACTGTAGGCGAAAACATAAGGTACGATGAATGCGGCGATAGCCAGCTTTGTTGCGTTGACGCCGGTCTTCATCGGGTTCGATTTTGCTATCGCGCTGCCTGCATAGGCCGCGAGCGCAACGGGCGGGGTTATGTCGGCGACGATGCCGAAGTAGAAAACGAAGAAGTGCGCGGCGACCGTGGGAACGCCGAGCTTTTCGAGGATCGGCGCGCAGGTGGCCGCCATGATGCAGTAGTTGGCCGTTGTCGGAACGCCCATGCCGAGGATGATGCAGCAGATCATGGTCAGGAACAGACCGATGATAAGTGTGTTGCCGGAGAGGGAAACGATGGCGGTTATGAGCTTGGAGGCAAGGCCGGTGACCGTTATGCAGCCCGCGATGACGCCTGCCATGGAGCAGGCGACGGCGACGGTGATGGTGCCCTTGCCGCCGGCCTCGAGTGCCTCGAGGAATTTCGCCGGAGTAAGGCGGCTGTCCTTATTGATAACGCCGACGATGATCGCCGCGATGATAGACAGAGCCGCTGCCTTCTGCATGGTGTAAACATTCAGGCTGACGAGAACGATCAGCAGAACGATGGGGATGAGCAGATAGCTCTTTACGGCAAGCTCTTTGCCGGGCGCCATCTCGCTGCGCGAAATGCCCTTGAGGCCGAGCTTCTTCGCCTCGAGGTGGACAGCAACGAAGATGCCCGCAAAGTACAGGAATGCCGGGAGGATCGCTTTGAGCGCGATCTCGCCGTAAGGCAGGTTGACGTACTCGGCCATCAGGAACGCCGCAGCGCCCATGATGGGGGGCATGATCTGGCCGCCGGTGGAGGC
>CALBGG010000132.1 GCA_937893605.1 uncultured Clostridia bacterium
TAACCACGAAAACCGGGTAAATCACTTGACTGTCAAAAGGTATACCTTATGACAGCCGCGCTAAAAAGTATTAGGAGGAAAAGAATGAAGAAAAGAGTATTGAGCCTGCTGCTCGTGCTGTTGATGGTGGTGACGCTTGTGCCAACCGCAGCGCTGGCGGATAGTGACACTGTTAAATATGCGGTTGAAGGCGGCAATATCTATTTTGACAAAGCTACAGGAACGATAACTGACTGTGACAGCAGCGTCACAGAAGCGGTTATTCCAGAGGAGATTGAAGGAGTTGAGGTTGAAGGTATTGCTATAGAGGCATTTTCGTATTGCCGTAATCTTACAAGCGTAGAGATTCCAAATAGCGTTACGAGCATCGGCCACAGTGCATTCGCCGACTGCACGGCTCTTACGAGCATCACGATTCCTGACAGCGTGACGGGAATCAGTACCGGTGCATTCCGGGGCTGCACAAGCCTGACGAGCATTGAAATCTCGAACAGCGTGACGAGTATTGGCAGCTCTGTATTCTACGGCTGCACAAGCCTGACAAGCATAAATGTCGCAGAAGACAATGTTTATTACAGTTCAGATGGGGGAGTCCTTTTTAACAAGGAGAAGACAACACTTATCAGCTACCCGTTGAGCAAAACGAATACATCATATGAGGTTCCGAACAGCGTGACGAGCATAGAGGCCTGTGCATTCTCCGACTGCACTGGCCTGACGAGCGTCACGATACCGAACAGCGTGATGAGTGTAGGCCCCAATGCATTTAAAGGCTGCACGAGCCTGATGAGCATAGAGATACCGAACAGTGTGAGCGACATCGAGTGGGGTGCATTCCTGGGCTGCACAAGCCTGACAAGCATTGAGATATCGAACGGCGTGAAGAGTATCGGTAGCTCTGCATTTCAAGACTGCACTGGCCTGACGAGCGTCACTATCCCGAACAGCGTGACGAGCATCTACAGCTCTGCATTCGAAGGCTGCACGGGACTGACGAGCGTCACAATCCCGAACAGCGTGACGAGCATCGGTAGCTGGGCATTCGACGGCTGCACGAGCTTGACAGACGTATACTATTCCGGCAACGAGACAGAGTGGAATGCAATAGGAATTGAACCTGGCAATGAGTGTCTTACTAAAGCGACCATCTACTACGGCAAAGAGGATACACACACCCACAACTTCGTCGCAGAAGTGACCGAGCCGACCTGCACAGAGAATGGATATACAACATACACCTGCTCCTGCGGCGAGACCTACACATCAGACATAGTTCCCGCAAAAGGTCACAGCCCTGTGCTCGTCAGCGCCAAGGACGCGACTTGTACCGAAGACGGCTATACCGGCGACAATATATGCTCGGTCTGCAAAATGGTTCTCAGCAAGGGCTTAAAAATCGAGCATTTCGGCCACGACTATGTAAACGGCAAATGCAACAACTGCGGAGCAATCGAGACCGAGCAGGGTCATGTCCACAACTATTCAATTATTAAAGTGACCGAGCCGACCTGCACCGAGCAGGGCTATACGACCTACACCTGCTCCGTATGCGGAAAGAGCTATGTGAGCAATTACGTGAGCGCAATGGATCATTACTATGTTGATGGCACATGTACCCGCTGCGGAGCGGAGGATCCGAACTACGTTCAGCATACTCACGTCTATAATGAACACACTGAATATCCGACCTGTACAAAGCCCGGATACACCGAACATTGGTGCAATATCTGCGGTAAGTACTATTTTGACGCTGTTACCGACGCACTTGGCCACAACTACGTAAACGGCACATGCATCATCTGCGGTACGTCCGGCACGGCAAACGTCACCGAAAGCGGCTTCTGCGGAATAGGTAGTGAAACAAACGTCTACTGGACGCTGTACGAGGACGGTACGATCGTCGTAAGCGGCAGCGGCGATGTTGGTATTATCGACTGCGACAAGAGCAAGATCAAAAAGGTTATCGTCGAGGAAGGTGTGAACAGCATAAATTATGCGTTTCAGAACTGCACGAACCTGAAAAGCGCTTATGTTTCGATAACCGTCATTCCGGGAACTATAAGTATAATGGATTATGCCTTCTATGGCTGCACAAATTTAACGGATGTGACCATCAGTGAAGGAATGACAAGAATCAATTATCATGCATTTGAAGGCTGCACAAGCCTTGAGAATATTACCCTGCCCTCGACGATAGACAGCGTTGATGAGTGGTCCTTCGCGGGCTGCACGGCGCTTGAGAGCATCACCATCCCCGAAAATGCAACACTGATCATGTGGAATGCATTCGAGAATTGCACCAGCCTGAAATCCGTTGATATCAAGTCATGCATTACTATAGATTCTGACGTTTTTGCTGGCTGTACTTCACTCGAAAGCGTCAATCTTCCTGAAAATATTCAGTACATAGGATATGGTGCATTCGGAGACTGCTCAAGCCTTAAAAATGTACATTACGCAGGAACAGACAAACAGTGGGACAGGGTAAATATAGCGGATGATAATGATCCGCTCCTGAATGCGACAACGAAACATGTCTGTTCGTTTAGCAACCCCGTTGTGACGGAACCGACTTGTACAGAGGATGGTTACACAACCTACACCTGTTCCTGCGGCGAAGAGATACGCTCGTTTATAGTTCCAGCCCTCGGCCACGATTACAAAAACGGAGTTTGCTCCCGCTGCGGCGAGCGCGAGGCACACACCCACGATTTTGTCGAGACAGTGACCGCCCCGACCTGCACCGAGCAGGGCTACACGACCTACACATGCTCCTGCGGCGAGACCTACACGAAAAACTATGTAAGCGCCCTCGGCCATAAGACCGAGTTGTGCAACGCGGTCGAGCCTACCTGCACCGAGGCCGGCTACACCGGCGATGAGGTGTGCTCTGTTTGCGGCGAAACTATATCGCAGGGCGAGACAATCGACGCGACAGGCCATCACTTCAAGGGCAAGACCTGCACCGACTGCGGCGCGACCCGCTCCTCGGGCGACGTGATCCGCGGCTGGTTCCAGGACGTCAAGAGCTTCTTCGATAAAATCTTCGGCAGAAACTGATTGCAGCATAACAAGACATAAACCAAAACGCCGGGGCAAATGCCCCGGCGTTTGGCCTGAATAAGCGGAAGTTCGTGCGTCTTTTGACAGCTTTGTGAAAAACTCACA
>CALBGG010000133.1 GCA_937893605.1 uncultured Clostridia bacterium
CCCTGTGCGAAAAAACTGCACAGGGGGCGTTTTTTATTTTCCGTCTTCTCCGTTTTCTATGAAAATCTGCTCTGCTTCTTCCTGCGCGCCTTGAAGCGAACGCAGCGCATCTTCGCTTCGCCCCTCTTTCAAAGCATTGACGGCATCCGTCACGCGGTTAAACATCATAAAATACAGCTTTTTATACATTGTTACTCCTCCATTTACTGAGTCATTTATGAGTCATAATTGATTTATAAATGAGTCGAACTTACACATAATAATAGAATGCAGATATAATTTTGTCAACTACATAAACGGAGGATTTTCCAATGCCGCTTGACGAAAAAGCTCGTTATACAATGAGAATAGATCGTGATCTGCTCGAGAAATTCGGCTATATCGCCGAGTATGAGGGCAGAACGAAAAATCGTGAGCTTGAGCAGATGATAAAGCGCCGCGTTGCGGCATTTGAAAAAGAGTTCGGCGAGATCGAGCTTTGATAGAACAAAAACCTGACCCCCTATGTTTTCACATAGAGGGTCGTTTTTTACGTCAAGTCAAGCATTCGGCATATCATGACCGCCGCCTGAGCGCGGGTCGCGCCGCTGTCCGGCAGGAGAAGGCCGCCGTCGCAGCCCTTTATTATCCCCAGCGCACACACTGTGTTTATCTCGTCTTTCATGCTCTCGGGCATCTTGCCCGCATCGGAGAAGCCGGACAGCACATCGTCAAGCCCCGTGAGATCCCTGCCGCTCAGGTTCAGATAGCGGGCTATCATGCAGCCGAGCTCGGCGCGGCTGACGTTTCTGTCCGGGCGGACGGTCCCGTCGCCATAGCCCTTGATCACACCGTTTTCATATGCCCACGAAAGCGCGGCGCGGCTCCAGTCTCCGACATCGGGAGCATCGGAAAACGGAAGCTCTCCGCCGGTCTCCGGTTCTCCTGACACGCGGTAAAGCACGGTTGCGAGCATCGCGCGCGTGAGGCTCGAATCCGGCGAAAATTCGTTTTTCGCGACGCCCTTGAATATACCGTCGGAAACGGCGCGGTCCACGTCGTTATAGAACCAGTCGCCGGGCATAACATCGGCAAACAGATTGCCTCGTGCAGAGTATGTAAGGCGCGTTTCCGCTGAACGCAGACCGTTCCATTTGGTGACCGTCAGTGCACGGATAACCGTGCCGGCAGGAACGGAAAAAGCCCCGGTGTATTTTGTCGAATTCTTCGGCGTCGGCATGCTTCCGTCAAGCGTATAGTAAACGCTGCCGCGGCTGTCGCCCGAAATGCTTATAAGTCCGTTATCTGTGCTTATGACAGGCTGCGCGAGCGACGGCGCAGTGCCGCTTTTGCCGGGATAGGCATTGAAATATATTTTGCCGTTTTCAAGGCTCACACCGCGGCGCATGAACATTTCGCTCAGGGTAACGAACTTATAGCCTTGCGCCTGAAGCGTGTCTATTGCGCGCAGCGCGGCAGTGACTGAGCTTGCGTGCGTGTCATGCAGGAGGGCAATCGAGCCGTCCCTCGCCTGCTTTATGAACTTACGATAGACAGAGTTCGCATTATTCGTTTTCCAGTCGTATGTGTCCATCGACCAGAAAAAGCAGGGCGTGTTCGATGCCTTGAGGGTGCGCTGATTATAGTCGCCGTATGGCGGACGGAGCATATAGTCGAAATCCTGTCCGATGGCTCTGTCAAGGATCGCATCGGTCGTTTGCAGCTGCTGCTTTATCTGCGCGTCGGTCAATTTTGTCATCTGCGGATGATCGTAGGTATGGCTTGCTATCTCATGCCCGTCCTCCCATGCGCGCTTTACGAGTTCGGGACTGCGCTCGGCCATTTGGCCGACAAGGAAAAACGTGCAGTGCGCACCGCGCGCCCTGAGCCCGTCGAGGAGCCTTGCTGTATTCTGTGACGAAGGGCCGTCGTCAAAAGTGAGGGCAATGAGCTTGTCTCCGTCGGCTCGCGCCGGTATTGGCGCTATGCCGGCAAGCATCATGACAGCCAGAAAGACCGCCGCAAATTTTCTGAAAATTTTCATGTTTTAAAATCCTAACTTAACCATATTCTTGTCATTTGCAAAGCTGCTCATTTCGCACACGAAGAGGATATCCGAGACGTTTTTCTCCGCGATCAGCTGCTGCGCCGAGCCCATGTAATAGCGCAGATCAAGCATGATGATGTTCTCATAATCTGCCGTGAGGAATGGCACAAGGCTGTTTGCAAACGAATCTTTTATTACAAGCAGCGTTTTGCCGTTATTGCAGCCGCCCGTTATCGTCGTCTCGCCGTAGTTGCCGCCGAAGAAGACCTTATATTTATCCTTTTCGCCGGAAGCGGACATATCGTAAAACGGTATATCCTTTCCGTCGGCCGTGACGGTGACGGTGTCCGCGACACGCGAGATGTAAACCTTGTCGGGCTTTGCCGCGGCATCGAGAGTCTTGGAGTAGGTCGTTCCGAGGAAGTCATCGGCGAAAAGCTCGGGGGAAGCGTCATACTTCCCGTCCGGCAGGAGCGTTTTATACGCCGTTTGCGCCCCGTACCACGTCCAGTGGTGGTCGGTGCGGTAATACACCTGCTGCGAGGCCTTGGCTTCGGTCAGCGCCGCGTACAGGTCGGGGAAGCTCGCATCCGGGAGAGCAGCCTTTACCGTCTCGTAAAGCTTCTTCGCATCGTACATCTGCGCATACCTGGGGAGCTTATCGCTCATGACCGTGCCCGTCGCGGGAACGAGGAGCATCGTCGCGGTAACATCCTTATTTGCGTCAAGAAAGTCCGAAACGAGCATGAGGTTGCGGCGAAGGTTTTTTTCGTCTATTTTATCGGGCGTTATCTTTTCCATATAGTAGCCGTCCTCGCCGAGGTACGCGCCGCCTATGTCCTTAAAGCCGAGGAGCTTTTTTACGTCCGTTCCGAGCTCTGTCCACATATCGCGCGCGGGAAACTGATCGGAGATATAGTCGGTTATCTTATCCTGAAAGCTGCCGTCGAGAATGCTGCTCACCGTCAGCTTCGGCGCTGTTTGCAGCATGCGGTTCTCGTTATCGGAAAAGGTCTTGTCCTCGCCGGCGAAAACCAGCACCGAGGGCAGAATAATCACAGCCAGAAACAGCAAGATAAGCGCGATATGGAATTTTTTCATCACTCTCACCTCTTAAAATCTGAAATACAGGAAGGGATTGTAGCTGTCGCCGATGAGGAACACAAAGCTCAGCGTCAGAAGTGCCAGAGTAAGAACGCTCTTCACGGTGAAAGCAGCCTTTTCGTTCATTTTGCCAGTCATTGTTCCGAGCAGACGCTTTGGAAGCTCGGTGGAGGCAATGCAGCATATGACCATGAGCACCGCCTTTGTGAGAAGCGTATACACATCCATCCCGCCGAGTGCGCCGTTTGCTCCGAACATCGAGCCGAGGTACGGCAAAAGTATGCTCACATCGTCGCTTGCGAATATGACCCAGCCGATGACGATGAGCAGCAGCGCATACACATGGCGGAAGAATTTCGGCAGCTTTGAAAGCGCCTTGAGCAGGAACAGCTTTTCGACAAACAGGATCACAAAATAGTACAGACCCCACATGACGAAGTTCCAGCCCGCGCCGTGCCAGAAGCCGGTTAGCGACCAGACTATCAGGAGGTTCAGCGCCTGACGGGCAAGGCCGCGGCGGTTGCCGCCGAGCGGGATATACAGATACTCCTTGAACCAGGTGCTCAGGGTAATGTGCCAGCGGCGCCAGAAGTCGGTTATCGAGACCGATTCATACGGATAGCGGAAGTTTTCGGGAAATTTGAAGCCGAACATCCGGCCGAGGCCGATGGCCATGTCGGAATAGCCGGAGAAGTCGAAGTATATCTGGAAGGTAAACGCCGCCGCGCCCGTCCACGCCATCAGGGCGGAAACGTCGCCGCCGAGGGCATATATATCCGTCCACACCGCGCCCATCTGGTTTGCAAGCAAGACCTTTTTGCCGAGGCCGACGACAAAGCGCATGATGCCCTCGGAAAAGTCCTCTGTAGTTACACTTCGCTCGGCCAGCTGATCCTGAACATCGGCGTAGCGGACGATGGGCCCGGCGATAAGCTGCGGGAACATGGTTATGTACATGCCGAAGTCGATGAGGTTTCGCTGAACGCGGACATCGTCGCGGTAAACGTCGATGGTGTAGCTCATCGCCTGGAAGGTATAGAACGAAATGCCTATGGGCAGTGCAATATTGAGAAGGTCAAAGCCCGCGCCGAATATTGAATTTATGTTCGTTATGATAAAGTCCGTATATTTAAACACGCTCAGAAGTCCGAGGTCGATGACGACCGAGAGGGTCAGCATGAGCTTCAGGCGCTTTTTATTCGCACGGTGCTTATCCATCAAAAGGCCGAAGGCGTAGTTTATCATGATAGAGAATATCATCAGTAAAACATACTTCGGCTCGCCCCATGCGTAGAATATGAGGCTGACTATCAGCAGAAACAGATTTTTCCCTTTCTTCGGGCAGATATAGTACCCCAACAGAACAAGGGGCAGATAAACGCATAGAAATGTCGTACTGCTGAATACCATTTAAGCTTCTCCGTTACTTTGTAAATTCTTTAAACGCCGTCTCCACGTTCTGCGGTGAATCGCACATGATGAGCAGGACGCAGTCGCCTATGGTCTCGACCCTGGCGCTTGACGCGCGGTCGACCTGCTCGGGCTCGTAGGTCTTGTACATCCGGACGCGCGTCTGAACATGCTCGTTGAGGCTTTCCTCCATCGCGGCAGCGTCGGACTTATCCTTCAGCTGCACGACGGCTATCTCATATGCCGTGCCGTCGGCCGCATAAGCGAGGAAAAAGCCGCGAATTTTATTATACTCCATATCGGACAGATATGAAAAGGCCTTTTCGGCATTTTCATCCCAGCTGCCCGAAATTTTCATCTCGGGCAGGCTCTTGTCGGCATCCGTCATGCTTTTTTGCAGCTCATACATGTCGATGCTTTGAGTATTACTGCCGCAGGCGCACAGGGAAAGCGCCATTGCGAGCGCGCAGATTGCGCAGATTATTCTTTTCATCAGTTTATCACCGTCTTTTCGCTCGCGCCGCCGATAACTGCGGTATCGTAACAGGCTCCGTCGCCGCGGCCGGCATCGCCGAAGGCCTTGCTCACCGCATCGTCTATCTTCTGCTGAGTCTCGGCATCGATATCGGCATTGTCATCGGGCTCTACTATATCGTCATTTGCATAGCTCAGGTACACGCAGAAGATGTTTTCATCCTCCGCCTCGAGCCAGCTCCAGCTCACGCCGGTGCACTTGTCGCTGTTGAACAATGCCGCGTTCTGGATTTGATTCATGATGGTTTCAAGTATCGAATATGTGCTGTCGCTTATCTCCTTGCCGAGATCGAAGCTTGCAACGCCGCTCTTTGCGTCGATAGCCGCGCGCAGCTGCTCGGGAATGGAGTAGATATCCTTGCACTCGACCTTCTGCATGTAGGCATAGTTATACTTATAGCCATCGGCAGCTGGGAAGAAATCGGTGTTCCACTCCTGCATGTTCATCATCGCGTCATCGTTGAGGTTAAAGTGCGAGAAATTGCCGTCGGGCGCGTCGGAATAAACATCGGTGTGGTACCACTGCCCGTCGAGCATGACAAGATTCCAGGTGTGCGAGAGGTATGAGTCATGCACGACCATGCACTCGATGTCCATCATCTGCATTAAGAGCCTGAACGTCGTTGCATAGCCGACGCAGACGGCCTTGTGGTATTTAAGCGCGCCGTGGGGATTATCGGCCTGGCTTCCCGCATCGGGGATGACCTCCAGCGAGCCGTCATCAAAGCCTATGTTCGCGCACATCCAATTGTAAACCGCAAGCTCCTTTTCATAGTCGCTCATGCCGTCTGTTATGATCTCGTCGAGCACGCTCTTTGCCATGTCGAGCGTCTCCTTATCAGCATCCGAGAGCTTGGAGCTGTCACCCGACTTATACGCGTCGGATATCTGCGTCGTCGCCTTTATGATATAGTCGCCGCCGATGCGAACGTCGTTTTCCTGCGCGACATCCTCGGTATCGTCAGCACCTGCCGCGTCCTCGAGCGCCTTGACCTTCAGCATCGTGAACACGTTCAGCGCCAGCAGAAGCACAAGCATCACCGGCGTTACAACATACATTATTCTTATAAGCTTTCTCTTTTTCATGAAAACAGCTCCTCTCGGATATTAATACGTTTCTGAGCAAAAAAGTTCCGCTCCAAACTGTGTGGTTTGAGTTAGCACAGTTAATATACTCTGACACACGTTCAGTGTCAATATCGAAACTGTGAATTTTCCGTACTTGCGCCGGAGAGAAAAAAATATTATACTGAAATAGCAAAAGCATTCACGAGGAGGTTTTTGATGACCGATCTCAAATTTTATTTCGACGGAACGAACGGAACGCCGTTTTCCGGTGAGGTGTCGATCGACGTTATGATATCCAAGCAGGAAAAGCCGAAGGATATCGGACAGCTCAAATTCAAATACTCCGACGCATATTTCCTTCGCTCGGCCTGCTCGTATAACCACGAGCTTGCTATAATGTCGCTGGGACTGACGATGAGCGCGTTTACCTATAAAGAGGACGGAGATAAGCACACGCGAGCCGCGCTGCACGCCATCGGCTGCGACGACCGCACGATAGAAAGCTTTCGCTTCGGCGACCGGCAAAGCTGTGAGGATACCTGCGGCTACATTATTGCGGCAAAAAAGCTGCCGGACGATACGTTTCTCATTCCCGTCGTCATCCGCAGCCACGCATACGGCGGCGAGTGGGTAAGCAATGCGCACGCGGTGGAGGACGCCTACCCCGACCATGTGGCGGGCTTCAAAAAAGCCGCCGACCTTGCCTACGACGCGGTCACGGACTATCTCTCCCGCCGCGGCTTTGACCTCGGCCGGGTAAAGCTCTGGATCTGCGGATACAGCCGCGGCGGTGCGGTGACAAATCTTCTCGGCGCGCGCCTGACCTTTGAAAGCGGCATCGGCAAGGATAACGTTTTTGCCTACAGCTTTGCAACGCCCGTAACGGTGTTTGACCGCGCCGATCTCTTTACAGACAACATTTTCAACATCATATCCGAAATGGACGTCGTTCCGCGCATGCCTCTCAGACACTGGAACCTTACGCGCTACGGAACGGATATGATCGTCCCCTGCAAGGCGCGGCGCGGCCTGGGCGAATACACGCGGCTTCTCGGGCAGATGCAGGCGCAGTTTGCCGCGATAATGCAGGAGTTCGGAGTCAAAGCCGACTATGTCCCGCTCGACGATCAGGAGCGTGCGCTCGATCTTCTGTTTGATTACATCGACGATCTGCTCGACACGCCGGAGAAATACCGCGACGGCGGCTATCAGCAGCTTGCTATGGAATTTATGAAAAGCAAAATGCACGGAGACGTGTTCGAGCTTCGCAAGTTCATAAACTTTCTGCTTGACGGCAACGAGGAGATGGCAAACGAGCTGTGCTCGCTTATCGACAACTGGCACGAGCTCGGCGGTCTTGAGAAAATGCAGCGCCTCGGCATAATGATATCCAAGCGAAAATCCGGCGACAAATCGCCCGCGACGGAGATCATATTCATGGTCCTCGGCATACTGTTCCGCTATGCGGCCAAATTCACGGCCACAAAGGTCACAGGCGGCGGACAGGATTATTTTTACGAACAGCTTGTCATACTCATCATCGACGCGTATCAGCACGGCGGCGACTCGTTCATTCTCCAGCAGCATTGGCCGGAGGCATACCTTGCATGGCTAAGGGCCGCACCTGCCGAGGATCTTTTCCGCGTCGGAAGCTACCCCCGCGAATCAGTTAAATAAAAAGGAGATTTATCATGGACATGGACAAGACCATTGTTGTTATGGCGGCCGGACTCGGCTCGCGCTACGGCGGCGTCAAGCAGATAGAGCGCCTCGGCCCCGACGGCGAGATACTCATGGAGTATGCCATATACGATGCCGTTAACGCAGGCTTCAATAAGATCGTGCTCATAATAAAGCCCGAGATATATGACGATGTGAAGGAGCTTTTCGGCGACCGCATCGAGAAAAGCACCGGCATAAAGATCGACTATGCCCTTCAGACGCAGGATCGCTTCACGGAAAGCCGCCCGGAGTTTTCCTCCCGCACAAAACCCTTCGGCACGGTGCATGCCGTCATATGCGCAAAGGACTTGATAAAAACTCCCTTTGCCGTCATGAACGCGGACGATTACTACGGCGCGGAGGCGTTCAGGGTCATGTCGAAAGAGCTCGAGCATCTGCACGGCGCACAGGAAGCGGCCATGGTGGCCTATCGGCTCAAGAACACCGTAAGCCCCTTCGGCACTGTCACTCGCGGCGTTTGCATGGTCGAGAACGGCCTGCTGACCGGAGTTAAAGAGACATATAAGATAAAAGTCATGCCCGACGGAACGATACGCGATACCTCCGAATCCGAAAACGGCCAGGTGCTTTCGCCGGACGCCTTCGTTTCCATGAACCTGTGGGGCTACCATCAGGATATACTCCCGGTAATGGAGCAGTATTTTGCCGATTTTCTCGCCGCCCTGCCGGCTGACGAGCTCAAGGCCGAGTGTCTGCTGCCGACCATGATGGGAGATCTCACAGACAGCGGAAAAATAAAAATCACCGTTTTGAGCACCAACGACCGCTGGTTCGGCCTGACGTATAAGGAGGACAAGCCCGGCGCAGTCGCCGCCCTCACCGCCCTGCACGAAAACGGCACATATCCCCCCACCCTATGGCGGGGTTGATCGGCCATAGCTGCATAACGCACGAAAAAGAGACGGCCTGTTGACCGTCTCTTTTTGGTGCTCCGGCGGGGATTTCGGTGCTTTTGCAAGCAAAATCACCCGCGCTTGAAGCATAGCTTCTGCGCACCTCGGAGCTGAAAACCTGCCACAGGCAGCTTTTCTTTACGCTCCGACCCTTTCGGCTTCGAATCCCCGCAAATAAAAACGCCTCCCACGCCATCGGCGTGGGAGGTATTGTTGGTGCTCCAGCGGGGATTCGAACCCCGGACACCCTGCTTAAAAGGCAGGTGCTCTGCCTACTGAGCTACTGGGGCAGGTGTGGCTGGGATGGCGGGACTCGAACCCACTATATCAGAGTCAAAGTCTGAGGTGTTACCATTACACTACATCCCACCATCTATTTTTATTCTATTGTACACAGAGACCGGGCTTTTGTCCGGCCTCTGTGACTTGTGGGGTGGGTAAAGGGATTCGAACCCTCGACACCCGGAACCACAATCCGGTGCTCTAACCAGCTGAGCTATACCCACCATATTTTAATTTTGGCACGCCAAGAGGGATTCGAACCCCCGACCTACTGCTTAGAAGGCAGTTGCTCTATCCTGCTGAGCTATTGGCGCATGTTTCCGTCTCAATGGAGCGGGCGATGGGAATCGAACCCACGTATCCAGCTTGGAAGGCTGGTGTTCTACCATTGAACTACGCCCGCATGGCCGCTCCCATTGAATGTTCAGCTTAAAGATAATAACAACATTTTTGCTGATTGTCAATATTTTTGCCGCAAAAACTTTTGAAAGTCAAAAAAATATTTATAGTTGCCATTTCTCTTTCTTTTTTGTATAATGCATCTGTTATAGATATAGATATATTTAGCGTTATTTCACCGGAGGTTTACAATGATTGAATTAACAATGCAGGTCAGCGAATTTGACTATACCGAAACGCTCGACACTTTCCTGCCCGATTTGATAAAGATCCTGTCCGAAAGCGAAGGCGTCAACCCCCTCATCCGCAAGTGCGTCGGCGCGTCTCCCGAGTTTTCAAAGAAGATCGTCAAGGGCATTCTCTCCGCAATGAGCGCCAAGCAGAAGGAGGCGCTGACGGTCAAATTCCTGAATGTCTATGCGTCCAAGCTCGTTGCTCAGGTAAACGAGGTCGCCGCCAAGAACGGCATCGTCATCACCCTCGACAACGCAAGGGCTACGATAAAGTAAGCAGCATAAAATAAAAAAGGTGCAGACAAAAGTCCGCACCTTTTTATTTTCTATATGATATTACGCAGCATAGGGGAGCGAAGCCTTAAGGTTTCGCCGGCAGTTTCGATACCGGGCGGCCGCAGCCAACGTATCCGCAGCTGCGTCGGTTCGCCTCTAAAAATTACATGAGCTTTCTGAACAGCTCGGTGAGCTCCTCGGGGCTTGTATCGCGGGGATTGCCGGGGCGGCAGGCATCGGCATATGCGCTTTCGGCCAGGAAGGGCAGATCCTCTTCCTTGAGCGCATCGAGCTTTTCGGGGATGCCGACATCCTTCGAGAGCTTCTTTACGGCATCGATCGCCGCACGACGATACTCCGCCTGCGACATATCGTCAACGCCCTTGACGCCCATGGCACGCGCGATCTCGCGATACTTTTCGCCCGTAAAGTCTGCGTTATACTCCATGACGATCGGCAGCATCATGGCGCAGGCAACGCCGTGCGGCGTGTCGTAGACGGCGCCGAGCGTGTGCGCCATGGAGTGGGCAATGCCGAGGCCGACGTTGGAAAAGCCCATGCCTGCAATGTACTGGCCGAGAGCCATGCCCTCGCGCCCTTCCTTCTCACCGGCGACCGACGAGCGCAGGTACTTCGAAATGAGCTTTATCGCCTCAAGATGGAACATGTCCGTCATTTCCCACGCGGCCTTGGTCGTATAGCCTTCAATGGCGTGGGTGAGCGCATCCATGCCGGTCGATGCCGTCAGCCCCTTGGGCATTGAGCTCATCATATCAGGATCGACGACGGCGATGATGGGCATGTCGTGCGGATCGACGCAGACGAATTTGCGCTTGCGCTCGACATCGGTGATAACGTAGTTTATCGTGACCTCTGCGGCCGTACCGGCTGTCGTCGGAATGGCGATAATGGGAACGCAGGGCTTTTTCGTGTCCGCAACGCCTTCGAGCGAGCGTACATCGGCAAACTCGGGGTTGTTTATGATGATGCCGATAGCCTTGGCCGTGTCCATGGGCGAGCCGCCGCCGATGGCAATGAGATAATCAGCTCCCGCTGCCTTGAACGCCGCGACGCCTTCAACAACGTTTTCTATCGTCGGGTTGGGCTTAATCTCGGAATAGATCGCGTACTTAAGCCCCGCCTCGTCCAGAATATCTGTCACATGGGCGATAACGCCGTGCTTTATAAGCGTCGGGCCGCAGCAGATAAGCGCCTTTTTGAAGCCGCGCGACTTTACCTCGCCCGGTATCTCGCGGATAGCGCCCGCGCCGTGATATGAAGTCTGATTGAGCATTATTCTGTTAGCCATAATAACATTCCCCTTTCAGATTAAATACAAAATTCATTATGTCCCCCTTTGGAACGTTAATATTTTAACTCTACAGAATATGGCTTGTCAACGGCGCTTTATTAAATTTTTATTAAACATTTATTAAGCATATTTATTCCAGTTCTCACTCATAAATGCCTTGAAATCCGCGCCGTGGCCGGGATAGCGGATATGCGTCAGCTCATGCAGGACGACATTGGATATAAACTCTCTCGGCTCGGCGGCCAGATACACGCTCAGCCATATCCTCCGCTCGGCAGCATTGCAGCTGCCCCAGCGCGTTTTCATCTTTTTTGTGTGCCACTCGCGGCAGCGCAGACCTGTTCTTTTCTGCCACAGCTCAAGGTATTCCCGGGCTATCGGCGTAAGAACGGCGCGGTAAAATTCCGTCACCGCTGCCTCACGGCGCTGTTTCGTGCTGCCGGGGCGCACTGTGAGCAAGAGCTCGCCGCCGCGCAGCTCTGCCTTGGGCGTTTCCCCTTCCGAAACGCGCAGAGTGTACGGCTCGCCGAGGACGCGCAGCGTTTCACCGCTTACATATTCATGCGGCCGGAGCTTTGACTTTTCGAGCATCTCGGCACGGTGCTTTTCGATCCAGCCGCGCTTTTTTTGCAAAAATGCGTTTATATATTCGTCCGGCATACCGATCGGCGCGGTGACGAGCACCTCGCCGTCGCGAGTTATGCGTATGCTGAGGTTCTTTACTTTCTTTTTGGTTATGATTTCAGTCATTTAATTTAGCTCTTTTAAGTAGGCGTCAAACGAAGATACCACCTCATCCGTCGGCCTATGGCCGACACCTTCCCCTCGAGGGGAAGGCATTTTAGAGGCGAATTACCGCACCTACGGATACATATATTGCAGGTGCCCGGTATCGGAACATTGGCATAAACCGTAACGTTCCGCGTCACATAAGTGCAATGAAAATTTGCCTTGCACTATCGGGAAGCGGCAGCTTCTCGGTTTAGTCGGCATTTTCGATACCGGGCAAGCGCACTCATCGTATTCGTAACAGCGTCAATTCGCCTCTAAAAAGAAATCTTTTTCGATTATGGCCAGGAGAGCCTGCTGGATGGCGGTCTCGAAGCCGAGCTCCTTGAGCTTGCAGATGCCCTCAACGGTCGTGCCGCCGGGCGAGCAGACGCGGTTCATGAGTGCTATCGGGTGCTCGTCGCTGTCCATGGCCAGGGCGCTGCTGCCCATGACGGTAGCGGTGGCCAGCTCCTCGGCCAGGGGGCGGGCAAAGCCCGCGCGCACGCCGGCCTCGGCCAGGGCGTCGATGTACAAAAGAACAAACGCGCCGGAAGCGCCGCCCAGCGCGCCGAAGGCAGGGAACATTTTCTCCTCTATGTGATATATCTTTCCGACAGATGAGAATATGCCGTCGGCAATGCGGATATCGTCCTTCGTCGCACCCTTGCCGCCGCAGATAGCGGTGACGGAGGCCTTGACCTTGGCGTTTATGTTCGGCATGACGCGCACAACGGGCACGCCCTTTGCAAGGCGCTCTTCATACCATTCGGTTCCCTTTCCGGCTGCAATGGTGATGACCGTCTTGTCCTTGGTGACGCCCTTTGCTATCTCCGGCAGAACCTCGGGCAGCACCTGGGGCTTTACCGCAAGGACGATGACGTCGGCCTTTTCAGCGACCTCGGCCGCCGTCGCGCAGGGGATAAGTCCGTGCTTTTCCTTGATGGCAAGGGTCTTGCCCCGGCTGCGGTTATAGCCGTAAAGATAGTCGTTCTTGAACTTGCCGCAGGAGGCCATTCCCGCGATGATGGCTCCGGCCATGTTGCCGAGTCCGATAAAGCCGTATTTCATGGTTCCACGCTCCTTAAAGATTTATTTGTCTGTATTCTACCATCAATTCGGCCTTTTAGCTATACAATATTATTGTTAAATTTCTATTGCAAAAGATTATGTAACCTGATATAATGGTTGACACCGAATTGTAACCAAGTTTCCCCGGAGGTTTGACCATATGAAAAAATTTCGCAGAGCGCTGGCGCTTGTGCTCGTTATAAGCAGCCTTCTTGCCATCACGTCCGTCGGCGCGCTGGCAGACACGATCCCCGGCGAGAGGCTCGCTGTTTTCGACAACGTCGGGCAAATGAACAGCAGCACCTTCACCGACGTAAGCTCGCTTAACTGGTACTACACCGGCGTCAGGACCACATACAACAAGGGCATCATGGTCGGGTGCGGAAACAAGACCTTCTGCCCCAATAACAACGTCAGCTGGGCCGAGGCGATAACGATCGCCGCGCGCATCCACGCCGCGTATAACGATAACCTCATAGCCGATCCCAACCCCAACGAGGTCTGGTACGCAACGTATTATAGATACTGCCAGGCTCGCAAGCTCCTGCCGTCGACAACTCCCGCCTTTAACGATCTCGGCAAGAGCATAAACAGATATGATCTTGCGTATATGTTCTCGAAGACCATAAGCGTGCAGGACATGCCCAAGATAAGCGACTACGCCATAGGCGACCTGAGCAGCATCCCCGCCTACTACAAGGCCTCGGTGCAGCTTCTGTACTCTGCCGGAATAATGAACGGCGTGGACGCGGCAAAGCGCTTCTACGGCACGAGCACGGCAAGCCGCTCCCAGATAGCCACCGTTGTGGCGCGCATCGTCGAGCCCGCCCTGCGCCTGGGGCATGACTCAAGGGTCAACGCCGACATGGCCGATTATGAGGCGAACCTCGAAAACGACAGCGTCGCCGTTCAGATCGGCAAAACAAGCTACTGCCTGTATAAAAGCTACCTGACCGTGGACACTGTGACCTACAGCCTGTATTCGGTAACGTCCAATGATGCGAGCACAGAGCTGTACACCGCCGGCGTCGGCCAGTATCTCAACAACATAAGCGTCTATGACGGCAAGGTCTATTTTTGCCGCAGCACAACAGGAAGCGAAAAGGGCTCGCTTTTGTGCTATGATCCCGCGACCGGCATGACGGTCACCGTGTACGATGGCTACATCATCGAATCGTACTGCTTCTATGACGGCAAGCTCTACGCACTGGCATTCACAAAATACGCCGACAAGCCCGACGGCTACACCTACGTCTTCGGTCAGATAACAAACGGCGCATTCAACGCTATAAGCTCCGAGCTCAAATACTCTCAGGTACCCAACTTTGTGCCCTACGGCTGGAACGGAAAGATATATTTCAAGATGTCAGAGCCCGTCACCGTAAAGGACACGCAGGGCAACGATACCTCGGTCGATATCGACAAGCTATATGCGTATGATATCGCAAACGGCGGCATCGAAAAGGTCTGCGACTATAAAATAAACACCAGCTTTTACGACGGCCACGTCATGTATTTCCTCGCGTATGACACCGACGGAAACTACGACCTTAACCTGTACGCCGTCTCGCTTCAGGCTCCCGGCGCCGTCACGACAGTCGGCGAGTTCCCGAAAACAACGAACGTGCGCAACCGCTCGATATACAAGTACGATGACAAGTTCTACTGCCTGTCCTCGTTCAACCGCTATGTCTACAGCATGGACAACACCGGCAGCACGCGCCTTGCGCTCATATGCGGCGGTGTTTACGACAGCATGAATTTCACGGACGATAAGCTCGTGCTAATCCCCAACACCCTCACAACCAGCAACGCAAACGAGCTGAAGGTGTACAATGCAAAGAGTCTGGCCGCACGTGCGCTTTACGGCGACTGGCTCGGGCAGAGCGTCTACTACACCGGCGCGCGCTTCGTGCCCGAAAACGGCAAGGGCTACTACTCGACTGCCGAAAGCGTCAGCACGGTGACCAATATTCCCATCACCGTCACGAAGGCCTTCTCTCGCGGCAGCGACTTCATCGTTCAAACCAAGTACACGAATCTGCTCGACACGGGCATCAAGCTGCGCTCGTACATCGTCAAGGTATATCTCGACGGTAAGCTCGTAGCCTCGGACCTCAACCGCATGGTCGGCGTGGAGATGAAGACCAACGACATCGAGACATTCACCTTCGTTATAGCCGGCGCCGATGTTCTGCAGAACTTTGACGTAGCAGACGGCCGTATAAGCGTCGAGGTAATCCCGACCTATGATATCATCCCGGAGCAGACAGAACCCAGTCCCAGCCCCTCGTCCACGCTTTCTGACGTCCCCGATATTCCGGGGCTCACCACTGATAACTAAGCTAAAAAAGACCGCCGATGGCGGTCTTTTTTATTGAGTCTGTCAAAAAACCTTTGCTGTGGAGGAAAAATATCCGCGCAGCAGGGGAGCTCGAGGGGTAGCGAAGCGGCGGCGCGGGAGTGAATGACATGCCGGGGGCATGTCAGAGCCGCGCCGTGGCCGAGCCGCAGCGAGAAAAGCCCCCCGCTCGAAATCAGATTATAGCCGTCAAAAGCGCCTGACCTATCAGGCTTTTTGACGAGCGCAGCGAGATTTTTCGTGAAAATTTATTTTCACGAAAAATGTGGCGTATTTGAAGCGTGCCTTGAACGGTCAGCTTCTGCATTCACCGGAGAGGGTACTGCGGTATGTTCGCTTGCCGTCCCTGTCAGCCGCTGTATTCCGTGTATGGGAAAACCGGTATTTCCCCATCGTCCCCTCTATTTTACCAGATACTCTGCTGCTTTCATTGGTTTTTGACAGCATAAGAAATCCGGTACGGAAAATTCCGTACCGGATTTCAGCTTGTCAAAAAAGTTCAAAATGAACTTTTTTGACCGCGCCAATGCCGCCAGCCATTTTGAAACTCTTCAAAATGGCGCTTCGCAAAAAGCCTTGAAAAACAAGGCTTTTTATGTGGCGGCAGATCAAATTCGAGGCGGGTCTTGCCCCCTCGAGCTCCCCCGCTGCTCTGTTGTTTAGCTCAGCAGCATAGTTTTTTTACAGTCTGAAATCCGGTACGGAAAATTCCGTACCGGATTTCTTATGTTTTTGCTTTGTATTTACCGGGGTCTGTAGACTATATCTTCATGCAGACGTCCCATGCGCGCCAAATAGCGGTACGCAGGTTGCCGATGGTGACACAGTCGCCGACGCGGTGGATATTCTTGCCCTTGCCGCCGACAGGCGCGGGAACGAAGCCGATGCCGTTTACGATATTGTCGTATTCGACCTCAAATACTTCCTTGCCGTCCTTGGAAGCGATAACGACGGTCTTATCCTTGATCTCGCGGATAGTATGCTCAAGGTAAGTGGGAACCTTGTGATATGCGAGAACATCACGCAGGAAGGAAGCGTTTGCCAGGCAGACGTTCTGCGCGGGAACGAGATCCGCTGCGTACTCGACGATAATGGGGTGCTTGCCCTGGAGAACCATTTCGTATGCAGCCTCGCAAGCGGACTGGCCGCCGCCGAAGAACACGATCTTGTCGCCTACGGGGTACTTCTCACGCAGGAGCTGAGTGAAGGTGAGGCACTTCTCGAAGCCGGGGATCAGCATCTTTCTGGGAACTGCGCCGGTTGCAACGATGATCTCATCATAGCCGCGGAGAGTGCCCAGGTCGTTGATCTCGGTGTTGAAGCGAATGTCGAGACCGACCTTCTTGACCTCGTTCTCATACCAGGTGATGAGAGCCTTGTCGTTCTCTTTGAAGCTCATTGCGGAAGCGGTGAGGAACAGGCCGCCGATGCGGTCGGTCTTCTCGAAGACAACGGGCTTGTGGCCGCGCTGGAGCAGAACCAGGCCTGCCTCTACGCCGCCGATACCGGCGCCGATGATAGCGACCTTCTTGGGGTTCTTGGTGGGCACGATCTTGTAGCGGTTGTGCTGCATGGTCGGAGGAGTAAGCGCGCAGCGGCCGAGGTGCAGAGAGTCCTCAAGACCCTGGATGTTTGCGGTGCCCTTGTACTTGGCAAAGTTGAAGCAGCCGTTGTGGCAGCGGATGCAGGGCTTTATCTCGTCCTCGCGGCCTTCCTGGATCTTGATGATCCAATCGGGGTCAACGAGGTTCTGGCGTGCGATTGCGACAGCGTCGAGACGGCCGGCGGCAATCTCTTCGGCAGCCTTGACAGGATCCATACGGCCTGCGCATGCTACGGGCTTGTCGGTGAACTTCTTTATGTGCTCAACGTCTGCGAGGTTGCAGTTGTCGGGCATGTACTGAGGCGGATGTGCCCAGTACCATGCGTCGTAAGTACCGTTATCGCAGTTGAAGAAGTCGTAGCCCATGTCGCCGAGGTACTTGATAGCCTTCTCGGACTCGGGCATATCACGACCCCACTCTACGAACTTTTCGCCGGGAACAGCGCCCTTACCCCAGCCCTTGGTGTAGGACTTGACGGAGTAACGCAGGGATACGGGGAAGTCTTCGCCGGCGTATCTCTTGATGCACTGTACGATCTCGACGGGGAAGCGGAAACGGTTCTCGAAGGAGCCGCCGTACTCGTCTTCACGCCAGTTCCAGTTCTCCATGGTGAACTGGTCAAGCAGGTAACCTTCGTGAACAGCGTGGATCTCAACGCCGTCGACGCCTGCGTCGCGCAGCAGCTTTGCGGTCTTACCGAATGCCTCGACCATCTCGTGGATCTCCTTGACGGTCAGAGGACGGGAGAGCATATCCTCCTGCCAACGGTTAGGAGTTGCAGATGCGGAAGCGCAGCTGTAGCTGACGTCGACGATGGGGGAAGCGATCTTGTTGAGGATGGGATTCTTATTCAGGACGACCATCCAGGGGGTAACTGCCATGGAACGGCCGAAGCCTGCTGCCAGCTGGATGAACAGCTTGGAGCCGGTCTTGTGGTATTCTACCATGTACTCCTTGAGCTGCTTGAACATTCTCTTGTTCTGGTACAGCCAGCGGCGGCCCATGGTATCACGGACACACTGCATGCCGGGGAGAACAAGGCCAACGCCCTTCTGTGCTCTCTGGAGCAGGAAATAAGCTGCCTCTTTGTCGAAATGGCAGGGCTCAAGCCAGCCAAACAGAGAGGTACCGCCCATGGAACACTGGACAATGCGGTTTTTGATCTCGACATTGCCGATCTTGAACGGAGTAAATAGGGGTGCGTACTTTTCGTTCATCATATGGTTCTTCCTTCCTTTAAATATGATTGACTAATTTATCACGGTAGACTCCGCCGGTAAAGCAGCGGTGTCGAACGTTTACAAAACAGTATCACGCCTCAGGTTGACGTGCCTCTACACAATAGTGTGCTTAGTATAGCACATTTTTTCACAAATTGCAACCACAATATGTCCCTTTGTAGGCATGTTTTTTGTGCTTTATGTTGCACACGAGCCGTTTTTAGAGACTGTTTATTTGCTATTATACATATCTAATTATTAAGTATAAATTAAAACAGGGCACGGTGTCCATGCCCTGTTTTTGTATTTTAAGGTTTCTTATCCCTCTGTCCGGTAGAAATTCTGGCCTATTATGAGGCCGGATTTTGCGTCGATTATATATCTGTAGTCGGTGACCGAGCCCGTGAACTGCACCTTGTAGCACACGGTGTCGTTTATTTTTATCATCTCGACCGACATGTCCTTTGCCTTTTCCGGCGTTATCCCGGCGTCCTCGAGCGCGGTCTCACGTGCGGCGGCATAGCCGACATAGTCCGAATCGCTTATTATGCAGCTGCGCAGGGGCGATATCATGACGATGCACAAAAGCAGCATGACTATCATCTGCGGTGCGCCGCGCCTGAGTCTTACGCGCCGCGTTGCGCGCGCCGAGCGCCGGCGAGCCGCCCTTTTCCTGTCTCTTTCCGAAAGGTGAGCGCCGCTGCCGCGCTTTTTATCCGCTCGCTTTTTAAGGTGTTTTCCGCCGGAAGCCACGCAGCACTCCTCCTTTGCGATAAAGCTGTACAATCTTACTTATTATATATATTCCATCCCCCTTTTGTCAACAAAACATATGTCATATTGTGCGATTGACCGACTCTTAATAAGGAGTTATAATATACAGTATAATTATAATGGTACAAGGAGGAGCATCATGATAAAAAAACGCTCCGTTATATGGTGGATACTGCTTTGCTGCGCCGTGGTGTGCAGCGCGGTATTGCTGCTTGGCCGCATTTCCGTTGAGGAGAGCGGACACGACGTTTGCGCCGCTATGCAGCTTGATGATCTTGAGCTGCTGGCCGAAAAAAGCGGTCTCCCGACCTCGGAATGGCAAGCGCGGCTCGAAAAGGTCGGCGTCAGATACTTCGTCGACGATATCTACACCGAGCTCCCCGCGCTTGCGCTTGTCGAAAACCGCGCGCGCGACAGTCTCGTTCTGCCCGAGGGCATTGATGTCAACACCTATGACGGCCCAATGGTAAAAACGCTGTATATGTATTATAAGTACGGCGTGCGCGTCATAGACGGCGATCCGCAGGAGATCGAAGACCTGATGTTCCGCGCCGCGATGGATCGCGGGCTGCGCCTTATCGTGCTCACGCCGTTTTACGATGACAATAACGAGATCGTCTCCGACATCACGGTTTACGAAGACTGCCTTACGGGTCTTGCCGAAAGGCTTGAGCAGCGCGGTCTGAGCTATGGCGAGGACTTTTCCTGCATGTCCGTCGCCCCGGTGAGCAAATTCCTGCTGCTGGGCGCGGGCGTAGCTCCGGCACTGCTGGGCGCATGGCTGCTCAGTCGAATTATCCGCCGCAAAGCATGGGAAACGCCCATTGCACTCATTGCAGTCGCCGTGCTTGCCGCGGCAACGATGTGGAACGCATACCTTACTCAGAAGCTGATGATGTTCGCTTCGGCAGTGCTGTTTCCCTGCGTTTTCGCCGTGTGGATCAAGCGCTTTGCAGATAATGAGCCGCCGCAGCTCAGCTCCCGCCCCGTCGCACTGTCGGCACTTGCCGCGCTTATCGCCACAACGCTGTGGGGCATCATCGGCGGTCTGAGCGTATCGGCGCTTATGTCCACGCGCGAGTACATGGTCGGAAATGTCATCTTCACGGGCGTGAAGCTTGCGCTGCTCGCGCCGCTCGGCTTTGCAGGCGTTCTGCTGCTCATTCAGCTTATATCCGAAAAGCTGCCGCGGAAAAAGCTGATCCGAACAGTGCTTGTGTGCGCAGCTATCCTCTGCGCCGCAGGAGCTGTAATGATCCTGCGCTCGGGCGACGTGAGCAGTCACGCGCCGGGCATGGACAAGGTGCTTGCCGTGCGCAACTGGTTTGAGTACACCTTCTATGTGCGCCCGCGCACAAAGGAGATGTTTGCCGCCGTGCCCTGCATTATCGTGTTCGTATGGGCCTGCCGCAAGAAGCTCCCCGCTCTGCGTCTGCTCGGCGGCATGGGCGCGTGTCTCGAGGCTGTTTCGGTCACGAACACCTTCTGCCACGCCGTCGCTCCGATAACGGTCTCGCTCATCCGCACGCTGCTCGCCGTCGGCATCGGCGCCGTCGTCGGCTTTGCCGCAGTCGGCATTTTCGAGCTCATATACCGCGCCGTAAACAAAAAGCAAAACGCATAAACACAACAAAAGGCAAAAACCGAGGCTCAGTGAGCTTCGGTTTTTATTTTTTTCAATAACGCACGGCAGCCGTCGGATACGTCACGCCAGGTCGCCTCAAAGTCACGCGTGTACCACGGATCGGCGACATTGCCGGGGCGGTCGGTGAAATCCATGAGAAGATGTATCTTCGAGCTGTCTCCGTCGGCGCAAATGCGGCGCATGTTGTACAGATTTTCGCTGTCCATACCGATTATCAGGTCGTACTCATCGAAATCATTCCTCGTAAGCCGCCGTGCCGCCCGCCTCGGGCATGGTATACCGTGCTCGGCAAGCTTTTTTCGCGCGGGCGGGTATACATCGTTGCCTATCTCCTCGCAGCTCGTCGCCGCCGAGGCGATCTCGAAGCTGTCCCCCAGTCCCTCGCGCCGCACGAGCTCCTTCATGAAATATTCCGCCATCGGACTGCGGCATATATTGCCGTGGCAGA
>CALBGG010000134.1 GCA_937893605.1 uncultured Clostridia bacterium
AGTGGTTGCCTTTGCTGCTAGCAATACTGCCGGCAGGGCATATATCCTGCCGGTTTTGTATTTTTGCATTAAGTTATGCTCATATATCAAAGGTATTATCAAGTTAGGCGTCTATGAGAAATGAAAATTGCAGCGAAAACATCCCATCCGTAAATGAGCATGTCCAGCGCTGGATGCCGACTGAACGACAGCTAGTTGCAGAAAGAGGTCTGTTATTATGTTGTTTTTCAGCTCTGCACTTTTTATACCGAGCTCTTATTATCTATATCTCTGATTCTCCGCATATGACTGCGATAAACGAGACATCCCATCAGCAAAGTGCTGCATCTTTCATTATCCGTAAAATCAATGCCAGTCATAATATGTATCTTATTGAGCCTGTATTTCAGCGTGCTGCGATCAATAAACAGTGTAGCTGCGGTATCGGTTATATTCCTTCCGTTTGTAAGATACGCTTCGAGCGTAGACAGATATTCAGAGCTGTTATCCGTATCATATTTATGCAGCAGCAGAAGCTCGCTTTGAACAAGGCTGCCGCTCGGGTCATTCCGAACCGCCGTTTCAGCCATCAGTTGCGGCAGAAGTATGTCCGCTCGATAGACACTCATGCTTCGGTCAAGCGACACCCCAAGTTCTGCAACAGCCTTGGCCTGCCTTATATACGTCTCTCTTGCTGCGATATCAGTAAATGCCATTGAACAGCCGCAATGAAGAAATAATTTTGCACAGAATCCGCTTAATCGCTCCAATGAAGATATATCAAAACCAGACACTATGGCCGAAAAATCATTTTTCCTCATCACCCGGTAGGATGACGGCCATTCTCTCCCGAAGCGGTCACAAGCCGACTTCATAGGCTTTGCGGGCCTATCTCCGGTCGGCACGAAATGTACTGCCGTATACGGTGATGAGACAGCCGACATGCGCTTATACGTAGGAAGTAGCGCTGAAACGAGAGTAGCTATGTCCGGATCCGTATAAAAAAGCAGATGGGACAGAATATCGGCATAATTTGCATCCGCGGATTTAAGGGACATATCTCCGTATATATAACGGCAAAACTTTTCCATCTGATTGAGCAGGGTCAAGGCTTCATCGTCTTGTCCGTCCGAGGGATACACAACGATCCCCACAGCAACCGGGATACCATCCCAGCATATCAGCTTTGCGGTAAAAACATACCCTCCAACAGCGCAGTTTTTTGGTCTTCGGTCATAAGCGTTTGAAAAAAGCTGCTGTATCACCTCTTTTTTTACGCGTCTGTATTCAGCCGACGATATTGTGTCGGGGAGCTCGACACGGCTCGAGAGCCCACAGCCGCCGAAGTCTATCAGCTCCACAAACATTCCGGAGAATTCGCTCAGCCTCGCCACAAGCTTAGGAAAGCTTTCATAATTATGCAGCTCCTCCAAAAGGATGGCAAACAGTCCGTTTTGAAAAGCCATATCCATGCTCATTCACCTCCGGCTCGTTTAAAAGTATCTATGAGCATAAGCTGCTGAAGTACAGAGAACGCAGCTGCATTATCTGTCAGATCAATGTGACACAGCTCGTTAATCTTATCAATGCGGTTGAGCACTGTGTTTTTGTGCACCTTCAGCTTATCGGCAGTTGCGGAAACGCGTCCTCCCGAGTATATGTAAGCCCTTGCAGTCTCTCTGTAAACAGGGTCAAGTGAAAGGAGCTTTGCCGTTTCCTGCTGGATGCAGCTTTCAAGATCAAACCGCTCAAGCATCCGCATGCAGATAATGTCTGAATATATATCCGCAAAACGTACTATTCTTTTTTTCGCTCCGCCGACCGAAAGTGCCTCAGTCGCCTGAGTGCAGCAGATGCTTATGCGGCTACTGTCGAAGAAGCGATCCGAAACAGCACCGTACAGATTATATCTGTACGCAATGTCGTTTAGCGCTTCCTCGAATTCCCGCAGGGCGGCATCCGTGCAATTATCTTTTATGAGATACAAATATGAGTCCTGCCATGTAGTTCCCGTCACCGATGCCTCATTTCTGCATATAAGATCCTGGACATATTTCAAGGTGGCAAGAGATGCGTTATAAGCAGTAAGCACCGCAAAAACATACGGCGGCTTATACTGAGCTGAGAAGGCCTCCTCCTCCAGCGCAGAAGCGGCACCCTGTATTAGAAAGTGGCTAATATCCAGCACCATTGAGGCTGTATCGGCAAGGCGGTGCTCCTGCTCGTTTCTCGCAAGAGTTTCTATAGCGCTTATCATTATATCGTTAAATTTAATAGTATCCTCCGGAAAGGCATCCAGGATCATCGTTCCCATATAACCGATCAGTGAGCCGTTGAGCTTAACAGGTCCGCAGGCCTGATGATACACGGCGCAATTGCCCGTATCAAAAATGGCCGATCGGCCAAGTTGATTCATCTTCTCCTGATAAACAAGATAGTTGCCGCTGTCGATCTCCTCCTGGCTCGCGCAGCCGTTAGAGGCAAAGCTCTCCCATGCATCAAAGTAAAACGGTCGGCACGGCAGGGCATTCGCTACCAGTTTGAACGAGGTATCGAAATAATTTAAAGGAAGCTGAAAAAGCTCGAATACCTTATTAAACATTTCCTGAATAGCAGCTCGTTCAAATATCATATTCAGGACGGTGGACAGCAGAAGATTAATGTCCAAACGTCTCACGAAACTTCCTCCATCACATCATTTTTGTCTATACTATCACACGGTGAAATGATTGTCAAAAAATCAGCGTAGACGCTTCGAGGGAAATGCACGCGCATATTTACCGCATTTATCACAACGCGTTGCTTTCACAAAACCTCGCAATTCCGCAAGAAAATCGCCAATTGTGAAAATTGAAGCAAATTTTGTTCTCATGTATCCACAAAACGCATATTGCTTTTACTTTCACAATGCCCTATGATGAAATTGCAAGACGGGGACAGCTTCCCCGATACGGGCACGATCCGAAAAGCATATCCGGCTGATCCGGACGGCGGGAGAGCATTGCGGAGCCAGACGAACATAATAGAAAGGGAGGAATCAATATGAACGGATTTACAGTTCATCAGGAAATAACTGATTGGAAAAACAAAAAAATCAATTACTCCAAGCTGTGGGAGCCGGTAAAAATCAACGGCATGACCCTCAGAAACCGCATTGTCATGTCCCCCATGGGAACCTTTACTCCAATGCAGGACGGCACCGAGAGCGAGGAAGGCATGCGTTATTACGAAGAGCGTGCAAAGGGCGGCGCGGGAATGATAATGACTGGCGCGATATTCGTATCCGAGGCTTTATGCCAGGGCTCGCCTTCGGTCGCAGTTTGGGATATCCACGCCATACCCAAGACGACCGTCATGGTCGAGCGAGTACACCGTTGGGGCGCAAAGTTCTGCCTTCAGCTCAGCCCGGGCACCGGCAGGAACGCCGTTCTCGGCCGCGGTGCCGACGAAGCGCTGGTTTCCGCGAGTGAAAACCCTGCATACTATGACCCCAGCATCCTCTGTCGCGAGATGACAAAGGAGGAGATCAAGAAGTGCATCGAGAACTACAAGGTTGCCGCAGATTTTGCTCTCAAGTGCGGCTTTGACGCTATCGAGATCCACGCGCACAATGCATACCTCATTGAGCAGTTCCTGTCCCCGAAGTGGAACCGCAGAACCGACGAATACGGCGGCTGTGTTGAAAATCGCTGCCGCTTCGCAGTTGAGATCATTCAGGCCGTCCGCGAGGTAGTTGGTCCTAACTTCCCCATATTCTTCAGAATATCACTCGACCATCAGAATCCGGGCGCATTCGATCTTACCAATTGCATGGACGTTCTGCCCATTCTTGAGGGCGCAGGCGTCGATGTGTTTGACACCGATGCGGGCTCATATGAGGCAAACGACTTTATATTCACCACAAAGTATGTCGGCGACAATGTGTTTGAGCATGTTTCCAAGGCAGCACGCCCATACATAACAAAGCCCATGATAAACTCCGGCGCACTCACTATCGAATCGGCCGTCAGGCAGCTCGAGGAGGGAACGCTCAACCTCGTCCAGTTTGGACGCCAGTGCATTGCCGATCCCCAGTGGCCCAACAAAATCCGTGAAGGCAGGCGCGAGGATATTCGTCCCTGCATTCTCTGCACCGAGGAGTGCATCGGCCGTATTTTCGGCCGCAGCACGCAGCTCTCCTGCGCCGTGAACCCCAATACCGGCTTTGAGACCCACATGGAAGTCACCCCCGTGAGTAAACCTACTCACGTTGTTGTTATTGGCGCAGGCCCCGGCGGACTTGAGGCCGCACGCTGCGCGGCAGAGCGCGGCTGCCAGGTAGATCTGTATGACAAGGGCGATGTATTCGGCGGCACATTCCGAACTATCTCCACCGGCGACTTCAAACATCGCATGCGCGAGCTGGTAGACTGGTATCAGGTACAGCTTGAAAAGCTTGGTGTTCGCGTTCATATGAACTGTGAGATAAATGCAGACGACAATGTGCTTCTCGAAGCCGACCGCATCGTCGTTGCGACAGGCTCCAAGCCAATAGTCCCGCCCATCCCCGGCATCGATAACGAAAAAGTAATTGAGGTCTATGAT
>CALBGG010000135.1 GCA_937893605.1 uncultured Clostridia bacterium
ATACTCTTTTTCGCCGATTTCGCCAAAATCAGCCCAGAGGTTTTGTACAGTTTGTTTGCCTTTAGACAGTTGATCTCATTTGTCGATGCGGCAGCGCTCGACAAGGATCTCAACAAAGCCCTCGCGCAGCCTGCAAAGCTTTGAAAACTGCTCGCAGACGTTATAATTCATCGCGCAGTTGAGCCAGTCGATTATCTGCCCGAAGCTCTCGCACTTATAAAAGCGCACGAGTATCTCGCGGCTTTCGGGGTCGGCCTGAATATCGCCGAACACCGTGTGCAGATAGTTCTCGACCACGCTTCCGCAGACCTTCATCAGGTACAGCTCATACACACTGCGGTTTGAGGAGTTATATATATTCAAAACGATGCGCTTATGCTCGAGCGCAAAGACCGCCATTTTCTCAAGACATGCCTCAAGCGAATGATAGTCGGTGTACTCGCTGATTATCTTCTCGGCCGTGTCGATGACTATCTCCTCGACAAGGCATGGAATATCGTCATAGTGATAATATATCGTGTTTCGGTTGAAGCCGCAGCCCTCGGCAATGTCGCGGACGCTTATCTGATTTATGGGCTTTTCGTTCAGAAGCTCTAAAAAGCTCTTTTTAATGGCGGCCTTCGTAAGGTCGCTTTTTGCTTTATAGGGCATTTCGCACCTCCGCACAAAACAATTTTATACTTTATTATATAACACACAAGACCACTGACAGTCAATTGATTAAGCTGACGGAAGCGGCAATGTTCCGGTTTTGCCTGAAGTCTCGAACCGGGTCGCCGCAATAAACGTATCGCTACGATTTCAATGCGCCTGTGAAAAAAAGTTGTCAATGTTTTTTGAGGGGAAATTATTGAATATGCCACGCGGCAGTGATACAATATTGCTGCAAATTAAGCGCAATTTCAGGCGTCTGCTTGCAATATCGTGCCCGAACTGTTGCATTTTTAACGCAATTGTGGCGGATAAAATTCAATTTTGTCTCGCAAAGCGTGCGATTAAATGGTAATTCAACATTTTTGAAAAGGGAGACAATACGATGAAGTTTTCAAGCAAGATCGAAAAATGCGGTCTTTCCCCGATGAGAAAGTTCGCGCCCTATGCGGCCGAAGCGGTCAAAAAAGGCAAAAAGGTATATCATCTGAATATCGGCCAGCCCGATATCGCAACTCCCGAGGCGTATTTCGACGCGGTCAGGAGCTTCTCTCAGCCGGTTCTGGCTTACGCCCCGTCCGACGGCGTTCCCGAGATGATCGACGCGATAGTCAACTATTACGGCAAGATCGGCGCTCCGGTCACCGACAAGCAGGTGCTTATCACGACCGGCGGCTCCGAGGCTTTGCAGATCGCGCTGTCGTGCATCCTCGACGAGGGTGACGAGATAATCATTCCCGAGCCGTTTTACCCCAACTACTCCACCTTTGTTACGCTCACCGGCGCAACGATCCGCCCCGTCACCACCAAGCCCGAGGAGGGCTACAAGTTCGCCATCCGTGAGCGCATCGAGGCCTGCATCAACGAGCACACCCGCGCGATAATGTTCACAAATCCCGGCAACCCTACCGGCACCATCCTCACCGAGGAGGAGCTCAAGCTCATGGCCGACATCGCAAAGGAGCACGGCCTGTTCATCATCGGCGACGAGGTCTACCGAGAGTTCGTCTACGGCGGCGAGAAGCTCATGAGCCTTCTCCAGCTCGAGGGCTATGAGGACAACGTCGTCGTCATAGACTCTGTGTCCAAGCGCTTTTCGGCCTGCGGCGCGCGCATCGGCTGCTTGATAACAAGAAACAAGGAGCTTTATAACCACGCGATGAAGTGGTGCCAGGGCCGTCTGTGCGCTTCGACCATCGACCAGGTCGCATCGGCAGCGCTCTACACCGTAGGTCCCGACTACTTCGATGCCGTGCGCAAGGAATACTGTGCGCGCAAGGATACCCTCGTCGAGGGGCTCAAGAAGATCCCCGGCGTCGTGTACTCCGAGCCCAAGGGCGCTTTCTACGTCATGGCCGCTCTGCCCGTCGATGACGCGGAGAAGTTCCAGATCTGGATGCTCGAGGAGTTTGACGATAACGGCGACACGCTGATGTTCACCCCGGCCGAGAGCTTCTACAAAACTCCGCACACGGGCGTAAACGAGATCCGCATGGCCTACGTCATTAACGAGGCCGATATCACCCGTTGCATGGAGCTCCTCAAAAAAGGCATCGAAGCTTATAACGAGGCGAATTTTTAAAGGCGCATTAACGCACCTACGGATACGTTAATTGCAGTAGCCCGGTATCGAGACTTCTGATAAAACCGTAAAACTGCCGCTTCCCGCAAGTACGGTGCGAATTTTGCAGTCACAATACCACGCTGCGCTGCGCCTCTGTAGGGAACGGGCTTGTCTGTTCCGTTTGTTGAACCTTGGCCGGAACTGAAATCTATATCGTATGGGCGGGCATTGCCCGCCCTTTTTTATGGTTTCCTGCGCAGTCACCGGTCGGGGTACAGCAAAATATGTATAGGGATAATGTAAATTCGCCTCTGAAAAACGACCCCTCAGTCGACTACGTCGACAGCTCTCCTTACGCAGGGGAGCCAAGGGGTGCACTGCCTCCCCTGTGTAAGGGGAGGTGGGTCGGCTTTAGCCGAGCCGGTGGGGTTGTCTATTCAAATCCGTGCGCTTGCGCACACCGCTGGCTATCAGCTATCGGCTGTCAGCTAACAACTCTCTGCGGTCTTGACCGCAGCCTCGATACCGGGACACCGCAATATGCGTATCCGCAGGTGCGTCAAAGCGCCTCTAAAAATATTGACTGCAAGTTTCTGCTATGATATACTGATTTTCAATTTACCGGGCTATACGCCCCTGAATGGAGAGTGTTAGATCCGAAATGGACGATGCCAGTCGATTGTCACTGATAGTCGTAATTTTGCTTATCCTGTGTGCTGCGTACTTCGCAGTCGCGGAGACGGCCTTTGCCTCTGTCTCCCGTGTCAGGATCAAGATCCGCGCCGAGCGCGGCGAGGCAAAAGCAGAGCGGGCGCTTAAGGTGCTCGACAACTTTGATCTTGCGATAACAAGCATACTCATATGCACGAACATCGTGCACCTTTCCGCGGCGAGCATAGCCACGCTTGCAGTGACGCGCATGTTCCCGGGCGTGAGCGGTGCGGTTACCGTCAGCACCTTTGTGATGACGCTGGTAGTGTTTTTCGCAGGCGAGATGCTGCCCAAGAGCATTGCAAAAAAATACAGTGAGCGGCTGTCGCTTTCCGTTGCCGGTTCACTGTGGTTTTTTATGACTATTCTCAAGCCGCTGGCAAAGCTGCTGACGGCGATAGGAAACGCGGCTGCCCGCCTTGCCAAGACCGACCCGCAGATCTCCGTCACGGAGGATGAGATATACGACATCATCGAGGACATGACCGAGGAGGGCAGCCTTGATGAAGAACGCGGCGAACTCATAAGCTCGGCGCTGCAATTTGCCGAAACAACGGTCGAGAGCATACTGACCTCGCGCGTGGACATAGTCGCTTTGGATATCGAGGACTCGCTCGATGAGATGCTCAGCACCATCAAGGCCGAGACGCACAGCCGTCTGCCCGTGTATGAGGGCAGCATCGACAATATTATCGGAATACTTTCGATAAGAAAATTTATTAAGACTTACCTGCGCGAGGGCGAAAATATGGACGTTCGCGCACTCCTGGATGAGCCGTACTTCATCCACGGCAGCACGAACATCGACGGGCTGCTGCCGGTTATGAGCAAAAAAAGGCTCAATATGGCCGTGGTCACGGATAACTACGGCGGCACGCTCGGCATAGTTACGGTCGAGGATATCCTTGAGGAGCTCGTGGGTGAGATATGGGACGAGGACGACGTCGTCGAGGAGCCGTACATAGCACTGCCCGACGGCGGCTGGGACTGCACAGCCGAAATGACCGTCAGCGACGTTTTTGAGCTTCTTGAGCTCGACGAGGACGACGATGACGAGTTCACAAACAAGCTCCTGGGCGAGTGGGCCTATGAGCAGTTCGACGCGATCCCCTCGGTCGGCGACAGCTTTGAATACGAAAACGTAGCCGTTACCGTGTCGGAAATGCGAAATAACAGAATACTGCGGCTGAAGGTCCGCCTGACCGATAAGGGAGGTGAGGAGAAATGACCTGGGCATATGTCTGCGGAATAATTATCTGCATCATCTTCTCGCATATCTTCTCCTCGGCCGAGATGTCGTACTCCTCCTGCAACCGCATGAGGCTTGAAAATGCGCGCGACAACGGCTCGAAGCGCGCTCTCGTCGCCGTCAAGATCGTAGACCACTTCGACGATTCGCTCTCGGCGATACTCATAGGCAACAACCTTGCGAATATCGCAAACTCCTCGCTCGGCTCGCTTCTGGTGCTGGAGCTGTGCAACGGCGACGACAGCTACGCGTGGGTTTCGACCCTTACGATAACAATACTCGTCATCATCTTCGGCGAGACCATCCCGAAGATCATCGCCAAGGGCAGCGCGAACCGCCTGGCTCTTACCTATGCTTACTTCGTGCGCGGGCTGACTATCATATTCATGCCGCTTATCCGCCTCGTTGTCGGGCTCATAAAGCTGCTGACGCTTGGACTCAAGGGTGAGCAGGACGACACAGACGAGGAGGCCGCCGTTGAGGAGCTAAGTTCCATCATCGAGACCGCCGAGGACGAGGACGTTCTCGACGAGGATCGCTCCGAGCTTGTGCAGGCCGCGATAGATTTCTCCGACATCATGGCCTCCGAGGTCATGACCGCACGCGTCGACGTCGTCGCGCTGGACATTGACGAGGACATGGCCGAAACTCTCAGGATTGTCGAAAACGCGCCGTTTTCGCGCATCCCCGTGTATGAGGACAGCGTCGATAACGTGATCGGCGTTTTGTATCTCAACCACTTCCTCAAGGCGCTGGCAGACGACGAAAAGCCCGATATACGCAGCCTTCTCATGCCGCCGTGCTATGTCTACAAAACCATGAAGCTGCCGGCCGTTCTCACGGAGCTGAGAAAGGCAAAGCAGCACCTGGCCATCGTAACCGACGAATACGGCGGAACGCTCGGCATCCTCTCGATGGAGGACGTTCTCGAGCAGCTCGTCGGCGATATATGGGATGACACCGACGAGATAAAAGAGGAGATCCACGAGCGCTCCGACGGCGAGTTTGAGCTCGACGGCGACATGAGCATCTCGGACTTTCTCGACCTTGTCGGTATCCGCGAGCGCGACTTTGACGCCGAGAGCGAGACTGTCGGCGGCTGGACGATCGAGATGTTCGGCTCATTCCCCTCGGTCGGCGACAGCTTTGATTACAAAAATCTGCACGTCACCGTACTCGAAATGGACGGGCTGAGAGTGGAAAAAGTGCTTGTCGAGAAAAAGCCGAAAGAGGAAAGCGACGAGGAATAAAAAACGATACGAAAAGACCTTCGGTCAAATGACCGAAGGTCTTTTTTCAGTATTTCAATGCGTTTCAGAACTCCGGCATACGCGCATAGCAAGCCTTTCTGCATAATCGACTGTATTTCGGAAACACTTCACATGAGGTGTTTCCATGTATATAAGAAAAAAGACGTTTATTCTCATCATCACATATCTCACCGCGGCGGTCGTCGCGCTGGGCGCTTACACGTCGGTGCACTTCGGCATGGAGGGCAGCTATCGCCGCACGGCCGAATACGGCTACGCGCACGCCTTTGAGGAGGTCGTTTACGCCGCGTCGAGCCTGTCGGATTCGCTGCACCGTGCGTCCTACGCAACTGGCGCGGAGCTGTCCGGGCAGCTTTGTGCGGATATATACGGCAGCTGCCTTGCCGCCGAAATGACCATGGCCGCTCTGCCATTTTCCACGCAGGAGCTCGAGCAGACCGCAGCGTTTCTCGGCATCGCCGGAGACTATGCGCGAAGTATGCTCAAAGTCTCGGCGCAGTCGGGCTTTGACGACGCCGCACGCGCAGATTTTGCATCGCTTTACAAGACGGCGGCAGCTCTCACAGAAAAGCTGCATGAGCTGCAAAGCTCCGTAAACGACGGCGACGTGCTGCTTGACGAGCCGGAGAATGTGTTCGCAAAGGGCGGCGACCGTCTGAGCGCATCCATGCTCGACATGGAGGAGGGCATGGATAAGGTCGAGCTCGGCTCCTACGGCGGAAAATACGCGAAAAATACGCCAAATCAGATCAAAGCTCCCGTTCCGGAGGATGAGGCAAAGGCCATTGCCGCGGACTTCTTCGGCCTTGACGCTGACGAGCTTGAGGCCGAGTACACTGCCGAAAACGGCACGGCCTGCTTCAGCTTCGACGGCGGCAGCGTATGCCTCGACGCGGACGGAAACGTTCTGTCGCTAAGCTCCGAGCGCCGCGTCGCCGGCGACATGGACTCATCCGAGCTTGAGGGAATAGCCCGCGATTTTCTGGCCGCCCGCGGCTTCGGCGAAATGTACCTCGCCTCAAGCGAGCGCATCGGCAGCGTGCAGACGATGAAATTCGAGTGCGTTGAAAACGGTGTTCGCTGCATAGACGACAGCGTGCGTATCTCCGTCGCAGGCGACTACGGCGGCATTTACGCCTATGATGCGACCGAGCATGTCAGAACTCACGGCGCTTACCCGAAGGCCGCCCCGGCGGTGAGTGAGAGCACGGCGCGCGCAGCGCTTCCCTCGACGCTTACGGTTCTCGGCGCGCAGCTGTGCTATGCCCCAGCAGACGACGGCAGCGCAGTTTTGTGCTACGGCTTTGACTGCACAGGCTCAGACGGCGAAAAGCTTTTAGTTCTCGTCGATGCCCAAACCGGCCGGCAATTCGATATTTTTTTAGAGGCGCATTAAGTCTGCACCTTTACGCATATTGCGGGTGCCCGGTGTCGGTACTGCCGACGAAACCGTAAAACTGTCTCTTCCCGATAGTGCGATGCAAATCCGGTTTCCACCGCAGTCTCGATACCGGGCTGATGCAAAAAACGTATCGGCACAATTTTAATTCGCCACTGAAAACAACATGAGGCAGAAGCCGAGGAGCATGGCATAGGTCGACAGGCGGCCGGAGCCGCGCACATGAGTCTGCGGCACCATATCGTCAACTATGACATACAGCATCGTACCGGCGGCGAAGGCCAGCGCAAACGGCAATATGCCGCACGACAGCGTTATGGCATAATAACCGCAGAAAACGCCCGCGACCTCAACAGCGCCGCTTATGAACGCAACTATCGCCGCGCGTTTTCTGCCCGTTCCGGCTTTTAAAAGCGGCGGTATGATTATCATCGCCTCGGGAATGTTCTGAAACGCGATGCCGCTCGTGACCGTCACCGCGTCGGACAGATCACCGGTGCCGAAGCTCACCCCCGCGGCAATGCCCTCGGGAAAGTGGTGGATGGCGATGGCCGCGACGAACAAAAGCGCATGCCGGTTCGCCGCGTCGTCGCCGTTCTTCATCCCCATGCTCCCAGTAAGGCACGGCCCGAGCAGGTTGATTCCGCTTAAGAAAAACGCTCCGCAGAATATGCCCATGGGTGTCAGCCACAGAGCGCGCTCAGCCGAGAACTCCATCGACGGCACAACGAGACCGAGTATCGCCGCGCACAGCATTATACCGGCCGCCGCGCCCGAAAGCGCATCCTCGACAGCCGGCGGTATATTTTCAAAAAGAAAGCCTATCACAGCTCCGACGAGGCTGCACAGCGCAATGCCCGCCGCCGTAATAAGTACATAAGTCATAAAATTCCCCCAATTGCGGTCGATGCATCCTATGCTGCGGCGGGAAATTTGTGATTGACAGGCGGGCGGTTTTTAAATAGTATTTATGTGTAGCTATATAAATTCGAAAGGAATGTACATATGAGCAACAGATTTATGCGCATCATAAGCCTCATCCTCGCGCTTGCGCTGTGCGCCGTGCTGCTTGGCGGCTGCGGCAAGGAGGATGAGTCTGCGCCCACTCCCGAACCGACCGAGCAGGCCTTCGACCCCGCCGCCTATGTCAAGGGCGGGCTCGACGCGGTATACCTCGGCGAATACTCCGACGAGTACATTTCAATGCTCGGCGGCGAGACGAAGGAAAGCTGCGCCGAGCGCTATGAGCGCGGCATGCAGGTGAGCCTCGACGTTTTCTGCACCTACTTCGGAATCGAGTACGAGCAGTGCAGCGAAAGCGTGCGCACCGAGCTTCTTGAGCTTATGCACAAAATGTACAAGTGCGCAAAGTATGAAATCGGCACTCCCGAGCAGATCGGCGAAGGCTACACCGTTGAGGTAAAGGTAAGCCCCATTGCCGCCGTCGCGCAGACAGCGCAGGAGGACTACCCCGACTTTGCCAAGGGCGCAGCCGAGCGCATCGCCTCGGGCGAGCTCGACAAGGGCTCGCAGAGCTTCATCGACTGGTGGGCAAAATCGATACACGACATGGTAAACGCCCATCTCGTATCGCCGACTTATCTTGACGCGCAGACCGTCACCGTAACGCTCGAGAAAAACTCCGGCGGCAGCTACGCCTTCTCCGGCACGAGCCTCGCCGACATCGACGCGCTCATCGTGTCGTATCCTGCGTAAATATTCCACAGCTTTAAGACAAAAAAGAGGCTGCCTTCTCCAAGGCAGTCTCTTGATATTTTTATAAAATTCTCGGTATCACATACGCAAGCAAAAGCGCAATGCAGATAAATATCAGCATATAGCCGAGGATATTAAAAATATATTTCATTTAAATTTAATCACCTCGCTTTGATCGTCTCTCCCTGTGAGCTGATGGGAACATCTCACAGCTCCGACGTCATTTTCACATACGCAATGCCGTCCGCGTCGTCGACCTCCTGATACGGGCAGTTCTGCTCGACCACGAACACTGACACGCGCAGCTTGTATATCTCAAACAGCTCCCGCGCGGAGAGCTCGTCAAAGCGCTTTGCGATAATGTCCGTTTAAAAGATGCTGGTAGTTGACAGATATGCCGCGATATTTGTCACCTTGCCGTGCTCGAAGCTGAGCTCGATGGCGACGCGCCCCTTTTCCGCGCGGCAGGAGTTAAAGCCGCCGCTGACCATCTTGTACTTGGAGTCGAGAAGCTCTGTCTTTGCGTCAAGCTCATCATCGCCGACGCGGATGCCGAGCACTGAATAATACTTTTCCGATGAGGAGAAGCCTATGACTCCGTAGCCGCCGAGGCCGGAGTCGGGATGCTTGCCGAGGTAATAGCGCGTATCGGTGTCTGCCTGCATTATGCCCTCGCCGCGCTCGTCGGAAAACCACTCGTAGCCGTCCTCATCGTACTGCTTTGCGTCGTCCGCGCTGCGGATAAAGCTTATCGAGCCGCCGAGACGCCAATCTGTAAGCGAACGGGTATTAAATTGCGCAAGCTCAATCGTTCCGAACCACGAAAACGCAAGGGTCAGCACAAGCGCCAGCACGACCAGCGCAACTATCGCCGTTTTAAGAGTTTTCTTCGGTATCCTTTTAAAAAACAGCATGTAAAATGCTCCTTTGAATGTTTTACGCTTCTACCGAATTATCATAACATCTAATAGCAAAAAGTCAATAACGGACGCTCTCCTGAATAATTAAAATTTTATTAATGGTCAGATTGTCAAATATACACTAAAATTATGCCTTTTTTTCTGTCAAAACGTCAAAGGTTGATGTGTCGTAAAATTCATGCTTCAAGTCACACCGATACTTGTGATATACTAAGATCATCGGTACAACCGAAAAAAATTCATCAGGAGGAGCAACATGAAAAACACTAAGAAGCTTCTTGCTCTGCTGCTGGTCCTTGCCATGGTATTTGCCCTGGCCGTTCCCGTATTCGCAGACGAGGAGACCCCCGCTATGGCGGGCAAGACCGTTATCCTGCACTCGAACGACGTTCACGGCGCAATAGCGGGCTACGCAAACATGGCGGCGCTTGCAGCCGACTATGAAAAGCAGGGTGCCCAGGTCATAGTTGCCGACGCAGGCGACTTCAGCCAGGGCAAGGTCGAGGTCAGCTCGAACAAGGGTCTGAACGCGATCAAAATGATGAACGCGGCAGGCTACGACATTGTCACACTCGGCAACCACGAGTTTGACTACGGCTACGCACAGCTTGTAGAAAATCTCAAGGAAGCAAAGTTTGACACTGTCTGCTGCAACGTCCTCGGCGAGGACGGCAAGCCCATACTCGACGGCAGTAAGGTCATCACCGTCGGCGACCTGAAGGTCGGCTTTATCGGCGTGAACACTCCCGAGACCCAGACCAAGGCAAACCCCGCGCTCATCAAGGGTCTGACCTGGCTTGCGGGCGACGATATGGTCAAGGCAGTTCAGGCTGAGGCCGACAAGATACAGGATGAGGCCGACGTTATCATCGTTCTGGCTCACCTCGGCGTTGACGCAGAGTCCAAGCCCAATCGTTCTACCGATCTGTGGGCGGGCCTCAAGGGCGTTGACTTCATCATCGACGGACACTCCCACACCGTTATGACGGCCGGCGAGGGCGGCGAGCCCATCCAGTCCACCGGCACTGCATTCGAGAACATCGGCGTTATCGTCATCGACAACGCGACCAAGAAGATCGAGAGCAACAAGCTCGTTAAGATCACTGCAGAATCTCCGAAGGACGAGACCGTCGCTGCGGCCGCTCAGGCCATCACCGACGCTATCAATAAGGAATACGGCACCGTTTTCGCAAAGAACGAAGTAAAGCTCAACGGCGCTAAGGCATATGACAAGGAAACCGGTCTTTACGGCAACCGCGACGGCGAGACAAACCTCGGTGACCTTATCACCGACTCCATGGTCTGGACCGTCAAGAAGACCGGCGGCGTGACCGTCGACGAGAAGCACATCGTCGCAGTAACAAACGGCGGCGGCATCCGTGCGGCAATAAATCCGGGCGACATCACCAAGAAGGATATCAACACCGTTCTGCCCTTCGGCAACACCATCGCAGTCGTGTACATCACCGGCGCCGAGCTGCTTGAGGCTCTCGAGGCTTCTACCTACTGCGTCCCGGCAAGCACCATCGGCGGCTTCCCCCAGGTTTCGGGCATCAACTACACCATAAACTCCGCAAAGGCCTATGACGCGAACCCCGAGACCTATCCGGGCTCGACCTACTACGGTCCCAAGACCATCAACCGCGTCACCATCAACAGCATAAACGGCGAGCCGTTCGACGCAAAGGCCACCTATGCCGTAATTACCAACAACTTCTGCGCCGGCGGCGGCGATACCTACTATGCCTTTGCCTCCGCGACCAGCAAGTTTGACACCGGCATCCCCCTCGACGAGGCGCTGATGGACTACATCACCACCGAGCTCAAGGGCACGATCGGTCAGGAATACGCGGCTCCCAAGGGCAACATCACCCATGTTTACAGACCCTTTAAGGACGTTGCGGAAGGCGCTTACTACTACGATGCCGTTATGTGGGCATTTGAAAACAACGTGACCAAGGGCATCGGAAACGACCTGTTCGGACCGGACTACAGCTGCACCCGCGCCGAGATCGTCACCTTCCTGTACCGCGCGGCAGGCTCTCCCGCTGTTGCGGAGGACGCCGTCAACCCGTTCAGCGACGTTTCGAAGGACAGCTTCTACTACAACGCCGTTCTGTGGGCAGCCGAGAACAATATCACCGTCGGCACGAGCGAGACGACCTTTGATCCCGACGCAATCTGCACCCGCGCCGAGCTCGTCACCTTCCTGTGGCGCGCAAACGGTGCCGAGCTTACGACTATAGCTTACAGATTTACCGATGTTCCGGTAAACGTTTACTATACAGACGCAGTCGCATGGGCAGCTCAGGAGGGCATCGCAACCGGCTATAACACCACCACCTTCGCACCCGACGACACCTGCACCCGCGCTCAGGCAGTCACTTTCCTGTACCGCGCTCAGTAAGACTTCGGCACAAGCTTAAACCCAAGCACTAAAAAAGATCGGCACCGAATTATCGGTGCCGATTCAGACTGTCAAAAAACCTATGCTGCTGAGCTAAACAACAGAGCAGCGGGGGAGCTCGAGGGGGCAAGACCCGCCTCGAATTTGATCTGCCGCCACATAAAAAGCCTTGTTTTTCAAGGCTTTTTGCGAAGCGCCATTTTGAAGAGTTTCAAAATGGCTGGCGGCATTGGCGCGGTCAAAAAAGTTCATTTTGAACTTTTTTGACAAGCTGGATCGGCACCGAATTATCGGTGCCGATTTTTTAGCGGCGCATAATTCTGTTCAATTTTGTATCAAGCTGCGTAAAACAGTTGCGCCGACAAGCGGTATGACGTATAATTCTGGTGAAATAAGCTGTTAGGAGGCCAGCATGGCAAACATTAAAAGTATCGGCATAGCCGATGGTATGCGTTTTGTCAACAAGTACAGATCGGTAGCGCTCTTCGGCATCGCATTCAGTGCAGTCCTCTATTTTATGATGATGTCCCTACAGCTGACAAACACCTTTGACGGGCTCTGGCAGCAGAACTATCACCATGCCGGGATCGTGGAGCTCACCTCCGGCAGGTGGCTGCTACCTTTCATCGACAAGCTCGATATGGGTTTGCATGCCGAGCCGATCGCATCGCTTGCCGCATTGTTTCTGTTTATCGTCGGCTTCATTTTTATTCTGGAGCTGTTCGGCATCAGAAGCAAGCTCATAGGCTGCCTGTGCCTTGCGCTTTTCGTTTCGTCCGCGGCAGTGAGCAACACGCTTTCATACCGATTCACATCCTTGGGCTACAGCTTTGCGTATTTATCCGCCGTTTTGTCCGTCTATACGGCGCTCAGGATAAAGCGCAGACTCATCGCTGTGCTGACATCCGGAATTCTTTTAGGCCTCTCGATGGCCTGCTATCAGGCATACCTGAGCGTTTTCTGCATCGTAGCAGTTATATATATATATATATATATATATATTGCGGCGCTTCGGAACACAAAGCCGCGGAGAAGCGCCCGGTATCGGATATTATTCTTTGTCTCGTCTGCTCGTTGATCGTGGGCGCGGTCTTCTATGTCGTGCCGCTGTTTCTGCTTTTAAAAATCAATCATACCGCGCTTAGCAGCTACAACGGGATCGGCGGAATAACTCCGGCAGGGCTGGTATCCGCTTTGCCGCAGAACATTCTAAAAACGTATCACTATTTTGGCATTTATTTTTTGACCGACACGTTGAAGACAAACCGGCTGCAATATTTCGGCGCATACAACGTTCTTCTTTTGCTTTTTGCCGTTTTAACGGTACTCGTAGGAATAAAGGCCTGGAAAGTAAAAAAGTCTCATATTATCCTGCCGGTTCTCGCTGCATTGGCGACTCCTGTAGCCTGCAATGCCTATATGCTCATCGCGGGAGATAAGCTGGAGCTTCAAATGGCCGCCGGTCTGGCTATGCTTGCGCCGCTAATTATGATCGCCGCGTTTTCCGTCATAGGAGAAAAGCGCATGCCCAAAGCCGCCTGCGTACTGTTTTGCGTAGCGCTTGTATATGGCAGCTCGATGCAGGTGTGGTTCGATCAGGAGGCTATGTATGAAGGCCGAAACGCCAGTGAGACAATGGCGGCTCAGGTCATTACGGACCTGAAGAGCGAGGGACTTTTATCCGCCGGGCATGAATACTTTTTTGTAGGTGTTCCGGCAAAAAATCCGCTTTTTTCAGTAAGCGAAGCATACGGCTGCGCAAACGGCTACGCACAGTTCGGCAACTTCTGGACAAGCGGGAGCTGTACCCAGATGTCCTATAAAGGGCTTATCGGCAAGCATATGGGGCTTGATATGCAAATGTCTTACTCATTTTATGGGGATATCGAACGCAGAGTCGATATATCAGCCCTTCCCCAGTTCCCCAATGACGGTTATATTTCCATGATCGATGAAAAAACCGTGATCATCAAGATCGGCGAATACGAAAAATATTCCGAATACTCCGCGCCATGATAGGCGCCGGAATACTTGAAAGCCCCCGGCGGTTCATTCAGTCACCGCCGGGGGCTGTTCCATACTGCTGACTGTCGAAAACAAACGCTGTGCTTTTCTCCGCAGCTTCGAACCGGGCTGGCGCAATCACCGTATTGACAGGTGCGTCAGTGCGCCTCTGAAAAACCGCCGTCGGAGCAGAGAACCTGGCCGGTTATGAACGAAGCGCTGTCCGAGGCCAAAAATGCCACGGCCTCGGCGATATCCTCGGGCCTTCCGAGCCTGCCGAGCGGCGTATCATCGGCGAGCATGTCCAGGGTCTCGCTGCCGAGCACCTTGACCATGTCGGTGTCGATAACGCCGGGCGCTACGCAGTTTACGCGAATGTGCGACGGCGCAAGCTCCATCGCCAAAGAGCGCGTAAGGCCTATAATTGCGTGCTTTGTCGCCGAATATGCGACCTCGCAGGACGCGCCGTGCAGCCCCCATATCGAGGAAATGTTCACGATGCAGCCCGAGTGCTCCCGTAGCATGTCCGGCAGCACCTCCTGAATGGTGTTGAACGCGCCGTTGAGGTTTACGTCGAATATCCTGCGCCAGTATTCCTCGCTTATATCCTGAAACAGACTCTGACGCGCAATACCTGCGTTGTTGACAAGCAGCGTCACCTCGCCGAAGCGGTTTCGCACTGCCTCGACCATATTGTGAACGGCCTTGCGGTCGGAAACATCGGCACAGTACGTCATGGCCTCGCAGCCCCCGGCAAGGAGCTTTTGACAAAGCTCCTCGGCCTTATCCCGGCGCTCTATGTAGTTTATACACACGGCATAGCCCCTGTGCGCAAGAGCATCGGCGCAGGCACGGCCTATGCCGCGTGAGGAGCCGGTTATAATTGCGACTTTTTTCACGGCGCTTCCTCACTTACTTCAAACTGGCTGGTGTACAGCTCCTTATACAGGCCGTCCTTTTTAAGCAGCTCTTCATGCGTGCCGCTTTCGACAACGTCGCCCTTGTCCATGACGAGGATGAGATCCGCGTCGCGTATGGTAGAGAGCCTGTGAGCTATGACAAAGCTCGTTCTGCCGCGTGTGAGGCGGTCCATCGCTTTCTGGACGAGTATCTCGGTGCGCGTATCGACCGAGCTTGTGGCCTCGTCGAGGATTATCATCGGCGCGTTTTCGACCATTGCGCGTGCGATGGTCAGCAGCTGGCGCTGACCGGCCGAGAGGCTGCTGCGGTCGTTGAGCTCCGTATCGTAGCCGTTTGGCAGGGTGCGGATGTAATGATCCATGCCGACGAGCTTGCAGGCGGCCTCGATCTGCTCGTCGCTGACACCCTCCTTGCCGTAGGCGATATTCTCACGGTAAGTTCCGTCGAACAGCCAGGTGTCCTGCAAAACCATGCCGAACATGGCATGGACATCGCTGCGGCGCATCTCGGAAACAGGCACGCCGTCGATCTTTATCTGTCCGCTCCACAGCTCGTAAAATCGCATAAGCAGGTTTACCATCGTGGTCTTGCCCGCGCCCGTGTAGCCGACTATTGCGACCTTCTGACCGGGGTCTATCTCGGCGGAAAAGTCGTTTATTACGGGCTTATCCGCATCGTAGCCGAAGCGGACATGCTCAAATTCGACCTTGCCGCGGACGTGGTCTATATGCTCGGTGCAGCCGCTGTCGTCGGGCATTTCCTCCTCTCCGAGGAAGCCGAACACGCGCTCGCCGGCAGCTCCGGCAGACATGAGGCTGCTGACTGCCTGAGATATCTGGCTAAGGGGATTGGTAAAGAGCTTAACGTAGCTTATAAACGCAATAACGGTGCCGAAGCGGATGCTGCCGTCCATCGTAAGCGCCGCGCCCACGACGCAGACGGCGACATAGCCGAGACTTCCGATAAAGCCCATGAGAGGCATGAGAAGTCCGCCGAAAAACTGAGACTTCCACGCGCTGTCATACAGATTATCATTTATGCGGTCAAACTCGGCCTTCGATTGGTCTGTAGCGCCGTAGGCTCTGACGATATTGTGACCAGAGTACATCTCCTCAACGTGGCCGTTCATATCGCCGAGATTCTGCTGCTGCCGGCGGAAGTATTTGCGCGAGCGCGCAACTATGAAGAACATCAGCACAAAGCCGAGCAGCGATGAACCTATGGCCGTCAGCGCCAGTCGGCCGCTGGTGGCGAACATTATTACAGTTACACCGACAAACTGCACGACGGCCTGGACGAGCGTCGTTATGCTGGAGTTCAGTGCCGAGGATATCGTATCAACGTCGTTTGTAATGCGGCTCAGGACATCGCCGACTGTGGTCTTATCAAAAAACTTAAGCGGCAGCCTGTTTATCTTTTGGCTTATGCTCGTTCGCATGCTCCAGGCGAGCTTCTGCATGACGGTTATCATGATGTAGCTTGCCGCGCAGGTGACAAGGTTTGCGCTTATGTAGATGGCAAGGATTATGAGTATGGACTTTATTATAAGATCCATATCTATGCCCGTCTGAAGCCCGTCGCTTATGCTGTTTGTGAGGTCTGCGAGCTTATCGGGCGCGATTATCGTCAAAAACGTGCCGACAAGGCTGAAGATGAGCGAAATGACAATGGGCTTGTACCACGGCTTTAAATACCGCAAAAGCTCAAGCATTGAGCTTTTGACGTTTTTGGGCTTTTCATCGGAGCCTCTTCCCGGTGGTCCGTTTCTCATATGGCAAGTTCCTCCTCTGAAAGCTGGCTGAGAGCTATCTGACGATAGACCTCGCAGGACTTGAGAAGCTCGCGGTGAGTTCCCATGCCGACGACTCTGCCCTCGTCAAGGACTACGATGCGGTCGGCCGACATTATCGTGCCGATGCGCTGGGCGACGATGAGTTTGGTCTGTCCCGCGGTGCGGGTCTTAAGCGCGTCGCGCAGCTCGCGGTCTGTTTTGAAGTCAAGGGCGGAGAATGTATCGTCAAAAATGAGTATCTCCGCGTCGCGGCACAGTGCGCGCGCGATGGAAAGGCGCTGCTTCTGCCCGCCGGAGAAGTTCGTGCCGCCGCGGGCCATGTGCGCTTTTTCCTTATCCTCGAGCTCGGATACAAAATCGGCCGAGCGCGATATCTCCAGCGCCTCATTAAGCATGCTCTTATCGGCATTTTTGCCGAAGGCAACGTTATCCTCTATCGTTCCGGTGAACATTACCGCCTTCTGCGAGACGTAGCCTATCTTGGCATAGAGCGTTTCGAGCTCATAGTCCTTTACGTTCACGCCGTCGACGAGCACCTCGCCCTCGCTTGCGTCGTAAAACCTCGGTATGAGGTTCATGAGCGTTGTTTTTCCCGAACCCGTCGAGCCTATGAACGCGACCGTCTCGCCCTTGTCGGCCTTGAAGCTCACATCGCTCAGAACACTGCCGCTGCCGCCGGGGTAGGTGAAGCTCACGTTTTTGAACTCGACCGTGCCCGACGCATCGCCGGAGTCGGTCACCGTGCCGCTCACGACCTTCGGCTGCGTTGCGAGCACCTCGCTTATACGCTTTGCCGCCTCAAGCGCACGCGGCGCAATTATAATGACCATGACGATCATGATAAAGCTCATGATGACCTGCATCGCGTAGGACATGAAAACGATCATATCCGCAAAGGTATCGACGCGCTCGGCGACACCCGCCGCGCCGCTTGCCGCGACCGAGCTTATGAGCACCGCGCCTATCCAGTAAATAGACATGTTTAGACAGTTCATGACAAGCCCCATGAACGGGCTCAAAAGCGTCATGGTGCGGTTTGCGAACAGCGAGTTTTCAAGAAGCTCTGTGTTTACCTTTTCAAATTTCTTTTCCTGATATGCCTCGGCGTTATACGCGCGCACAACGCGGATACCGGTGAGATTCTCGCGCGCGGACTGGTTGAGCGAGTCCTGCAGCCACTGGATACGCTTGAATCTCGGAAACGTGCGCACGATGGCGATGCTCAGTATCGCAACAAGCAGCACAACCGCGATGCCCGTCGCCAGCGACCACTGCCATGCCTTGCCTGCGATCTTCATGATCGCCCAAACGGCCATGAGAGGAGCTTTGACAACTACCTGGAGCGACATGACGACCATCATCTGCACCTGCGATACGTCGTTTGTCGAACGGGTGATAAGGCTCGCGGTTGAAAACGCGTTTATTTCCTCGAGAGTGAAGCTCTCGACCTTGTAGAACATTTCCTTTCTCAGGCGCTTCGAGAAATTCGCCGCGATGCGCGAGGCAAAAAAGCACACCGCAATCGATGAAACGAGGCTTCCGAGCGCACACAGCAGCATCATTCCGCCTTCGCTCCAGACATCGCCGATGGCGCTGCCCGGAGTCTCGATAAGCGTCGTTATCTGGGACATATAATCGGGTATCATGAGGTCAAGAACGACCTGAGCGCATACAAACACGAGACTGAATGCGCAAAACAGCCATTCCTTCGCCCTGAGATACTTAAACAGCTTCAGAAGTTTCAGCATTTAGCGGCAGAGACCTCCTTTTCTTTTTCCTGTGAGAGCTTTTTTTCTATCATTTCCTGAGCCAGCTGCGCGGTCTCTTTGGTTTTATGCCCCTTGACGTATTCGGCGTCGATAACGCCGAGAACGTCTATATATACATTCGTCTTTTTAAGCGGGAAGTTGTGTATTATCTTATCGGTATTGCGCAGCGCGACGACCACGACGGGCACATCGGCTCTCTGCGCTATCTTGAACGAGCCGGCGTGGAATGGCAGCATGCCCTCCTGCTTGCTGCGCGTGCCCTCGGGATAGATAACGACCGAGCAATAGTCCTTGTTTATATACTCAGTCGCAGCCTTCACGGTCTTGAGCGCCTCGCGGTTATTCTCCCTGTCCAGGGGCAGACAGCCGCACTTGTGCATGACCTTACCGATGATGGGTATCTTCAGGTTGCCGGGCTTGGAGATGAACGTCAGCTCCTCCCTGGGCATTTTGTTTACCATGACGACGGGGTCTGCAAGCGAGCGATGGTTCGATACCATAAGATAGCGCGTATCCTTGGGGATGAGCTCCGTTCCGCTTATCGAAACATCCGCGCGCGCATAGAACACCAGAATATCCGCGACAGCGTGCAGATGCCAAAGCCAGAATTTCGACGGCTTTTCCTGCGGTTTATTCTTATCTATAAGCAGCTCCGTTGCCAGAAGCATTGCCACGGCGTATGCAAGGTGCGCCCCGAAGAAATACTCCACAAAGCGCAGCAGCAGCTCGCCCGTTACCTTCAGCACGCCTCCCGACGCTCCCGATGCGAGCGTATGCAGCACGCTGCCTCCCGCTCCGATAGCGGCGAATATTTTTAGAAGCATATACAAGCCTCCCCCATCCAAACAGAATATACGGTATTATTTTATTTTACCACGACTTCTCGATTTTCCAATAATAATTTTTTGAACAATCTAATAATTTTTGAGCTGACGGAAATTTACCGTACGCCCGAAAGGCAATTTTCGAGTTTTCCCGATGCTTTGTCCAAAATCGGGGCATCTTTGTGATATAAATATCAGTGTTTTGACTCGAGACGGTGCATTTTTGTATGTTTTGCACACCTTGAGCGTCATTTTTCCTTATCTTTCGTGGAAACTGATAAATTTGTTGAATTTGAACGAAATCAGCTTATTTTAAAATTGATTTTTACCCCATAATAGTATAAAATACATAAACGAGTTGTTAACGACATTTAAACGACAGCTCACACTTGATCCGTAATTAATTTAATAGGAGTGAAATTTATGGAATCCCTTAAGTTTCTGGCGCCTGCTCTTGCGGTTGTCGCTCTGCTGTTTGCTTTCTACAAGATAGCATTCGTCTCCAAGCATGACGCAGGTACCGAGCGCATGAAGGAAATCGCCGCCGCGATCAATGACGGCGCGAAGGCTTTCCTTTTTGCTGAGTACAAGATCCTCGCGATCTTCGTCGTAGTTCTGTTTATAGCCATCGGCCTCGGCCTCGGCAGCTGGATCACCGCTCTGTGCTTCCTGTTCGGCGCGCTGTTTTCCATCCTCGCAGGCTACATCGGCATGAACGTCGCTACCAAGGCTAACGTCCGCACCGCAAACGCGGCCCGCATAAGCGGCATGAACAAGGCTCTGTCGATCGCCTTCTCCGGCGGCTCTGTCATGGGCATGTGCGTTGTCGGTCTCGGCCTTCTCGGCGCATCCGTTCTGTTCCTCATCTTCAATGACACCAACGTTCTGTTCGGCTTCTCCCTGGGCGCAAGCTCGATCGCTCTGTTTGCACGTGTCGGCGGCGGTATCTACACCAAGGCTGCCGACGTCGGCGCAGACCTCGTCGGCAAGGTCGAGGCGGGCATCCCCGAGGACGACCCCCGCAACCCCGCCGTTATCGCTGATAACGTCGGCGACAACGTCGGCGACGTCGCCGGTATGGGCGCAGACCTCTTTGAAAGCTATGTCGGCGCCATCATCTCCGCGATGACCCTCGGCGCAGTCGTCATCGCTCAGTTCGGCGATCTGTCCGTCATCTTCCCGCTGGTCATCGCAGCCTGCGGCATCCTTGCTTCCGTTATCGCCACCTTCTTTGTACGCGGTAAGGAAGGCTCGAACCCCCATAAGGCGCTCAAGATGGGCTCTTATGTCTCCGCTCTTCTCGTTGTCATCGCATCCGTCGTCCTCAGCAAGGTCATGCTGGGCAGTTACGGCCCGGCTATCGCTATCGTTTCCGGACTCGTCGTCGGTCTCGTTATCGGTATTGTAACCGAGGTCTACACCTCCGGCGACTACAAGTTCGTTAAGAAGATCGCTCAACAGTCCGAGACGGGATCTGCTACCACCATCATCTCCGGCACCGCAGTCGGCATGATGTCCACATGGGTTCCCGTAGTCCTCATCTGCGTCGGTATCTTCCTGGCATACAAGTTTGCAGGCCTGTACGGCATCGCTCTCGCGGCAGTCGGCATGCTCTCCACCACCGGCATCACCGTCGCCGTTGACGCTTACGGTCCTATCGCCGACAACGCCGGCGGCATCGCAGAGATGAGCGGCCTTGACCACTCCGTCCGCGAGATCACCGACAAGCTCGACGCAGTCGGCAACACCACCGCGGCAATGGGCAAGGGCTTCGCAATCGGCTCGGCCGCTCTGACCGCGCTGGCTCTGTTCGTATCCTTCACTCAGGCTACCGGCCTGGATGCTTCCGAGGTCGCTCTGACCAGCCCCACCGTCGTTATCGGTCTTCTCATCGGCGGCATGCTCCCCTTTGTTTTCTCTGCAATGACCATGGACTCCGTTTCCAAGGCCGCTTACAGCATGATCGAAGAGGTTCGCCGTCAGTTCCGTGAGATCCCCGGCATCATGGAAGGCAAGGCAAAGCCCGATTACAAGACCTGCGTTGCGATCTCCACCACAGCGGCTCTGAAGGAAATGCTCGTTCCCGGCATCATGGCAGTCGTCGCTCCTCTGGCAGTCGGCCTCATTCTCGGCTCGACCGCTCTTGCTGGTCTGCTGGCAGGCTCACTCGTTTCCGGTGTCATGATGGCAATGTTCATGTCCAACGCCGGCGGCGCATGGGATAACGCAAAGAAGTACATCGAGGAAGGCCACCACGGCGGCAAGGGCTCGGACGCTCACAAGGCAGCCGTCGTAGGCGACACCGTAGGCGACCCGTTCAAGGATACCTCCGGCCCGTCGATCAACATCCTCATCAAGCTCATGACCGTTGTTTCCACCGTTTTCGCGGCTATCTTCACCGCAAACGGCCTGTTCTGATAAAACGCACCGCACCCCCGAGGCAGACGCCCCGGGGGTGTTTTTACACTTTCATCATACTTTATTAACAAAGAAGCGGCTGTTTTGTGGCATAATAGGTGCTGTCCGTAATACGAGCATGCCCGGCTTGACATCGGGTGTATAATAATATTATGGTAACCAAATTCATTCGTATTGGAGATCATTATGCTGAAGAAAAAAATGAAAAAGTTTTTTGCTTTTGCGATGGCTCTGGTCATGACGATGAGCGTCATGCTCTCGTGTATGTCCGTTTCGGCTTTCGCCGTGACGCAGTCTGAGATAGACGCTCTGAAATCTCAGAAATCTCAGCTTGCAAGTCAAAAGAACAGCCTGCAGTCGACTATAAATTCTCTTCAGGGTCAGCAGAATGACCAGATAGCGCTTAAAAACGCATTGGACGAGAAAAATGCCATCACCGTAAAGCAGATACTCAACCTTAACGAGCAGATCGAGCTGCACACCCAGCTTATCGAGCAGAAGACCGAGGAGGTCGACGAGGCTCAGAAGGTCGCGGATGAACAGCTTGAAAAGTATAAGGTACGCGTCCGTGCGATGGAGGAGTCGGGCAGATACAATTATTTTGAGGTTCTGTTCGGCGCAAGCAGCATCGGTGAATTCCTCAGCCTTATAGACGATATCGGCGATATCATGAGAAGCGATAAGGAGCTTGAGGACGCTTACCGCCAGTCGGTCAAGGAGCTTAAGGCTGTCAAGGCCGAATACGAGCAGGCCAAGGCCGATATGGAGGACAGCAAGACAGAGCTCGAGGCTCTCAAGGCTCAGCAGGAAAAGGACATCGCCGAAGCTACTGCGGTCATCGCGTCCCTGCAGGGCGATATAAGCTCCAACTCTTCGCTTTTAAGCGAGCTGTCCGAGCAGGAAAAGCAGCTCAATGCCGACATTCAGAAGAAGGTCGACGAGCTCAACAAGCAACAGCAGCAGAACAATAATAACGGCAACAGCGGCGGCAGCACCGTCGGCACGGGAAGCCTTGTATGGCCGAGCTACTGCACCTACATAACGAGCCGTCAGGGTCCGCGCATCCACCCCGTAACGGGCGAGTATAAAAACCACGGCGGCACCGACATCGGCGCAAGCTACGGCAGCGCGATCTACGCGGCAGACTCCGGCACTGTCGTGCGCTCGTCCGACGGCTGGAACGGCGGCTGGGGCAACTATGTCATGATCGACCACGGCAACGGCATGCAGACGCTTTACGCGCACATGTCCTCCCGCGCGGTCTCCGTCGGCCAGAGCGTCTCCCGCGGCCAGACCATCGGCTACGTCGGCTCGACCGGCATGTCCACCGGCCCGCATCTGCATTTTGAGATGTACATAAACGGCTCAAGGATCGATCCTCAGACCCGCTACCCCGGCGTGAGCTTCACATACTCTGCCAGCGCATGATCTGAATAAGCATTAAAAATCCCGAAGGAATTTTCCTTCGGGATTTTTCTTATGTAATTTGTAATTGTCACGGATGCGGCTTGCCGTCTCTGTATGCCGCCATGATATCACGGAATACCTCGCCGTTTGAAGGAGGCGTCCAGGTTATGGCGTTGGCTCCGGCAGCGATGGTCTGCATAATGCTCTCCTCTGTCGGGCCGCCCGTTGCTATGACGGGCACATCCGGATGCGCGTCCTTTATCCTGCGCACGAGCTCCGGCGTATCGGACGCTGCGGAAACATTGAATATGTCCGCACCGGCCTTTAGCCTTGCCTCAAAATCGGTCTCCTTTCGTGCGACGGTCACCACAACGGGGATATCGACCGTGTGCCGCACGAGCGAGAGCACCTCGTTCGAGGTCGGGTCGTTGAGCACGACGCCGGTCGCACCCTGCATCTCGGCGAACATGGCAAGATTTATCGCCCTCTGCCCCTGCGTAAGTCCGCCGCCGACGCCGGAAAACACCGGGATATCCGCCGCCGTGAGCAGCGCCTGGGTTATCACCGGCTGCGGAGTAAAGGGATACACGGCCATGATAGCGTCGGCATTAACGTTTCTGATGATGCTCAGGTCGGTCGAGAACACAAGCGATTTGATGCGCTTTCCGAAAACGATTATGCCGCTGCATTTATATATGCATTCGGGCACACGAAGTGCGAATTTGCGCAGCGTGCCGTCCACTCTGTTGGGCAGTTTTTTTTCAATAGATACTTCATCATGCATAATTTTCACTCTCCAATATTCTCTTAAATGCCTCGACGCCGACGAGCAGCACTTCCTCATCAAAATCAAATTTGCTGCTGTGCAGCGGCGCGCCCCCTCTGCCGCCGTTTACGCCGAGGAACATGAACATACCTTCGACTTCCTGCTGATATTCGGCAAAATCCTCCGCCGCCATGACGGGCTCGACAAGCACGACGTCGTCCATAGAGTCGAGCACGGTGTAAAACTTCTCGACCATAGGACGGGGGTTTGCAACGTAGGGATAGTGAACTATCGTTTCCATGGATATGCCCGCGCCGGTCGCCATCTCGAGGCCCTTTAAAAGCGCGATTATCTGGCGCATGAGCTTATCGTACAGCTCATTGCTGAAAACGCGCAGGGTGCCGCTCATGGTGACCTCCTCGGCGATGACGTTGTGCGATGTGCCGCCGACTATCTTGCCGAGGGTCAGGAGTGCATCCTGATGCGGGTCAACGTCGCGCGTTATGACCGACTGGATCATCGTTATGAGCTCGGCCGCGACGACGATCGCGTCAATGCCCATCTGCGGCGTGGAAGCGTGCGCGCTTTTACCGTGCACCTTTATCTCAAAATCGCTCGTCTGCGCCATGAGGTTTGACCAGCGTATGCCGATCTTGCCCATGGGCACCGTGGGCCACAGGTGCAGACCGTAGATGCGGTCGACCTTGGGAGAGGTCAGCGCGCCCTCGTCGATCATTTTTCGTGCGCCGCCCCAGCCCTCCTCGCCGGGCTGGAAGAGCAGAACGACGTTGCACTTGAGCTTTTCGCGGTTTTGCGCTATCCACCTTGCAAGCAGCAGGAGTATCGTCATATGCCCGTCGTGTCCGCAGCCGTGCATAACGCCCTTATGGCGCGAGCGGAAGCGGAAGCGGTTCTCCTCGGTGTTTTTCATGCCGTCCATATCCGCGCGAAAGGCTATCGTGCGGTCTGCGCCCTTGGCGTAGTAAACGGCTTTCAAGCCGACACCGGCAAGCACCTTCAGTTCGTCCGGGCGCGTGAGCTCTATAAGCGGTCTTATGTATTCATGCGTCTGCGGAAGCTCGAAGCCGATCTCCGGTATTCTGTGCAGATCTCTTCGGATCTTCACGCAGTCGTCCTTCATGGCGAGTATCTGGTCACTTATCTGCATCTATATCATTTCTCCGTAGCAATCAGTATTTTATATCCCTCGTTTTTTATACGCACCTCGCGCTTTTCCCTCAGAAGCCTGTACGCAATATACACGTCGCCCGCCGCTCCGGCAAGGATAACAACGAATATCACATAGCACTGCCAGAAAAGCTTAGCCGGCAGAACGAGCATTAAAATTATCATCAGAAGGCACTCGGCGGCGGCCGGTGCAAGGCTCATGATGATGTAGCTGCGCTTATCCAGCCAGCATTTATATTCTATCCTTGCGCTCATCCTGCCGCGCACAACGCGCGCAGGCTTTGAGGTGAGCTCGCCCAGGACAAAGCATCTTAAATATTCCTGCCCGATAAGGCAGGCGGCAATAATGAGCATGATGAGGATAAATCTCCCCAGCAGCGCGAAAAAGCCCGACGCGTCGAACAGAAGGCTTATATTTTTTATAAGGCAGCCGAGCACGATGAGCACTGCCGCAGCTATGCCCGTCACGGCACAGAGCTTTATTCCGAGCTTCTTATCGCTGTCGAGGTCGACAGTATCCGTCTCAAAGCCGGAGGGCAGCTTGTTTTCGTATGTCATTGCGTCACCGCATTTCCGGCAGAGGTATGCTCTTATCCAGCAGCACCTTGCCAAAGCACATAAGCGTTATGCCGGAGCTTGCCGGAACGGTAACATCGGCGTCGCTCCTGTCACGGTTTGCAGAAAACAGGTAGACGTTGCCGCTGTAGTCCTGGCAATACTGTTTGCACTTCATATCGCCGTCTACAAAAAACAGGCCGACATCGCCATCGTGTATGATGGCTCCGCGCTTGCACAGAGCAACGTCGCCGTCGTGGATATACGGCTCCATACTGTCGCCGTCGATGCGCACGGCAAAGTCGGCCGCGCTGTTTTTATCGACCGTATAGTCCTCGTAATCGTCGCCGAGCGCGGGCGACGCGTAGCCTGCGGCCGCAGGGGTTAGGTAGAGAGGTATGATCCTGCTCTCCTTCGGCTGCTGTGCCGAAGCTTCCTTCTCGCGGCGATTGAGCTCATGGTCGATGACCATATCGACGAGCTCCTTTCCGCTGTCGGACAGCCGCCTGTATTTGCCGATAAACTGCCACTCGCGCAGATCTGGCATCTTCGGCAGCGCTGCGTCCTCGCACAGCCGCTCGACCGGAACGTCAAGCTGCTTGCAGATATGCATCATCATGTCGAAATCGACCTTCTGATTATCGCGCTTTACCATACTGTAAAGCGTCTGTGCGGAAACGTTCAGTCTTCGGGCAAGCTCGCTTATGCTTATTCCCCGCTCCTGAAGTATCTCCTTGAGCATCGAGCCTCTCAAGCGGCACACCTCCTACATTACATTTATTTTATTATAGCCGGCGGGAGGCAAACCACTGCCGCCCGTCAGCTATAGCATAACATCCGGCAAAGATTATGTCAAGGAATAAGGTGTTTTATTAAATTTATGTGTATGCGGATTTGACAGAGGGCGCATAATTGCGTATCATTTTATATATTGATTGACATTTAGTTTTGGAGGCCACGCAATGAAGCATAAGGATACCCGCCGGCGCGGTAAAGCACGCATCGAGCTCGAGCGCGAGCTGCTGCCGCTTATAATAGCTCTTGCGCTGTTTATCGCGGCTTCGGCAGTCGGCGCGGCATACGTTAACCTTCCGAAGTGGCTGACGGTCGTTACGGGCGTAGTGCCGCCCCTGGCTGCGGCATTTACTCCGCTGCGCAAGGCAGGCATCAGGCTGCTCGACGGCAAGGCGCTGTCATACGACATGCTCATCATTCTCGCCTGCATCGCAACAGGCTGCATGCAGAACTTCACCGAGGCGTTTTTCGTCCTCGTCGCATTTGACGCCGGCAGCTGCCTTGAGCTAATCTTCTCCGAAAAGAACCGCAAACGCACGCCGTATCTGGCCCATCTTCGTCCCGAGTACGCCGTCGTTGAGCAGGACGGCAAAATGAACATGGTCGACCCGGGCCGCATCCGCCCGGGAACGGTCATAACCGTCGGCAAAAACGAGCTTATTCCGCTTGACGGCATAGTCGTCGACGGCGCAAGCTCGGTTGACGCCTCGGCCTACACCGGAGAGCACGGGAGCATCGACGTCGGAGTCGGCAACGAGGTCGCAGCCGGCTGCGTAAACCTCGGCTCAACGCTGAAGATACGTGTCACGGGGCTGTATGACAACTCCACTCTCATGCGCACGGCCGGGATCGTCGAGAACGCGCCGAAGAGCGTTTCAAAGCGCGAAAAGCGCTTTGCACGGATATCGAAATTATTCACGCCGATCGTCATTTTTCTCGCCATAGCGCTGGCGGTCGTACCGTCTATCATAATGGGCGACTGGCTCGACTGGACGCACAGAGCGCTCATATTTCTCGCCTGCGCCTCGCTTGCAGCGCCGCTCACGGCGTCCTCAATGGCGTATTTTGCGGGTCTGAGCAGCGCTGTCGGACACGGCATCGTCATCCGCGGCAAGAACGAGCTTGAAATGCTCGCCTCCTCTGCTACGGTCGTTATGGATAAGACCGGCACGGTCACAGAGGGCAGCTTTTCCGTCACGGGCGTCGAGCCCAAGGGCATAAGCAGTGCTGACCTTGTATCGCTCGCCGCAGCGGCCGAGAGCTATTCAAATCATCCGATCGCCCTGTCGCTTCGCAGAGCCGGCACGACGCACATCGACCCCGAGCACGTCACAAACGTCCGCGAGCTCGCCGGACGCGGCGTCGAGGCCGACGTATACGGCCGCAGAGTGCTCGTCGGAAATACGGCGCTTATGAACACAAACGGAATAAAATGCGACCGCACCGACAGGCATCTGTCCGTCGTGCATGTAGCGGCCGGCGGGATATACTACGGCTATATAATCATCGACGACAGGGTCAAGGACGGCGCAAAGGACGCCGTGCGCGAGCTGTATGATGCCGGGATAGAAAAGGCGGTGCTCTTAACGAGCGACACCGACCGCGTCGGCAAGGCCGTAGGTCGTGCCCTCGGCGTGTCGGACGTTATGACGGAGCTTTCGCCCGAGGACAAGGTCGTCGCCGTGAGTGAACTTCTTCGCGAAAAGCACACGGGAAAGCTCGCGTTCGTGGGCGATGCGCTCAGCGACGCAGCGGTGCTCAGGCGCGCGGACATCGGCGTTGCCATAGGCGCACTCAGCGCCGAAGCCGCGGCTTCAAAGTCCGGCATACTCATTATGAGCGACGATATACGCAAGCTGCCGCTCGCCATGCGCATATGTAAAAAAACGAGCAAAACCGTTCGGCTCGGCTTTCTGCTCGCTATGCTCGTAAAGCTCGCAGTTTTGCTGCTTGCCGCGTTCGGCAGCATCGGCATGATCGCCGCCGTGTGCGCGGACACCCTCGTTTTCGCGTCGGCGCTCATCGCCGCATTCAGTATATATAAGGTGAACTGAGGCTATATGAATACATACGATTTTGACAAGACGATATTCTATCCCGACTCCTCGATGACCTTCGTGCTGTGGTATATGCGCCGCCACCCGCTGACGTTTCTGCTGTGGGTGCCGAGAATGGCCGTTATTGTGCCGCTGTACCTGCTGAAGCTCATTCCGAAGGAGACTCTCAAGGAGCACATTTTCAGCTTTGTGCGCCGCATTGACGATATCGACGCGGTCCTGAAGGTCTACTGGGATGAGCACGAGAGCCGGATAGCCCCGTGGTACCGTGCACAGCACCGCAAGGACGACATCGTCATTTCCGCGTCGCCTGAGTTTGTCGTAAAGCCCATGACGGACAGGCTGGGCATCGAGCTTATTGCCTCGCCCATGGATAAGCACACCGCGAAAATGCACGGCAAAAACTGCTTTGGCGAGGAAAAGGTGCGCAGATTCTACGAAGCCCACCCCGGAGCGGTGACAGAGGCGTTCTACTCCGATTCTCTGTCCGACGCGCCGATGGCGCGCATCGCGCATAAGGCCTATCTTATCGTCAACAAAGGGCAGACTCCCGTTCCCTGGCCGAAGGAAAAATAAA
>CALBGG010000136.1 GCA_937893605.1 uncultured Clostridia bacterium
CGCTGCACGAGCAGGAAACGGCGCTGAGACTTCTTTCCGTTTATCTTGATTCGCTGAAATGAATATAAAAACAGCCGCCCGTCGGGCGGCTGTTATTTGCCTATATTACTTTTTATTCGTCAGGTCAAGCAGATTGTATCGCTCGATGCCGGAGCGGGAGACGCCGAGGTGGCGGCGTATCGCGGCGGCGGCCATGTCGCGGTCGCCGAACTTCAGGATATCGCAGATGAACACATGGTCGGTGTCTATCGTGTCGTAAAAGCCTTCGGGGCGAGAAAACAGCAGATAGCTGCGGCAGCGGAACAGGCGATATTTCATCTGATCGTAAATATCGGTTATAAGACTGTTGCCTGAGGCTTTTACCACGGAAAAGTGGAAGTTTATTTCCTGCTCAAGGAGCTTCGCGAAAACAAAGTCCTTTCCCTTGTGGAATGCCTCGTCATAGGTGGCCTGAAGCTTATGAGCCATGTCGTAAAGCTCGTCGAGCTGCTGCTTTGTTATATTGATCGCGGCCTCTCCGGCAGCATAGGTCTCGATCATCTCCGTGAAATCGCAGATCTCGTCATATTCTTTCTTGTCAAACTCCGCAACGTAGTAGCGGCTGTTCTGTATCTTTATATAATTATTCGCCGCGAGCTTTTCGAGCGCGGCCTTGACCGGGGAGCGGCTTATTCCGAGCTCCTGCGCGATGCTGCTTTCGCTGATCCGGCTTCCGGGCATAACCGCAAAGCTGATGATATCCTGCAAAACCAGCTCATGCACGATATCGTTGAGCGGCATGAACGGATTTTCGCTGCGTATCTTCTCAAACTGCTTGACGTCCATAATATCATCTCCTGTTTTGTTCGTTATAATATTAAAGGATATCATAAACGTCTGTCGGATGCAAATCAAAAATTAGTTAAAAATCTGTTTTTGCACATAAACAGCATCTGAAACGCACAAAATTTGTGCGAAACAGCGTCTAACCGATGATGAAAGCAAGCAGTGCGTCAAATCAGCGGAAAAATCGCCTGTGCGTCAGCTCCAGTGCCGGAAGCAGCTTGTCGGGCGAAACGCGTATCGAGCAGCCGCCGTCAAACAGCTCGGTTGATGTAACGATAATATCGCTGTGAGCCAGAACTCCGACCGCCTCGGCGAGCGTGCGTGCACCGGCGCTCCGCCCGATGATGCTTACGGTGCTCAGCTGACTGTCGCGTGTTACGCCGCACATAGAGGGGCGGTCGGGGAAAGCTCCCATGACCGTGCCTTCGCGCCTCGTGAAGCTCGACAGCAGGTGCACCCTCACGCCGCTTCGCATCGCAGCTTCGACACTGCGCGAGTGCAGCACCTGCGAGCCGTGCAGCGCGAGAGCGAGCATATCGCAGTAGTCGATGCACTCAAGGCGCAGCGTGCCGGTTACGAGCCGGGGATCGGCAGTGTATATTCCGTCAACATCGGAATAGATCTCGCAGCGATCGGCGTTCAAAGCCGCCGCGAGCTCGACTGCCGTTGTGTCAGAGCCGCCGCGGCCGAGCGTAGTTGTATCGCCGTTTCCCCCAATGCCCTGAAAGCCCGCAACGACGACGATGCGCCCGGCGTTGAGCTCGCGCAGAATGCGCCCTGTGTCGATATCCAGTATGTGCGCATCGCCGTGAATATTGTCGGTGCGTATCCCTGCCTGAGCACCGTTGAGTGACACGCTCTCATGCCCCATATCCGCAAGCTGCATCGCAGTCATAGCGGCCGAGCCGATCTCGCCGGTGGATAAAAGCGCGTCGAGCTCGCGCGATTTGGGACAGCCGCTTATGCGCTTTGCGTCGGCTAAAAGCTCATCTGTTGTGTCTCCGCGTGCGGAAACCACGGCAACCACGTCGTTTCCGGCCATTGCGCAGTCGGATACTATGGCGGCGGCGCGCCTGAGCCTTTCGACCCCGGCAAGCGAGCTGCCGCCGAATTTTTGAACAATAAGCATTTGATCACCACAAATCAGATATTAAAAAAAGTAGGGTATAGCCCTACTTCATAATATTCAGTTATGCCTCAGCCTGCCATAAGCTCTATGCTGACAACACCGGGAACGGTGCTCAGTCTTGCCATGAGCTCGTCGCTGCTGATAACAAGATTTTCCGACGCTATGGATATCGTCACGAGTGCGACGCCGTTTGCCGGTATCGACTGATTGATCGTGAGTATATTTGCGCCCGATTCGGTAAAGATAGACAGTACCGAGGCAAGCTTACCCGGCTTATCATGCAGCTTTATATGGAAGGTCATTATGGCGTCGCGCTTCATGTCGCGAAACGGGGTGATGCAGTCCTTGTATTTGTAAAAGGCGCTTCGGCTCAGGTCTACGCGCTCTACAGCCTCGGCTACCGTGCGTGCTTCGCCTGTTTCAAGAAGCGACTTCGCTTCCGTGACCTTGACGAATACCTCGGGCAGCGCCGTTGCCTCGACGAGATAATATTTGGGTTTTGCGTTTGCCATTTCCGAGCCTCCTGTCTGCAGCACAATGACATTTGTACGTGTATTACGGAGTTTATCACATTTCGACGGCGATATCAATAGGCCGCGGAGAAAAAAGTCGGAGGGGGAATATACATGCTGCTTGGCATAATATTCAGCGTGATCGCCGGCATGGCGATGAGTGTGCAGGGCGTTATGAATACGCGTCTGGGCGAGGGAATAGGGAACATGGAGGCAAACGCCTTCGTGCAGGGCACGGCCTTCGCGCTTGCGCTTATTGCGCTCATATTCTGGCGGCAGGGAAGCTTCACGGCGCTTGGCAGCGTCAATAAGCTGTACTGGCTCGGAGGAGTGCTGGGTATCGTCATAACGCTCACCGTCATGCTTGGTATAAAAAGTCTGGGAACGACGGTCGCAGTATCGCTTATTCTCATTTCTCAGCTGCTCGTCGCCGCGCTCATCGACGCCTTCGGCATCATGGGCAGCGAGAAGATCGCTTTCGGATGGAACAAGTACGTCGGACTCGCCGTGATGTGCGGAGGAATGCTGCTGTTTAAATACAATTAATATAAATAACGGGAGTTATGAAAAAATTATGAGAGTTTCTTATAATTTCCCACAGTTATGTACTTGAAATTTGCGTTTGTTATGGTAAAATAGATGACACGGAACAAAGAGTAAAGGACTGATGCGATATGCTGTCAATGTCAAAGATAACGGCCAAGCAGGCTCATGCCGCCGGCCGGCAGGATAGCCATCACTTCATGGCTCTTTACAAAGCGTATCTGCGCGGAGCATCCGAGGCAGCCGACGCATATCAGGACAGTGAGCATGACCACAGCATGAAGATGGCGGTGGCAGCGATGATATTCGCTCTTTTGAGTTGGTTTGTCACGTTGTATTTCGTTTTTAAGTGAATTTTTCACCCTGCGCAATGGCGCAGGGTGTTTTTGCACCCGATTTTTCGACATAATATTACATAGTTGGGATAAAAACTGCGCAACCAGCCCGCCTTCGAGGAGATTTCGTCGAATTATGTCAACAAAAATTTCAAATACTCGACATGATTCGTGCGCCAAAACGTTTCGGATATGGTAAGTTTATAACACAAAAGCGGCTGTTTTGCCTTAAAAGGTAAGGGCAGCGCTGTTCATGCAATTTACTGGAGGAGAATAGTTATGGAAACCAAAACACGAGTTCTGATAGCGGACATTGATGAAGACTTTCGTCGTCTGCTGAACGATGTTCTGTCACAGGAGGACGACATGGAATGTGTCGGCGGCACGGACAACGGAGTTGACGCGCTTTCGCTTGCCGCCGAGCAGCAGCCGGACGTACTGGTCATGGATCTTGTGCTCCTGAAGCTTGACGGCATAGAGGTACTGAGGCATCTGCCCGATGCGTGCCCCGAAACCAAGGCGATCGTCGTTACGCATCTTTACCGCAGCGAGATCGTGCGCCAGTGCAGCGCCCTGGGCGCGGCATACTTTGTACCCGAGCCCTGCGATGTCAATGTGCTGCTCGACCGCATACGTCAGATAAGCGCATTTCCGACGCAGGCGGAGGTGCTCGCGCCTGCCCGCACAAGTGACGCAGACCTTGAAGCGGCCGTCACCGAGATCATACACGAGATCGGCGTTCCGGCGCACATCAAGGGCTATCAGTATCTGCGCGAGGCGATAATACTTACGATAAACGACATGGATATTATAAATGCCGTTACCAAGGTGCTGTATCCCGAGGTGGCCAAAAAATTCGGAACTACCCCGTCGCGTGTCGAGCGCGCCATCCGCCATGCCATTGAGGTCGCGTGGGATCGCGGTGATATCGAGGTTTTGCAGAAGTTCTTCGGATACACTGTGTCGAACATCAAAGGCAAGCCGACGAATTCCGAATTCATCGCAATGATCGCCGATTGCCTTTCCCTGCGTCAAAAGCAGGGCGTAA
>CALBGG010000137.1 GCA_937893605.1 uncultured Clostridia bacterium
TTTTTTAGAGGCGCATTGACGCTGTGCCTATACGGTGACTGACGGCGCCCGGTATCGAGACAGCGGCGCAAACCGCAGGCGCCACGCCTCCCTTGCGGGATTGTGCGGGTTTTGCCGACAGGTGCGATACCTTCATGCTTCAGCATAGAAGCGCGGGCGTTTTTCAAAATGATTCAAGCCTCGTCGGGAAGCGCGTCGCGGCGAAACAGCAGAGATATGCACCAGAGCGCCGCGAGACCTACGAGCGTGTATATCACGCGGCTGACTGTCGCCGTCTGTCCGCCGCAGATCCACGCGACGATATCGAACCTGAACAGGCCGATGCTGCCCCAGTTGATGCCGCCGATTATGGTCAGAATAAGTGCGATGCGGTCGATTATCACTTGCAAACACTCCTTTCCCACTCAGTATTCCCAAGCGCGAGAGAATTATTTGCGAAAAATTTTCCGTTCGACAAAAGTAGTGCCGCTTCGCTCTTTACACGGAGGCAGCTGCGTTGTATTATCTAAGCACAGCTTATCCAATAGGTCTTGCAAAGCAAGGCCGCGGCTCATATCTTTATCCCACAACCCTGTTTTGCAGGCCGATCCTCATCGGCCTGCACTTTTTTATTTTTTAGTGGCGCATTTAGGCTGTACCGATATGCTTATTACGGGAGCCCGGTATCGAGGGTGCCGACTAAACCGTAGAGCTGCCGCCTCCCGTGAGGACGACGCTGGTTTTGCGGCAACCCGGCGCCGGAAAAGCGATATCGGCTTCAGGCTCGCATGTCTTCCCGCTTTTGCCGCTCCTTTGCTGCGGCGAGGATGTTTTTCATAAGCTGAGCGCGTGTCATAGGACCGACGCCGCCGGGCACAGGCGTTATGAAGCTCGCCTTCTTCTCGACCTCATCAAAGCACACGTCGCCGAAAAATTTCCCCGTCTCCGGGTCTCGGTTCATTGCGACGTCGATGACGACAACGCCGTCCTTGACCATATCGCCGGTGATGAGCCGCGGCGAGCCCGCGGCGACGATGAGTATATCCGCCTGCCTTGTCATCGCCGCAAGATCCTTCGTATGCCGATGGCAGTAGGTCACCGTCGCATCGGCGTTTAAAAGCATCAGTCCCATCGGGCGGCCGACTATGTTGCTGCGGCCGACGATGACGCAGTGCTTTCCGTCGGGCGATATGCCGTATTCGCGCAGCATGGCCATGATGCCGGCCGGTGTGCACGGCATGAGAACTCCCTCGCCGGTCACCATTTTTCCGACGTTTAACGGGTGGAACGCGTCGACATCCTTTTCCGGCGAGACGGCGTTTATGACCTTGCGCTCGGATATCTGCTCCGGCAGCGGAAGCTGCACCAGGATACCGTCGACCGCATCGTCATTATTGAGCCTGTCTATAAGCGCCAGAAGCTTTTTCTCCGGCACTGTGTCCGGCAGGTCGTATCTTCGGCTGTCGATGCCGCACTTTTCACAGTCGCGCTCCTTATTGCGCACATATATCTGCGACGCCGGATCCTCGCCGACAAGCACCGCCGCGAGGCACGGCCTGCGCCGCATCGTTTCCGCCTCGGCCCTGACCTGTGCGCAGATCTTCTCCGAAAGCTTTTTTCCGTCTATAAGCATTCTTTTCAATTGCGAATTAACGCACTCCTTTTTTAGTGGCGCACGGACTCTCCTACGGATACGGAGAGTGCGGTAGCCCGGTATCTATACTGCGGGCAAAACCGCAGAGAGCTGTTAGTTGACAGCTGATAGCTATATGTGTTTGCCTTTGGCAAACGGATTGAATATCACCTCATCCGTCGGCTTCGCCGACACCTTCCCCTCGAAGGGGAAGGCAAGGATGCAGACGCGGTTTTTGCACTAAATCAGCGCAATAACTGCATGCAGCGACCCCTCAGCCGACGTTGTCGGCAGCTCCCCTTACGCAGGGGAGCCAACAGGGCGGCAGACTCCCGGTTTCGTCAGCGCCTTTGATACCGGGCTGCCGCAACATACGTATCCGCAGATATGTTCGTGCGCCTCTGAAAAACTAATCAGCCTCCAGGTCATAGCTGCTGAGGTCTATCCTGATCTCCGTGCCCTCGTCCGGAGCGGAGACGGCGGAAATACCGTGGCCGAGCTTATTGCACACGCGGCGGCAGAGGTACAGGCCGAGACCGCTTGCGCGCATATCGTCGCGCCCGTTGCGGCCGGTGTAGCCTTTTTCGAAAACGCGCGGCAGATCCTCGGGCGCGATGCCGATGCCGGTATCGCGTATGCAGAGGGTCTTGGGCTGGGCCATGTATATCCTTACGCTGCCCTCGCACGTGTATTTGAGCGAATTTGAAAGTATCTGCTCGATAACGAAGGCCAGCCACTTCTCGTCGCTTATGACTCGCGTCTCGGTCGGTGTGAGCTCAAGTCCCAGACGCTTTGTGATAAATTCACCGGAAAACTTCTTCACCGAGCGGCGTATGAGCGGGTCAAGCTCAAACTCGCGTATGACATAGTCGCTGCTCTCGGAATCGAGCCGCAGGTACGCAAGCGCCATCTCGACATAGCGCTCGATGCGTCCGAGGTCGGAGGAAAGGCGGCGCGACTCCGGCGAGTCGGAGTTTTGCAGCGTCAGGCGCATGGACGCTATCGGCGTTTTGATCTGATGCACCCACACGGTGTAGTAATCGAGGGTATCGCTCCGGCGGCGGAGCGCGGCGCGGCTTATCTCCTCGCGGCTGTCGGCCAAAAGCTTGATTATGCGCCTGTAATCGGCATCGTCTATGCTCTGCACGGGCGGCAGGAGCTTCTCCTCTGCCGCGGTGATCTCCGTGAGCGATAAAAACTCCGCGTGGCGTCGCTTTACCCTGACAAAATCGGTGATGACAAACGCAAGCGCCGGCACAAGGCACAGCGCCGCGGGGTACGCGAGCGCCGAAAGCGGCAGCTCATACAGCGCAAAGCTCACCGCGAATACCGCAAAAGCGAGAACGAGCGCAACGATCAGCCGCGCATGCTCCTTAAGATACGCAAAAAACAGCTTCATTTTGCCTCACTCCACGATATAGCCCACGCCGAACTTTGTCGCTATAAAGCCATCGAGCCCTGCGGCGTCAAGCTTTTTGCGCAGCCTGCCGACATTTACTGTCAGGGTGTTTTCATCGACAAAGCTGTCGGTCTCCCACAGCTTCTCCATGAGCTTTTCGCGGCTGACGACCTTGCCTCTGTTCTGCATGAGGCACAGCAGGATGCGGTACTCGTTTTTCGTCAGGGCGATGCTTTTTCCGTTGCAGGAAAGCGAATTATCACCGGTGTTGAGCATTGCGCCGCGGTGCTCGATTATCGGCATGCCCGGCGCAAAATCGTAGCTTCGGCGCAAAAGCGCCTGGATCTTCGCCATCAGAACGCCGCCGTCGAATGGCTTTGCAATAAAATCATCCGCGCCCATGCTCATCGCCATTACTATGTTCATGTTGTCGGATGCCGAGGATATGAAGATTATCGGCACCTTTGACACGGCGCGTATCGCGCTGCACCAGTGATAGCCGTTATAAAACGGCAGGGTTATATCCAAAAGCACAAGGTGAGGCGAAAACCCGGCGAACTCGCCCATAATATCGCGGAAATTATCCGCGCTTTTAGCCTCGAGCCCCCATGACGCGGCCTGCCACTTTATCCCCTCGGCAATGCCGGGGTCGTCCTCGACGATGTAGATACGATACATTTATTTTTCCTCAAAAAGCTTCTCGGCGAGCTCGGCGGCATCCTCGACGCAGCCGCGGCAGGAGCGCAGCACGACGCCCGTATCTCTGCCCTTCAGCTCGCGGCAGAAGACCGAGCCGTTTTTGGCCTCAAACTCGCGCAAAAGCTCCGCTGCCTTATCCGACGCCGCTCCGTCGAGCGCGGCGGGATTGTCGGCGTTAAGCTCGCCCTTTGCCATGTTCATCGCGGCGACCGCTCCGAGCAGTGCACCGCAGTATTTTCCCGCACCGCCGCCGTAACGGCGAACGAGCGCCTTCATTTCGTCTTCATCTATCCCGGCCTTATCGCAGAACGCACAGCCGACAGCCATCGCGCAGTTGCAGCCGGAGGCATGGTACTGCGCGGCAAGCTCTTTTTTGCTCATATCCTTATCCTCCGAAAGTCTATATATTAATATATCATAAACCATAGCCTGTCCTCTGTCAAAGAAATTACACATATATTCATATTGTATTGACACGGAGCTTCAGGCATAATATACTAAACCTAATGACAAAAGATAGACGAACTAATATAATTTTAATGATTTGGGAGGGAGTATGAAAGACTTAAAGCACCTTATCTACTTTGAGCATCTGCTCGACGAGGCCGGCAACGAGCTCGTCATGCAGGCGGTATCGGAGGGAAAGAAGGCAGTGGGCTACACCTGCTATCACATGCCGGAGGTTTTGCTAAACCTCGACAACTGCTTTTCCGTCCGAATGAGAGCGCCGCGCACTGGCTCACTGGAGATATCGACCTACTACATGACAAACTACCTGTGCGGCTACGCAAAAGCGCTCGTCGAGCGCGGCATCGAGGGCGGATATAACTTCCTGTCGGCGCTGGCCGGCGGCGAGACGTGCACCGAGATGAACCGCACGCTCGAGCATTTTGAGCTGTTAAATCTCGTGAAGAATGATAAATTTTTCGTTTCGTTCATAGACGTGCCGTTCAAGGTCACGCCCCACGGCATAAAGCACTATAAAAATCAGATAATCAAAAAGGTGCTTGAGCCTCTGCACGAGAGATACGGCACCGATATCTCCGACGCCGCCATCCGCCGCGCCGTGAGCGAGCACAACGAGGTCTGCCGCATCATCACCGAGATCGGCGAATACCGCAAGCTCGATAACCCCCCGATAACGGGCTATGAGTTCCACGTTCTGTGTCTCGTTTCCTACTGCTGCCCGAAATATCTCATAATCGACAAGCTGCGCGAGACGCTCGAGGAGGTCAAAACACGCAGACCCGACGAAAAATGCGCGCATCGCGCGCGCGTCGTCGTTGTCGGAAGCGAGATCGACGATCTTGACTTCACGCGCACGGTTGAGCAGTCGGGCGCACTCATCGTGGCCGACCGCTTCTGCTTCGGCTCCTTCCCCGGCAGGCAGGAGATCGTCCTTACCGACGACGAGCCCGCGCTCGATCAGATCTGCCGCTTCTATCAGGAAACGAGCCAGTGCCCGCGCTACATGTCGCAGGACAAAGTGCACAGCCGCTATGACTTTGTCGATAAGCTCGCAAAGGATTTCAACGCCCAGGGCATTATTTACGAGCAGATGAAGTTCTGCGAGTTCTGGGGCTATGAGAGGGCGCTCGCCTCGCATGTTATGACGGAACTGTATAATTACCCGACCGTCTGCGTTGACAGAGAGTACACCGGCAACGCCTCCGGCCAGCTGCGCACGCGCGTTCAGGCGTTTGTCGAAAGCCTTGAGATAAAACAGATCCATAAGGGAGGGCGCTGACATGGCAGAAAAACCGAGAAACCTGGGTCTTACCTACATAGACAAGACCGGCGTTCGCCGCTGGCGCGAATGGCGCGGCATAAAGGATACGCTCATCGACTACGGCTGGTGGTGCGTCATGTGGAAGGATATGATAAAATTTGTCCTTAAATCGCCCGTTCAGGTCGTAAAGGGCATATTCCGCTACCGCTGGATGCTGACCTACCTTACGCTGCCGCAGTTTATAGACCGCCAGCTCGAGGGCATGCGCGGCGTGCAGCTCAAGGCCGGTCATCTTCTGTATGACATCATCATAAAGCACACCATCGATATCATAGCCGATACCTTTAACGCCGATCTCAACATAGGCGGCAAAAAATCGCTTGCCGACCGCATCGTCTGCTTTGACGAGCTCGTTCCGACCGAGATCATGGCCGGCTTCCCGAACCTCATCGGCATCCCGGTGCAGACTATTCCCATCTTTCTTGCCTCGATGATAAACCAGCAGCTTCCGCCGGTGTATCTCGACGCGATCGAAAACTTCGGCGTTCCCGCGGACGTATGCCCTCTGCCGTCGGCCGAGGCCGGCGTCGCCGCCGAAGGCGATTTTCCCATCTTCGGCAAGTGCTTCATCGCATGCAACATGCCCTGCGACGGCAGCATCATGACCACCTCGTTCCAGGATCGCTACTTCAAGCTGCCGACCTACTGCCTCGGCGTTCCGCTGCGCTACAACGATGATGTCGACGCGCAGGAGTACGCCGTCGAGGAGCTGCGCGGCTGCATAAAATTCATCGAAGAGCACACGGGCGAAAAATTCGACTGGGACGCGTTTGCCAAAGCGCTCGAGAGCTACAATGAGGTAACTCGCTTCCACCTCGACCTGTGGGAGATAAACCGCACCGACTATCCGCAGATAACCGGCCCCTCGCCGTGGCTGTACCGCATGTACACCTACCATCTGCACGGCGGCATGGATCAGCGCTTCAACAAGACCGACAAAAAGGTGCATAAGCTCATGACCGACGCTTATGAAAAGCGTCTGCCATGCTCGGTCGAAATGCGTCACAAAGCGTTAGTCTGGTCTTGCCCGGCCAACTACTACACCAACTTCTCCAACTGGCTCGAGCAGTGCTGGGGCATCGTGTCCGTCATGGATATGGAAACGCACATCTCCCAGGTCATTATCGACACCTCCACGCCCGAAACCATGCTCAAGGGCGTAGCCCTTACCTATCAGCGTGCAACCATGCGCAAGCACACCAAGGGCGGCTTTAAAAACGCGGTCAACGAGATGTGGCGCGTTGCCGAGGAGTACAATGTTGACACCATTATCATGTACGATCAGATATCCTGCAAGGGCATGGACGGACTTCAGGGCATTTTCGACGAGCAGGCACGCGAGCGGAACATTAACTTCATCTGGGTGCAGCAGGATCTCATGGATCCGCGCACGATCTCGCGCCGTGATATGCGCCGTCAGGTCAATCAGTACATGCAGAGCGTCCTGCGCGAGACCCCCATCGACCCCACCCTTCTCGACTTCGACGACTGCGACGCTTTTTAGAGGCGAATTAACGCACCTGCGAATACATTTATTGCGGTCGCCCGGTTTGAGACATTGGCATAAGCCGCAGCTTTACGCTGCCCGCAGGTACGCTTCAAATTTTGCGCCTCCCTCCGATGCTGCGCCGCACCTTTGCGGGGAACAGGCAAGCCTGTTCCGATTCCGTAAATTCGGTTGGAGCTGAAATTTATAATGTAATAAAGAGATTCAGGCGTGATATGCTCTCCCCCCTATGAGACAGTGAAATAAAACACTGTTTCATAGGGGGAAAATTTATGTCTAAAAGCGAAGTTGCGTACGAGGAAAAAGCAGAATTATAACAGTCTGTAGAAAAACTATGCTGCCGCAGAAAGACGAGCGCGTTGCGGGGTGAAATCCGAGACGGCTGTGTGGATTTGGACGAAATTCTTTTGTAATTCAATCTTTCTTCAATTTTGTGATGTATAATAACTTTGAAGGAGATGTACCTATGCGGCTTTTACTCGTTGAAGATGAAAAAAGAATGGCACAGGCTTTGTGTGAAATTCTGCGCCTTGAAAAATATGAAGTTGACCATTTTGCCAGCGGCACAGATGGCCTTGCCGCCGTTAAGAGCAACATTTACGACATCGTGATCCTGGATGTG
>CALBGG010000138.1 GCA_937893605.1 uncultured Clostridia bacterium
TTTGCACAATTTCGACGGTTAGCGCAGGCTAACTAATTGTGCAGAATATCACATTCCCCTTATAGGGATTAAGATTGTTACGCATAATTACTTGAATTAATAGAAGCATTGTGCTATCATTCATATTGAATTATTATAAATACGGAGAAAGAACGAATGACTTTACAGGAATCCGGCGAGATGTATCTTGAGACCATCTACGTCCTGTCGCAAAAATACAAGGATGTGCGTGCCATCGACGTCGGCGAGTACATGGGCTATTCAAAGCCGAGCGTAAGCCGCGCGGTCGGGCTGCTCAAAAGCGGCGGCTATCTCGTTGCCGACGATCTGGGGCACCTGAGCCTCACCGAGGCCGGAGTCGAGGTCGCCGCAAAGATATACGAGCGTCACACCATGCTCACGCGCTATCTCCAGATGCTCGGCGTGAGCGCGGAGACCGCAGCCGAGGATGCGTGCAAGATGGAGCATATCATAAGCGACGAATCGTTCAATGCGATAAAAAAACACGTCTCCGAAATGGAGAAAATGCACGGCAAGGCCTAAGTTTGCCCTTTTGGAGCAGGAGAGAGCCGTTTTGGAGCTGAAATCCTATCGCGGAAGTAGTAAATTAAGATCACAAAGCCTCCCTTGATATGTGATAAGCCCCAGGCGGCGGTTCAGGACGCCGCCGGGAAAGATCAAAACAGTGCGAGCTTTTGTTCACATCTACACCTCTCTTCTTTTATTATGGAAAAAACACGAACGAGAAAATCGTTCGTGTTTTTTTATCGGCGCTTTTCAGAGGCGCACGGACATTGTACCGATACGTTTTTTGCGCAAGCCCGGTGTCGAAAATGCCGGCAAAACCGGGAGGCCGCCGCTCCCGGCTCTTTTGCTGCTTTTTTACTCTATGACAAGGGTATCCATGATGGCGAGCATCTCGGGATTCGAGCGGAGCTTGACGCGCTCATCCTCACTGTCGTCGCCCATGAGAACGACCGTAGCCAGGACATAGTCGGCCGCAGAGTCTGCCACCGGGAATGCCATGCAGTAGCTGCCGCCGTTTGTGAAGCATATTCCGCTTGCGTTTTTGAAGCTGACCTTGCCGAAGTTCTTGTAGTTTTCCGCAACGGATTTTTCGAGCGCGGCAAAATCCTCGCCGTGGTAGTAGGGCGCGTACTCGATCTGGATGGAAAAATCGTCGGCATTGATGATGGCGACGTGCGAGTCGCCCGAATCTGTGATATAGCCCTCGGACACGACGCCGAACGCGTGCTTATCCGCGTCGTAGGTGATAGTCACGGTGACTTCCTTTGCGTCCTTGTAGCCGCTTGCGAAGCTGTAAACGCCGGCCGTGGGGTTTTTCATCACAAATCCGTCATCCTTCTTGCCGCCGGCCTTCGCCGCGGGCTTGGATGCCGCCTTTGCAGTCGGCTTCTTATCCGCGCCGGACTTGCCCTTGAGCGCAAGCGCCGCGCCTGCTGCCGCCGCTGCGGCGATGGGTGCTATGATAAGCCATTTTTTCATTGTTTCTACCTCCGTTAGATTTTCAGCTATGCTTTGATATGATTTTACTCCAAACCGGGGCGCGCAGTCAAGCGCATTGACGCACCGCAGCATATTTGTTACAATGTTTTTTAGAGGCGCACGGACGCAGCTACGGATACGGTGATTGCGGTCACCCGGTGTCGAAAGTGCCGACGAAACCGCGAGACTGTCGCCTCCCGTGGGTGCGAGGCAAATTTTCGTTGAGCTTATGTGACGCGAAACGCTGCGGTTTACACCGATGTTCCGATATCGAGTTCACGCAATAAACGTATAAGGAGTGCGCTAAAGCGCTGCTGGAAAAATGGAGTTATGGAAAAATGGGCCGCTGTTTGAGCAGTCGGAGCACTTCCGGCCGGGCACGGACTCCGTGCTGCTGGCGGACTTTGTGAATATCGGCACGCGAAAGCGCGGCATCGACCTCGGCTGCGGCTCGGGCATACTGCCGCTGCTGCTTCTTACGCGAAGCGACAGGCTGCACATGACGGGTCTTGAGATAAACTCCGAGGCTGCGCGCATTGCACGCGGGAACATGGCCGCCAATGCGCTGGAGGAGCGCTGCGATATCGTCACGGGCGATATCAGAGGCTGCCGCGAGCTGTTCAAAACAGGACAGTTTGACCTCGTTGTGTCCAATCCGCCGTACTTTGCCGCCGGAAGCGGAAGGCAGAGCCCGGACGCGGACAAAGCCGCCGCACGCGGTGAAATTCTGTGCTCACTGGAGGATATCTGCCGCGCGGCGGCGTATCTGTGCCGCACGGGCGGCGCGTTCTGCCTTGTGCACAGAGCCGAGAGGCTTGCCGACGTTATATGCCTGCTGCGTGAAACCGGCTTTGAGGCAAAGCGCCTGCGCACGGTTTCGCACTCGGCGCAAAAGGAGCCTTCGCTCGTGCTCATCGAGGCGCGGCGCGGCGCGGGCGCGGGCTTAAAAATAATGCCGCCGCTTTTTATCTGCGGCGACGACGGGCGCGAGAGCTCGGAAATAAAACGCATTTATCACAGGGAGGACGGAAATGAGCGGTAAATTATATCTTGTCGGAACGCCTATCGGAAACCTCGGCGACTTTTCGCCGCGCGCCATGCAGGCGCTGCGCGACGCCGACTTCATCGCGGCCGAGGATACGCGTGTTACGATGAAGCTTTTAAATCATTTCGACATCCGCAAGCCGCTCGTGAGCTATTTTGAGCACAACAAATACGCTTCCGGCGTAAAAATACTCGAGCGCATCCTCGCCGGCGAAAGCTGTGCGCTCGTGACCGATGCGGGAATGCCCGCGATATCCGACCCCGGAGAGGAGCTCGTGCGTCTTTGCGCGGAAAGCGGCGTGGAGGTGCTGGTCGTTCCGGGGCCTGCCGCGCTCGTGTCGGCAGTCGCGCTGTCGGCGCTGCCGTCGGGGAGGTTCTGCTTTGAAGGCTTCCTGTCCACCGCAAACAAAAGCCGCCGCGAGCACCTTGAGAGCCTGCGCGGCGAGAAACGAACCATGATATTCTACGAAGCGCCGCACAAGCTCATGCGCACGCTTGAGGATATGAAAAATACCTTCGGCGCGGATCGCCGCATTGCGCTGTGCCGCGAGCTTACGAAGATCCACGAGCAGACGATACGCACCACGCTCGGCGAAGCGGTCGAGCATTTTGCCGCGACGCCGCCCAAGGGTGAGTTTGTGCTGGTCATCGACGGCGCGCCGGAGCAGGAGCTCGAGCTCACGCTCGACGACGCCCTTGCCCTCGTCGAGCGCTATCGCGCCGAGGGTCTTTCGCGCAAGGCCGCCTGCAAAAAAGCCGCCGCCGAGACCGGCCTGTCCTCCAAAGAGCTCTACAATTATTCTTTAGAGGCGAATTGAGGCTGTACCGATACGGTTATTGCGTGAACCCGGTATCGAAAATGCCGGCAAAACCGGGAAACTGCCGCTTTCCAGTAGTGCACTGCAAATTTTGCGGCGCGCATTGTAGGGAACGGGCTTGCCCGTTCCGCTTGTAATGGTTTTGTCGGTAGGTGCGACACCGGGCTCACGCAAAACCTGCACCGCACTCTCGGGAAGCGAAACATTACGTTTTATGCCAATGTTCCGAACCGGGCACCTGTAATATATGTATAGGCAGCTGCGTCCATGCGCCTCTAAAACACTTGACGAATGGGGCGTTTTGGTGCATTATATATAAATAAGTGTAAAAACCGAAAGGATCTGACCATGCTTTTTGCGATCGTTGCCGCGGTGCTGCTCATCGCGGATCAGTGGCTCAAATATTGGGTCACGGTGAATATAACTCTGTCGACCGGCTCGCAGGAGCTTATCCCCGGCGTCGTGAAGCTCGTGAATATCCACAACTCGGGCGCGGCGTTCGGCCTGCTGGACAATGTCGACTACGCACGCTGGATCTTTCTTGCCGTGACGGCGGTATTCGTCGTCGTTATCGCCGTGCTGCTCGTGCGGCGCGTGTTTGACTCGCGCTTTGCCGTTTGGTGCGAGGTGCTGTTTCTCACCGGCGCGCTCGGCAACTGCATCGACCGCGTGTTCCTCGGCTATGTTGTGGACATGTTCAAGCTCGAGTTTGTCAACTTCGCGGTTTTCAACATCGCCGACGCCGTGCTCGTCGTATCGTGCCTGATGTTTGTACTCTATGTTTTCTTCGGCTCGCGCGGAGACGGCGAGGACGAGGAGGACAAGACGCCGATCAGGGTCAAACCCGTACCGAGTCAGACCTCTGACCCCGTCGACGATTTTGCCGATATTTTCGGTATAAGCACCGCTGCTCCCGAGCAGCCGCAGGAGGCGCAGCCGATAAAGCCCGAGCCTGCACCTGCCCCGACGCACGACGCGTTTTGGGATGATTTCGGCCCCGCGCTGAGCTCGGCTCGCCCCGCCGAAAAGAAGGCCGAAGCGCCGAAGGACGAGCCCAAGCAGAGCGAGGAGTTCAGCGTTGAGGATATTCTTGCCGAGTTTAAGGATCTGTAATGGATTATTTGGACGATAACATAATAATGATAACAGCACAGGAGAGCGCCGAACGCATCGACGCTCTCCTTGCGCGCTGTGTGCCGGAGCTCACGCGAAGCGCCGCCGCACGGCTCATTGACGAAGGCGCTGTGACCGTCGGCGGCAAAGAGGTAAAGAAAAACCACAAATGCTTACCCGGCGATGAGGTCGTGCTCATCATGCCCGAGGCCGCCGATACCGAGCTCAGGCCGCAGGATATCCCGCTTGACATCGTGTACGAGGATGACGACCTTCTGGTTGTAAACAAAGCGCGCGGCATGGTCGTGCACCCCGCGCCCGGCCACCCGGACGGAACTCTCGTAAACGCCCTGATGTTCCACTGCGGCGATTCGCTGTCCGGCATCGGCGGCGAGAAGCGCCCCGGCATCGTGCACCGCATAGATAAGGACACCTCCGGACTTCTGATCGTTGCGAAAAACGACTTTGCGCACCTTGCGCTGTCGTCCCAGCTTTCCGACCGCAGCCTTTCGCGTGTATACGAGGCCGTCGTGCGCGGCGGCATGCGCGAGGACTCCGGCACGGTGAACGCGCCCATAGGCCGCCATCCGAACGATCGAAAGAAAATGGCCGTCACGCAGAAGGGCTCGCGCAATGCGGTGACGCACTGGGAGGTCATCGCGCGCTATCGCGGCTACACACACATCCGCTGCCGGCTCGAGACCGGGCGCACGCATCAGATTCGCGTCCACATGGCGCACATCGGCCACCCGCTGCTCGGAGATGCCGTCTACGGCG
>CALBGG010000139.1 GCA_937893605.1 uncultured Clostridia bacterium
TTCCTCTATGCCGCGAGCATGGAAAACCACACCCCGTTTGCCGGAGATAAATACGACAGCTATGACTATCCGTTCACCTCGTCTCTCGGCAAGAATGCGCAGGACAGCCTGAACGCATACACGCAGGGCTGCGCGAACGCGTCAAAGTCTCTTGGGAAGCTTATCGACTATTTCTCGCAGACCGAAGAGCCGACGATAATCGTCTTTTTCGGCGATCACCGCGCGGGGCTGCCCCTTGACGGGAACGGAACGGTCTATTCCGCGCTCGGTATGTGCCCCGATGAGGAAAACAGCAAGTGGCCGGTCGAAACGATCGCTCAGCTGTATTCGACCGACTATCTTATATGGTCAAATGACGAAAGTCTGCTCCCCGGCGAGGCCGGAAGCCGTCAGGATACATCATCGGCGTATCTCGGCCTTGACGCTCTGCGTGCAGCCGGCATAAGGCTCGATCCATACTGGCGCATGATAGCTTCCGTCAAGGAAAGCTGCACAGCTTACGAGTGGCTCTACGCTGTTGACAGCGACGGCGGGATATATTCGGAGCTTCCCGATACCCTCGACCCGGACAAATTCGACACGATGTCGTGGCTCATGCGGCAGGCTCTTGCCGACAGCGCCGACATTGCGTTCTATAAGCTGCAAGGCTGAAACGGAGGCGATATTATGACAGCAGGAGAAAGCTTTGTTAAAGCCATAAAACCCATAGGTTGCGTACTGTTTCTTATCCTGTTTATCGTGTTCATGGTGTTCTGCTTTACAAGCGAAGCGCCGCTTGGCGATAAGTATACCTGCCCGCAGACCACGGAGTACTATTCCGAGCACCTGGACGAATTTGAGCAGGAGCTCAAGACCAATCTTCTCCCCCTTATCGACGGCATTGAGGACTGCCGCATAAGCGGGGACAAAATAACGATCGTCATCTCCCCCGACTGCTTTGACGCATCGTCTCAGATAATCTATCACTATTATGGTAAAAATTTATTTGACATACAAAAATCATAGAAATGAGTGATCAAAATGAAAGACGGATTTATTAAAGTTGCTGCTGCATCTCCGATGATAAAGGTCGCAGACACAGAGTATAATGCCGGCAAGGTCATAGAGTGCATGAAAAAAGCGGCCGACAAGGGCGTAAAGCTGCTCGTTTTCCCGGAGCTTACTCTCACAGGCTGCTCCTGTTACGACCTTATCGGCCACAGCGTCATCCTCCGAGGCGCGGAAAGAGCGCTCGAGAGAGTTATCGAAGCCAGTGCCGGAAACGACATGCTCGTTATCGTCGGCCTGCCCTACGCCCCGCGCGGCGGTGCGCTGTACAGCGTCGCGGCCGTAATATCCGACGGCGAGCTTCTTGGTCTTGTTCCCCGCTCCGAGACCGACGGCACCCTGTTTGCCGCGGCCGACGACGAGGGCGGCGAGGAGACCATGTGCGGCAAATTCGACGCATTTTTCGACACGGAGCTTCTGTTTACGAGCGACGTTCTGCCCGGTCTTTCGGTCGCGGTCGAGCTCGGCGCGGACGCCGACGCAATCGACGCACCGGCAGCACGCCATGCGCTTGCGGGAGCCACGGTCATCGCGTCTCTTGCATCCTTCCCCGCAACCGTCACCTCGACCATTGAGGCTACAGAGTCTGTCAAGTACCGCTCGAAGCATCTCAAGTGCGGCATAGTTCTCGCTGCTCCCGGTAAGGGCGAGAGCACGACCGACAACGTCTACTCCGGCCTGTGCATGGTCGCCGAAAGCGGTGAGGTGCTCGCTTCCGACGAGTGCGAGGATTGCTTTGTCGTCTCCGAGATCGACGTTGAGTACCTTGAAAATCTCCGCCGCAAAAGCGGAAAATACGGCAGAAGCCAGTATAAATACAGCCATTCCGAGCTCTACTGGGGCGAGGAGATCTGCCAGACCGAGCTCACTCGCACTTACCGCAAGCTGCCGCATCTGCCCGAGTTTGAGAAGGATATGGGCAACTACTGCCGCAGAATGATCGACATTCAGGTCTCCGGCCTTGTTAAGCGCATGACCTACGCGGGTCTCGACCACTGCGTTGTCGGCATCTCCGGCGGCGTTGACTCAACGCTGACCGTTATGGTCTGCGCCGAGGCAGTAAAGCGCATGGGTCTGCCCTCGACTAACGTCGTCGCCTGCACCCTGCCCTGCTTCGGCACCTCCTCCCGCACTAAGTCCAACGCAATCATCGTCGCCGAGCAGGTCGGCGCGGAGGTCCGCGTTATCGACATCGGTGAGAGCGTTTACAAGCACTTCGACGACATCGGCCACGCCCACGACGACTACTCCATCGCCTTTGAGAACGCTCAGGCGCGCGAGCGCACGCAGGTGCTCATGGATATCGCCAATAAGGTAAACGGCCTTGACGTCGGCACCGAGGATCTCAGCGAGTTTGTTGACGGCTGGTGCACCTATAACGGCGACCACACAAGCATGTACGACGTGAACATGGGTCTTACCAAAACTCAGGTTCGCGCGGGCGTTCGCTATATCGCGCAGCACACCGAGGACAAGGTGCTTGCGGACGCTCTGTGGGATGTTCTCGACTGCCCCGTAACTCCGGAGCTTCTGCCTATCCACGACGATCAGATCGAGCAGAAGAGCGAGGAAAACGTCGGCTCTTACAGCCTGCAGGACTTCTTCACCCACAAGATGATGATCTGCGGCTTCTCCCCTGCCAAGACCATGCGCCTTGCCAAGGCCGCCTGGGGCGACGAATTTTCCGACGAGGAGCTCACCAAGTGGCTCCGCAGCTACTGCAAGCGCTATTTCAGCCAGCAGTTCAAGCGCAGCTGCCTGATGGACGGTCCGAGCGTCGAGGCCTTCTCCGTCTCGCCGAGAGTCGGCTTCCTCATCCCCTCGGATGCCGAGAACAGCCTGTTCATGGCATCGCTCGACACCGTCGCGAAGGAATAATATCTAAGTCTTATAAAGCTCCCACGCTTGTGGGAGCTTTTGTTTTTTCTTGACACGGTTCCCATTTTCAATCATAATCAGTTCGATAAGCGCCGATACAGGAGCTGAAAGCAATGAATACGCCCAAGCGCAATATCATCATCGGCGGAGTTATCGCAGCACTCGGCCTTGTGCTGAGCGGCTGCGGCGCAGTCAGCCGCGAAAATTCCCGGCTCATAATAAATGACCCGAACCGCATAAAGCTCACGAGCAGCAATAAAAATGTCACCATACCCGAATACGGCGGCGAGGTCGAGCTCAGCGCGAACACCGATTTCTTTACAATTGATATAGGATAGCAAAAGAAAACCCGTCCTTGCGGACGGGCCTTCTTATAGGGTAGGTATTTGTTTAAAATCGTGGACAGCAAGTTATTTCGTAAAATCGGGGGTCGGCAGCATGTACTCAAGAGCACCCAGTACCGGGAAGAGCAGTGCCAGGAAGCCGAACCGGGAGCTTCCGTTCGAGCCGAACATGTCAAAGCAGAAGATGCACAGCGCTGCAAACGCGATGACGGTAAATACGATCTTGCGGATAAAATTCTTTACTTCGTAACTCATTTTGAAAACTCCTTTTATAATAAATTTGAGTTGATTTATAGTTTGTCAGAGAATTAACTTTCTCTTTCTGTTTTCATATTACTACGCGGTACGGCATTTAGCAAGCGAATAAAAATCATGTATTGCATGCCGTTTTGTAATGTTAGTTAATTAACTATCAATTAAGCGCTCTCCTTTTCTACATATTATTTGTTCAATTGCAGAGAATATATCTGCACGACAAAAATATGGAGGATCAAAGATATGAAAGCAACAGGAATAGTCAGACGCATCGACGATCTCGGCAGGGTCGTTATCCCGAAAGAAATACGCCGCACAATGCGTATCCGAGAGGGCGACCCGTTGGAGATATTCACAGACCGCGACGGTGAGGTGATATTTAAGAAGTATTCCCCGATCGGCGAATTGAGCGACTTCGCTTCTCAAATATGCGAGAGTCTGTACCGCTCTACCGATGCGGTGGCCGCCGTGTGCGACCGCGACAGCGTTATTGCCGTATCCGGCGCATCCAAGCGCGATTTTCTTGAAAAGCGCATATCGCCGTCGCTTGAGCGGATCATGGAATCGCGCGGCAGCGTGAAATACGACGGCGGCGAGCCTATACACGTCCTTGACGGCAATGAACGTTATTACGTTTCGGTCGCGGCTCCTATCATCAGCGAGGGTGATATACTCGGCTGCGTGGCGTTCGTAAGCTCTGCCCCGTCTGCCGGCAGCGACATCGAGTTCAAGCTCGCGCAGACCGTGGCTTCGTTCCTCGGAAAACAGATGGAGAGCTGAAAAAGCAAGCCGAAGGGAGAAACTCCTTAAAGAAGTCCTCCCTTCGGCATTTTTAATTAGCCGGAATGATCAAATTGCATGGAGACAGCCGCAGAATATAAACGGCACGGCCGCATGACACGACTATTCCGATATTGCTGTTTTATTTGTTTACAGTGCCGCACGCTGTTCAGGAGTCATCCGGTACTGCGGCTTAACATGATAAGCCACCTCGGCGTACTGGCGTGCACGCTCACGCAGCGAGAAATTTCCGTTCTGGCTGCACCAGACATAAAGCTCGTGCAGAATAAGGTCGGTCGCAATATGTGACAAAAGCTCCGGCGGCTCCTCGGTCTCGATTATCCCGTTCTTTGCACAGTTCTTTGCAAGCGTGGCAAACAGGTCGTCAAGAGCATGCACCGCATCTCTTATCCCCTGGGGCGACTCGAACTGCATAATAAACAGTCTGCTCGTCAGCTTCGGCCCGAAATCGAGAGCAATGGCTATGAACCGCTCAAACAACTGCCATATGCGTTCAAAATCGTTCTCGGCATCCGCAAAGCGGCGAAAGTCCTCATCGTCATTTTGCTGCGGCTTTGAAACAACATAATCAAGTATACCGCGCTTACCCTTGAACATTGTATAAAAAACCGTTCTCGAAACATGCGCATTCTCACATATTTCATTGACGCTGACGCTGTCATAGCCTTCGGTTTTAAATAGCTCTATCGCACATTTTGCAATATTTTCCCTGACTCGGAGCGATAAATCCTGCACAAAACTCACCTGCCAAACTGTTCGTATTTTAAAAACATTTTAGACTATTTGTCCGTAATTGTCAACTCATCAACGATGTTGTTATCAAATTTTTTGCATCTGTTTTGTGAGATTTGTCAAATTAGCAGCGCGCTTATTGACTATTTTAAACAAAAAAGCTACTATGCATTTAAGCGTTGATATTAAATTCACAAGTGTAAGTGTATCAGCATTGAAGAAATCAGGAGGTTACAAGCTATGACAAAAGACCAAAAGATCGCCAAGCTCGGCAAGGTGATCACCGACCGTGCCACTGTCCTTCTCGGAAAGGATAAGATCACACCAGAATCCCCGGAATACCTCGGCATCAATTCTGCACTGAAGTATACCGCATACAAGTATGATCAGAAGATGGCCGATGATATACTCGACATCTGCCTGACCATGAAAAAGCGCGTACCCTTGACCATCGAACAGTTGGCAGCAAAGAACCCTCAGTTTGACAGAGAGTACCTTGAGAAGGCCATGCAGGCCGTCAGCGAGAGCGGTCTTGTTGAGTTCCACTGGGAAAATCTCGATGGCAAAAACCCCAACCACGAGAAGCGCTGGGTATTGGATATGTTCGTCCCGGGCAGTGCCGAGATCATGATGATAAACCCCGAGCAGTCGGATATGTATCCCGAAACTGCCGACTTCTTTGAGCGTATGGCATATCTTCCTTTGGCAGGTATCACGGAGATGGTGCCTCCCGGAGGCGCCGGCATCGGCATGCATGTAATACCTGTTGAGAAGGCCATCCCCGCAGAAAGCAAATCTCTTCCCATCGAGCACCTCAGCCACTGGCTGAAGAAGTACGAAGGTCAGATCGGCGTTTCCGTATGCTCCTGCCGCAAACAGCAGCGCATCCGCGGTGAGGGCTCGGGCGATATCGAAGGCGAATGGTGCATCGGTGTCGGTGATTTTGCCGACTACTGCCGTGAGACAAACCATGGCCGTGACATAACCTATGAAGAAGCTATGGAGATCCTTCAGAAGGCCGAGGACAAGGGCTATGTGCATCAGATAACCAATATCGACGGCGAGAACAAGATATTCGGCATCTGCAACTGTGCCGTCGGCGTCTGCAACGCACTGCGCACCTCGCAGCTGTTCAACACGCCGAATCTTTCCGCATCCGCCTACACCGCAGAGACCGACCCCGAAAAGTGTGTCGCATGCGGCAAGTGCGTCGAGACTTGCCCGGCAGGCGCAGTCCGCCTCGGTCAGAAGCTCTGCACCAAGGAAGGCCCCATCCAGTATCCCCGCCATGAGCTGCCCGACGACACTCAGTGGGGCGAAGATCACTGGAACAAGAATTACAGAAACGAGAACGGCTCGATTCAGACCTGGCCGACCGGCACGGCGCCCTGCAAGGTTGCCTGCCCGGCTCACATTGCGATCCAGGGCTACATAAAGATGGCCTCCGACGGTCGCTATGCCGACGCTCTCAAGCTTATAAAGAAGGACAACCCCTTCCCCGCAGTCTGCGGTAGCATCTGCCGCAAATACTGCGAGGACGCCTGCACCCGCGGTACCGTTGATGAGCCTCTTGCAATTGACGAGATCAAGAAGTTCATCGCCGAGCAGGATATGAAGGCAGAGCATCGCTATGTACCGCCCATGGTGTCCTGCACACATGAGAAATTTGATCAGAAGATCGCAATCATCGGCGCCGGCCCCGCCGGTATGTCCTGTGCATACTTCCTTGCAATTGAAGGCTACAGCCCCGTCGTGTTCGAGAAGGAGGCCGTCCCCGGCGGCATGCTCGTAAACGGCATTCCCTCCTTCCGTATCGGCAAGGATATCGTCAAGTCCGAGATAGATGTTCTGCGTGAGATGGGCGTTGAGTTCCGCTGCGGCGTAGAGGTCGGCAAGGATGTCACCATCCAGCAGCTGCGTGACGAAGGCTTCAAGGCATTTTATGTTGCAGTGGGTCTGCAGAAGGCCGCAAAGCTGAACATCCCCGGCGAAGAGCTCAAGGGCGTTCTCGGCGGTCTGGACTTCCTGCGCTCTGTCAACAGCGGCAAGACCAAAAAGCTGACCGGCGATGTCGTTGTAATCGGCGGCGGCAATGCAGCAATCGATGTTGCGCGTGCGGCTCGTCGTCTTACAAGCGGCAGTGTCAACATGTACTGCCTTGAAAAGGACGAAGAGATGCCCACCGTTCCCGATGAGAAGAATGCAGGCCTTGCCGACGGCGTCGTCATCAACAATTCCTGGGCGCCCAAGGCCGTTATCGGCGAAAACGGCAAGGTCACTGCCATTGAGCTTATGCGCTGCACCTCCGTGCGGGACAAAAACGGCAGATTTGCGCCCGTCTATGACGAGAGCGAGACCATCACGGTTCCCTGCTCGAATGTTCTGGTCGCTATCGGCCAGCGTTCCGATTACGGCTCGGTGCTTGCCGGTACGAAGGCCGAGACTCCCGACGGCAGCCTCATCGACCATGACGGCGTTACCTTCCAGACCGAGGAGGCCGACATCTTTGTCGGCGGCGACTGCGCTACCGGCCCCAAGTACACAATCGACGCCATTGCCTCCGGCCGTGAGGGTGCGGTATCGATCCATCGTTTCGTAAATGTCGGCCAGACTCTGACAATCCACCGCAACCTGCGTGAGTTCAAGGAGCTGGACAAGGAGAATATTACTCTGCCCGCAGAGAAGTTTAAGAAGCCTGCAAGATGCGAGGTCGCCATCGACAAAAAGAAGGTTCTCACCATGCAGGACGACCGTGTCACCTTCACCGAGGAGCAGATCAAGTCCGAGGCTTCCCGCTGCCTGAGCTGCGGCCGCAGCGTCGTTGACCCGAACAAGTGCATCGGCTGCGGTATCTGCACAACTAAGTGCGAATTTGACGCGATCCACCTTAAGCGCAATCGTCCGCAGAACAGCAAGATGATCCCTGCCGAGGACAAATTCAAGGCAATAGGACCGTACGCCGCAAAGCGTCAGGTCAAGATAATCAAAAAGCAGCTTTTCGGTAAATAATTTTTCCCGGAGCAGAATCAAAGGTGCGGGAGCAATTCCGCACCTTTTTCGCAAAGCTATAAGACAGGAGGGCTGTTATGCACGAGCTAAGCATTGTGACGTATGTTATAGAACAGGTCGATAAAATAGCAAAAGAAAATTCGCTTACCGATATTCAGTCCGTTACGCTCGAGTTCGGCGAGGTCTCGGGCATCGTTCCGGAGTATCTGGCGGACTGCTGGAATTGGTACGCAAAGAAAACGCCGCTTATTGAGCACGCGGAATTCAAGTACGAGCTGATCCCGGCCATAACCTGGTGCGATAACTGTAAAAGCACCTACTCCACGCTCAAATACGGCAAGACATGTCCCCACTGCGGGAGCGGCAACACATGGCTTCAGCAAGGGCAGGAAATGAACATTAAGGAGATAGTCGCCTGCTGAGCCGGCGGCGTGAGACACATATGGGACAGTATAAAGTTTATGAAATAAAGCAGAACATTTTCAAGGCAAACGACGATGCCGCCGATGTTCTTCGCGCCGAAATGAAGAAAAACAAATGCTTCATGCTCAACCTCATGTCGTCACCCGGCAGCGGAAAAACGACCACGCTCACCCGGACCATCGAGCATCTGTGCGGCGAGATGAATATCGGTATCATGGAAGCGGATATCGACTCCGATATCGACGCAGAGCGTATCTCCAATACCGGCGTCAAGAAGGTCATACAGCTGCATACCGGCGGAATGTGCCACCTGGACGCAGACATGAGCCGTCAGGGGCTTGAGCAGATGGGCACGGATGACCTCGATCTCGTCGTGCTCGAAAATGTCGGCAATCTCGTGTGCCCGGCAGAGTTTGACACGGGCGCGGCAAAAAACGCAATGATCCTTTCCGTTCCGGAGGGACACGACAAGCCACTCAAGTATCCCCTCATTTTTCAGGTATGCGACGCACTTATCATAAACAAGATAGACGTTCTTCCCTATTTTGATTTTGATATGGACAAGGTCGTTGAATTTGCCGGGATGCGCAATCCAAACATAAAAATATTCCCCATCAGCGCAAAAACCGGAGAGGGGATCGAAGCGTGGTGCGGCTGGCTGCGCGATCAGGCGGCGCAATGGAACGCTTAAACTCTGATTTTTCTCTGATTTTTCCGAGAAAAACCTCTATATCTATTGCAATTTGTGCCGAAAGTGTTAATATTATAACAGCCTGCTCTATGCAGGCAGATTGTGTTTGATAATGAATGGAGTAAAAACATGAAAGACTTGAAGCATCTGCTGTATTTTGAGAACCTCCTCCAGGAGGCTCAAAATGAGCTAATCCTGCGGGCTCAGAACGAAGGGAATGTCTGTGTGGCATACACCTGCGAGAACGTTCCCGAGCCCCTGCTGAATCTACCCGGTGCTTTTTCCGTGCGTCTTCGTGCTCCCCGTACGGGATCCATGGAGATGGGCACCTACTATCTGACCAGCTTTCTTTGCGAGTATTCGAGAGCTCTGCTTGAAAGAGCAATCGAGGGCGGCTTCAATTTTGCCGACTGCATCATCACTCCGGACGGATGCACCATGATGAATCGCTGCGTCGAAAACATGGAGCTTCTCAAAACCATGGACAAGGAAAAGTTCTTCTATGAGTACATGGAGATACCCATGAAGGCCGACGACAACGGCCTTAATCTCTATACGCTTCAGTGCAAAAATCATATTCTGAAGCCTCTCAGCGAGACTTTTGGCATCGACATCTCCGATGATGCCATTCGCAAGTCGGTTGCCGAGCACAACCGTGTGTGCGAGCTCATCCGGGCCATCGGCGATTTCCGCAAGGATGAAAACCCGAGAATCACCGGCTATGAATTCCACATCATCACGCTGGCGACCTATGCCGCTCCGAAGCATCTTATCATTGACAAGCTTGAGGAAACGCTTGAGGAACTCAAAAGCCGCGAGCCTGATGAAAATAACGGCTTCCGTGCCCGCGTTGCCGTTGTGGGCTCCGAGATCGACGACGTGAACTTCATCAAGCTCGTTGAGGAATGCGGCGCATATGTCTGCACAGATCGCTTCTGCTACGGCTCGCTGCCCGGCAGAAATCCTATAGTTCTCAATGGCGAGGAGGATGCGCTCACGCAGGTCTGCCGTCACTATATGTACTCGATACAGTGCCCGAGATATATGAACACCGAAAAGATGAACAGGCGGCGCGCATATGTAAACGAGCTTGCCAAGGAATATAACGCCGAGGGCATAATCTACGAGCAGATCAAATTCTGCGATCCATGGGCATACGAAAGAATGATGGGATCGCACATTCTTCATGACGAGTACGGCTATCCCGTGCTGTCCATAGACCGTCCGTACAATGTCGGCGCGAGCAACGGTCAGCTGCGCACCCGTGTTCAGGCGTTCGTCGAAAGTCTTGAAATCAAAAAAATCAACGGAGGTGTAAAGTGATGTCTGACAAGCGAATCGGTACAAAAAACTTTGGCAAAGTGTATCTTGAGGGCAAGCGTTACAGAAGCCGCCGTGAGTGGCGAGGCGTCGTCGACACGCTCTATGATTACTCCAGATGGCTTTACAACTGGTTCAATATGTTCAGGATAGTACTTTCCAAGCCCCGCAATATCAAGGCCATGTTCCGCTACCGCTGGATGTCCAGCTATCTGGCCGTTCCTATGATGGTCGACCGTCACACTCAGGGCCTGCGCGGCGAGCATCTGCGCATCTGTCACGCAGAGCAGGATATTATTATTGAAGATGTTGCAAAGCTGCTCGACAAGCTCTTCCGCGGCGACCGCCGTATCGGCAATGACACCGAGTTTTCAAAGAAGGTCGTGCTTCTCGACGAAAACGAGATGCAGTCTGTCATGATGGGCTTCCCGACCGTTGTGCCTCTCAGCCGTGAGATTGCTTCTACTTATATCCCCGTCCTGCTCAATCAGCGTGCGGCGGTACACTACATTGATGTTGCTCAGGAATACGGTCTTGCAGGCGATGTCTGCCCGATGCCCGAGGCTGAAGCCGGAGTTTCAATAGATGACGACGCACCAATTCTCGGCTGCTGCGCAGTGCAGTGCAACACCACCTGCGACGGCTCGCTGCTCGGTAACGGCGTTATCTCCAAGCGTTTAGAGTTTGAGGACGGTATCCCCGTCTTTCAGCTTGCGACTCCTTTGCGCCACACAAGCGAGGATGTTCAGGATTATGCTGCGCAGGAAATTCGCAATGCCATCGCATTTATTGAGGAGCACACCGGCGAGAAATGGGATTGGACGTATTATTTTGAGTGTGCAAAGCGCGTAAACTACGCGACCAAGTGCCGTCTTGAGTGGCTCGAAATGAGCAAGACCCCGTATCCGCAGGTCTTCGGTTCAAATCTTGCGCTTTATACCGAAACCAACTACATGGCTATAAGCGGCAGACTACCCGTGTTCGAGGAGACCGACCGCAAGATCATGAAGCTTGCCGAAAAAGCGTTCAGGAAAAAGAAGATGGCCGCAAACGAATATCGTCACAGAGCCATCGTTTGGGGTGTTCAGTCTCATTACTACATGGACTTCCTCGTGTGGCTGCTCAACTGCTGGGGCATTGTTCCTCTTACCGATATGCTGTCGATGGACAACACCGATATGATCGCAGATGAGGATACGCCCGAAAACCGCGAGCAGGCGATATACGATATAGCCAAACTTACCGAGAGAATGATCATGCGCAACCGCACACATGGCGGCTACAGAGTGCTGCTTGATGATCTCTGGAAATTTGTCGAGGAGTTCAATGCCGACATGGTCATACTTTGGGAGCATATGAGCTGCAAGGCTCTCGACGGTATGCACGGTATGTTCGAGCAGAGAGCCCGCGAGCTTGGCATCAATCTCGTCTGGGTCTCGCATGATCTGTTTGACCCGCGCGTGGTCTCCCGTCAGGGCGTTCGCGACCAGATAAACACATATATGCGCACCGTCATGGGCGAGGAGCCGGTTGACCCGACGCTTGAGATCCTCCCTGACGAGGAATCATGGTAATCGAAAGGAGATATGGTAAAATGTCTAAGCTTTGCACCGTTGCAAAGAAGCTGTCGCTTGCGGGCGCCGCATTTTTCGCCGTTACCTTTGCGGCCTATTACTTCAACCTTGATATGAAGCTTACCGCAGCCATGGAGCCTGTGCTGAATTATTTCTACGACAGAGTTGACCGCGACCAGCATCTGTGACAATTCCAAAATCAAAAACCTGCCCGTTGGGTCTCCATACGGGCAGGTTTTTTAGTTTTTGCAGGTTGATTCTTTTAAAGCATAGTTAAGCCGTCGGGCATATATGGCAAAAAGCAGACGATGAAAAGCTTGAAGCTTTTTCGATATGATATGTTCTGTCATCATACCTTTGCCAGGAAGCACTCCTGGCTTTCTACCTCGGAATACAGGATGGCGCTGCCCTCGCCGAGATCAAAAACGCGTATGACATCGGCCATAGCATCGCAAGGCTCGGAGCCCATGAGCTTTGAATAGACGTTTTCACAGCCGTTAAGCAGCTCCTCGTTGAGCACGCAGCCGTCCTCACCGGGATACAGCGCAACATAGAATGTTCCCGCCTCGACGAGATCCTGGAAAAAGTGGCTGCCGTAGCTGAGCTCCGGGCGAAGTCCGTGCGAGCTGTATGCAAGCTCGGCGATGCAGTCGAAGCGGTTAATCTCCATAAAATGCACCGGTACGCCGAGGCTGGGCGTTGTGGTGCCCCATCGGCCCGGGCCGAGCAGGATCGTGTGCTCATTGCTCAGGAGACTGTTGAGCTCGCCGAGCTTACGCGCTACCTGATATTTGCGCTGCTCGGGCAGAGCGAGATACGGCTCTACCCTGACCATGACGGCGTAGCGCACCGGCAGGCACACATTACCGCCCATGAAGTTGCCCTCTGTGCGGAAATACAGCTGCTTTATCTTGGGCATGACGCCGACGGCGCCTATGCCGCGAGTCTGAAGCGGCCTGCATTGCAGGAGATTCACGCGGTAATTGCCATTCTCGTCAAAATTACAGGCGTACTCTATATCGACCGGATAATCATACTTTTCCTCAAGTATACGCATTGCTTCGGTCATGACTGGCGCAAAGTCCGTTTTGCCGAGCAGCTTGCGGAAGTTGAGTATATCCGGCGCGTCCGCGGCGCTAAGCCCCATCTCGCGCAGCCGTGCCGCCGTGGGATAGTCGAGCTCCATAAACAGCGACGGGTCGGCCTTTATATCGCGCTTATCTATGCTGTCAACGTTTATCGTCTCAAACTCATTGCTCTTGAGATTTATCACATCCATTTTATGCTGAGAGTATTTATACTCGTCGCCGTAGGCCACCATCGGCGGTGCGGTGGGCGCGTCCATGTTCAGAAGCCGTGCATAATCGTCGGCCTCGCGATCCACGGCGCGGGTGCCCATTCCGAAAACAAGGCGCAGCATGCCCTTGTTTTCCGACGAGGAGTTCTGCTTGTTGAGATACAGGTTCTTCGAATGGCCGACGCCGGCAATGTGCGGATAATAATAGTCGCCGTGAACGTCGCCGCATACGCGCATAACCAAAAGCGCCATCTGCTCATCGCGGTCGAGGAGGTTTCGCTCGGCGCGGTATTTGATCGCGTCCGGATCGACGGTGCTGGCATATACCTGCTTTACCGCGCGCTCGAACACCTCGTAGCGCTCCTTGAGACTGCCCTGATTGGGGCAGAAAACGCTCTCGTACTTTCCGGCAAAGGCGTTTCCGAAGCCATCTTCAAGCAGCGAACTCGAGCGCACGATAATGGGCGACTGCCCGAAATATTCGAGCATTGACATGAACTGCTCCTTTATGCTCGGCATGAAGGTGCCGCCAAGCAGCAGATCTCGGATATCGGGCGCATATTTGAGATAGTCCTCGGCTTCGATCATGTGTATTCGAGAGCCCCACAGGCCGCTCTGCACGGCATAGGTATAGAACACGTCGGCGCCGATGTAATACGAGTCGTGCGGCTCTATGCGCGCACTGTAAAGCTCCGGTGCCTCGTCGCGCAGGATATTTCTCGCAAGCAGCATACCGGCGGCCTTGCCGCCGATGCAGCCCGTGCCGATCTCGCGGTTTTTGATGTACATGAGATCCTTCATGGTGAAGTATTTTTGACACAGGGCAAAGCGCGTCGGCTCGTTGCCGAGAAGGCATCTCATGATGTTTTCCTTTAAGAGCTTTCCATCCTCGTCGGTCGGCTCTCTGCCGTCGGAAACGGAGTCGAACATGCTGTCCCAGCAGTCGCGGCGCTCGCCGGTCTGGGTAAAGCGCTCGAATATCGCGTACGTCTCGGCGCTCGAGGTGAGCGTGCGGCACTTGGTTCCGCTTATCTTCAGCGGGAAGTAGGTCGTGGGCGTGCGGCGGCCGCGAACCTTCACGGGGTGCATGTAGACGCTTCCGTCGAGCGTGCGGATATTGACGAGCAGCGGAGCCTCTCTGCGGATGCGCGATATGGTCTCGTAGGTGTGCTTTTCGTAGTCGATGGGCTGATACGCGATCGCCTGTCGGCGGATAAGGAATGGGCTTATCAGCAGGAAAAAGTTCGATATCATGAGGTCGGAAAACCAGTACTTCTGCAGATCCGAAAGACAGTCGAACACGAAAAAGGTGCCCATCGGCTCTTTGTCGATTATCCTGTGCACCTGCACGGCGAAGGTCTCAAAGCCGACTCTCGGATCGAGTATGTATTCCTGGACATTTGCTCCGCCCTCGCACAGAGCGGCCGCGTCCATGATCTCCTCGTGGTCGCCGAAGCGTATGTAGGCTATGCGCTTGCCCTGTCTGGCGATATTTGTGACGAACCTTGTCGCGACATACATATAGTCGCTTATGTGCTCGCACTGCCAGACGACAGTGTCCCCCGGGCGCAGAAAGTCAATAGCCTCATCAAGGCCGTCGATGCCGGTGCTTATGCGCCGCTCTTTATCCATTCTATTTTCCTCCTCAATAGTATTAAAATGCGCAGGCCGCCGGAGCAATGCTCCGGCGGCCCGATTCTTGTGCTGTTATTTCATATCCGTCGGATCCATAAGCTTCACGGTGATCTCCATCGTTTTGCCGTCGCGCCATATGGTGAAGGTTAGCTCGTCGCCGGCCTTGAGTCCCTCCTTGGCATCGGCAACATCGGAGTTTGTGAAAGCATCTTTGCCGTTGACCTTGGTGATAATGTCGCCGCGCTCGATGCCTTTAGCCTCGGCGTCCGAGCCCTTGGTGACATAGCTTACGTAAAGCCCCTGCGGAATGTCGTAGTATTTTGCTATATCCTCGCTCACCGGGCCGATCGTCACACCTATTGACACCCTGCCGTACACTGCACCGTCCTTTATAAGCGCCTGCACAATGCTCTCAACGGTATCCGAGGGAATGGCAAAGCCTAACCCCTCAACGCCCGAGCCGAAGGATGAGATCATCTTCATATTCGTTATACCGATGACCTGACCGCGGCTGTTAAACAGCGGGCCGCCGGAATTGCCTTCGTTTATCGACGCGTCGGTCTGAATAAGCGACATCGTCGTTCCGTTATAGCTCATCTCTCGGTTAAGCGCCGAAATGATGCCGCGCGTCATGGTAAGGCGAAGATCGGGAGACAGCGGATTTCCTATGGCGGCTACGCTGTCGCCGACGCTGAGAGTCGAGCTTGAGGAAAACTCCGCCGCGGTGAGTCCCGTCGCGTCGATCTTAATGACGGCGATATCGCTCGTCGCGTCAAAGCCTACGAGCTTTGCCTCATGCTCGCTGCCGTCGCAGAGAACGACAGTTGCGTAGTCGCCCCCGTCGATTACGTGGGTATTGGTTATGATATATCCGTCCGAGGAGGCGATAACGCCGCTGCCCCAGGCGTAGTAATCCTCGCCGTCATCGTCGCGGAAGACCTTTATGCCGACGACGGAGGGACTGCATTTTTCATATATCGTGCTGAAGTCGAGATCAGCGCCCGCATCGCCGTTTTTGATGCTCAGACTGCCGCGATCCTCGACAAGGGGAATGTTTACGCTTGCCGAAACCGAGGTCGGAGCCTCGGTACCGTAGAGCTCATCGAAGTACATATGCCAGTCTGCGGGCTTGCCGTCGGAGTTATAGTCGGTCGTGTCCGCTCCGAAGCCGCATACGACATAGGTTATGACGATGATCAGCAGCCCCAAGCAGGCGGCTATCGCGGCATAGCGCATTTTTCTGCTGCCGGCAGGCAGATTCTGAGCGGCCTGTGCGTTTTTCGCTCCGTGGTGTGCGTTCGGTTTATACCAGTCGTTGCTGTTTGGATCATACCAGCCCATGTGCTTCTCCAATCTGCCGCGGCGTTTTATTTGCGCTCGGCCTTTTCTTTCTTCTGCTTTGCCGTGGCAAGGGGGAGAGTGAATACAAACACCGTAACACCGTCGCGGCTGGACACCGCGACCTCCTCGCCGTGGCTGTTGAGTATCTTCTTTACGAGGTACAGACCCAGTCCAACGCCGTCCTTATCCATACTGCGCGAGCGGTCGGATTTATGGAAGCGGTCAAAAATGTAGGGCAGATCGTCCTCGGGTATGGGCTCTCCTATGTTCTTTATCGAAACGTAGGCCTTTGAGCCCTTTTTATATAGTCTTATGGTCACCGTGCTCCCCGGCGATGCAAACTTCATCGCGTTGTCGGTGAGATTATATATGACCTGCGTTATCGAGTCGCGCACCGCGAACACCTCGATAGGATCCTCCGGAAGCTGCGGGTCGACATCAAGATTTTTATCCTTAGCTCTGCTCTCAAAGCTCAAAAGGCATTGCAGCAGAAGCTCTGACAGGTCAAAACGACTGCGCTTTGAAAGGTCGACAGCGTCGCTCTCGGCCTGACTGAGGTTGAGCATGCTGCGCACAAGGCGCGATAAGCGCCGCGTTTCATCGGCGATCTTGCGCAGGTATTTTTCCTCCTGCTCGTGAGGGATCGTGCCGTCGAGTATGCCGTCGGCAAAGCCGGCGATTGTCGTCATCGGCGTTCGCAGCTCGTGCGAGACGTTCGCGATGAACTCCTGGCGTTTGCTGTCGCTTTGCTCGAGTGAGTCCGCCATGCTGTTGAACGACTCGATAAGCGTGCCTATCTCGTCGTCACGCGCTTCTCTCGTCCTGACTCGCACCGAGAAGTCGCCGAGTGCGAATTTTCGCGCCGCGAGCGTGAGCTCGTCAAGCGGCTCGGCCATTTTCTTTGAATAAATGAGGCTCATGAGTATTGCTATGAGCACAACCGCTATCGCGACGGCAAGCACGACACCGAGGAACGCCTGCCAGTTATTCATAATGTTCATTTCGTCGGATGCCACGAAGACATATCCGAGCGTTTCGTCGCCCGAAACTATGGGCTTTGCCACTACGTACTGCTGCTCGGAATAAAAGCCCTTGAGCGTGGTCATACCGTCAAATTCGCTGCCCGAGCTCACGGCCTGCATGACCGAAGGATCAAGCTGCTTGCCCTGATGCTTTGTGCAATACAGGGTCAAATCGGAACAGGACAGTACAAGACCGTCCTGATCACAGATGAATATGTGGCTCGACGTGACATTTGCGATCGGGCTTATTGTCAGGCGCAGATTCCAGCTGCTGAGCGATTCCTGCTTTGAAAGCGCGAGGGCGGATTTGACCACCTCATCGGCGCTGGCGCTCATTCTGTCGCGTGCGGAGTTTATAAGATAACCTCTGCCGAGGAAGAAAAACGCCGTGCCTATTATGGCGAACGAGAAGAAAACAAGAAGCGCCGTGGCGAGAAAATTGCGTAAGTATATGCTCTTCATACGAGCCGGCCCCTTTTATTTTACGACCTCGAATTTATAACCGACGCCCCAAACGGTCTGCAGAGACCATTGGGGTGATACGCCCTCGAGTTTTTCCCTCAGACGCTTGATATGAACGTCGACAGTGCGCGAATCGCCGAAGTAATCAAAGCCCCAAACCTCGTCAAGAAGCTGGTTGCGGGTGAAAACTATGTTGGGCGAGGCGGCAAGATGATACAGAAGCTCCATCTCTTTGGGCGGAGTGTCGACCTTGACGCCGTCAACTATGAGTTCATAAGAATCCAGGTTTATTATTAGCTTATCGTAACACAGCTTTTTCTCCTTCGGAGCGGTGTCGGCTTCCGAGCGGCGCATGACCGCATGGATGCGCGCAAGAAGCTCCTTTACCTCGAAGGGCTTTGTTATATAGTCGTCCGCTCCGATATCGAGACCTGCGACCTTATCGCCCACAGCGCCCTTGGCGGTGAGCATGATGATTGGAACGGACGAGGTCTTGCGTATCTCTCGGCAGACCTGCATACCGTCCATGACGGGCATCATGATGTCAAGCAGAACAAGGTCGGGCGATATCTCATTGAACATATCTATGCCGCGGCCGCCGTCATGTGCGATGCTGACCTCAAAGCCGTCCTTTTCAAGATAGAGCATGAGAAGCTCGGCGATATTGACGTCGTCTTCAACAACAAGGGCTTTTTTACTCATATTATTTCCCCCTTGGATCAAAATTAATAAACTTATAAATAAGTATACAGTAATTATACAGATAAAAAAAGAGTTTTAGTTAAAAATCTGTAAAATGGCGCGCCTTTAAGCGTCAAAAAAGGAAGCCGCCTGACGGCGGCTTCCCTGATATGTATCGCTATTTGTATTTTGTGGGTCTACTAAATTAGTTTGCAGCCTTTGCCTGAGCCTGCTTCTTAAGAGCCTTTATGCCCTCAACAACGAGGTCGATAGCAAGGATGATAAGAAGAGCGGCAATAACAGCACGGATAACACCCCAGGTAACATCGGTGCCCGCGGAGATGAGGCCGATCTGGGACTTAATAGTAAATACAAGAGAGGTTATAGTTACAACCAGCATGAAAGCAAACGGGAAGTAGAACATCTTGTTGTCTCTGCCGACCTTGCCGAGCCACGCAGCGACTGCGAGCAGACCGAGAGCGGCCAGCAGCTGGTTTGCAGCGCCGAACAGAGCCCAGATCTTTGCATAGCCGGTCATGCCGAGCGCAACACCGAGAACTACGGTAATAGCGGTAGCTACATACGGATTGGTGAGGACCTTGCGTGCGCCGGTCATATCCTTGAGGCTCTCGCCGGGCTTCATCCAGAATTCCTGGAACATGTAGCGGGCAAGACGGGTAGCGGTATCAAGCGAGGTGAGGCAGAATGCGGAAACCGCCAGGATGAGCAGAGAATAGGTGACGCTCTGTGCGCCGGAGCCGAAGAGCTCGCCGAGCATTGCGGAAAGGCCGCCTGCGAAAACTGCGGTGGGGACGACGGTGGTGCCGCCGGCATAATCCTTCCAGATGTACGCAACAGCGCACAGGGAAATGATAGCGAGTGCGGACTCGATAAGCATGCCGCCGTATGCGATGGGGCGTGCGTCGCGCTCGTTATTGAGCTGCTTTGCGGTCGTGCCGGAAGCAACGAGAGAATGGAAGCCGGAAATTGCACCGCATGCAATGGTAACGAAAAGTGCCGGGAACAGGAAACCGAGCGAGGTGCCTGTCGGTGCAACGGTGTCGGTAAAGCCGGTGAATGCGGGCATTGTATCAATGCTGGGATGGCAGCCGATGATGCCGACAACGGCGAGGATCATCATACCATAGAGCAGGAACGAGCTCAGATAGTCACGCGGCTGCAGCAGGATCCATACAGGCGTTACGGATGCAACGAGGATGTATACGCCGCAGATAAGCATCCATGTCTCATAATTGAGGTAGATAGGATGCCAGTTCAGACCAACATACATGGCAACTGCGATAAGAACAATGCCGATGGCGGTTGCAACGCCGAGAGGAGCGTTTCTTCTGTAAACGAAGAAGCCGAACAGAATAGCCAGAACGATGAAGAAGATGGAGATCATCGCAGTGCTGGCATTTGCCGCGCTGGCCGCATAGTCAACAGCGCCGCTTTCAAGGTAGGTCGCCTTGAAGGTGTTTGCAACGATCGAGCCGAATGCGGCAACGACGAGCAGAAGGGTCAGGTAAGCGAAGATAATGAACAGGCGCTTTGCCTTCAGGCCGATACTGTCCTGAATAACGGTGCCTATCGATTTGCCCTTGTTGCGGACAGAGGCGAACAGTGCGCCGTAGTCATGCACACCGCCGAAAAAGATACCGCCGATGAGCACCCAGAGAGTTACGGGCACCCAGCCGAAAACTGCGGCCTGAATAGGTCCGTTTATCGGGCCGGCGCCGGCGATGGATGAGAAGTGGTGTCCCATAAGAACAGGCGCCTTCGCGGGAACGTAGTCCACGCCGTCTTCCATGGTGTGAGAGGGGGTTGCCTTGTTCGGGTCGACTCCCCATTTTTTGGACAGCCATCTGCCATAGAAGATATAACCTATAAGCAGGATAGCAAGGCTGATGACAAGTAATACAGCAGCATTCATAATTTTGGTTCTCTCCCTTCAAGAATTATGTTTTTTTCAGCAGCGTTTTTTTCAAAAGCTGTGCTGTACTTCTTCCACTGCCGTTTGCGGCAGTCTTTCCCGTCTGGAGCTCAATGACGCCGGTATGAAAATCCATCCAGCCGTAATAAGACAGGCGGAAGCTCTTATATATTCTTGTCCTTTTTAGCGCACGCAAGGCATCTGGATCACAGGTGTCGCATATAAACAGCGCCGTTATGTATGAGCACATATGTCCGGGCTTTGGCTCAATGCGGCTCATACCGTCCTTGTGGGCATAATCGCGGCACTGCACGAATATCTCCTTCGTCAGGTGAGGTACATTGAAGATATAGACATACTCGTTGCTGTCGGCCTCCCAAAGCTTCGCTGCCTTGACGAGAACGTATTTCTCCGAGTGAACGTACAAAAACGCCGTCGCCGCCAAAAGCTCATCGTTTTCCTCAAAACGCTCAACGTCAAAGTAAACGGAATAGCTTTCGCAAAGCTTGTCGATAGCTTCGATTCTTGTCATTTTCTCACCCTTCCGAAAATCATGTTAATAAAGAATAAAAATTGTTAAATTAATATCCAAACGTACTAACAGTATATACCTACGCTCTGTAGAAATCAAGTGCTTTTTCGGCATTTTTAGCATTAAAAATTGTCATGTTACACAAAAGACATTGAAGAGAATGTGAATCTAACGATTTATACATATATAATAAGCAAATGCTTCTTTACAAGCGCAAAACAATGAAGTATCATGAAACACGACGAAATTTTGAAAATTCACGGAGAAACCTACATGGATAGTTTTAAGCTTTGCGTGCCCTGTCTGCTCGGCCTCGAGGGACCTATATCGGACGAATTGCGCCGCATGAAGATGCATGACGTTCAGAACGAAAACGGAAGAGTCTACTTCACGGGCGGCGCGAAGGAGATAGCAAAGGCGAACATAAATCTTCGTATCGGCGAAAGGGTTCTGCTCGAGCTCGGCCGGTTCAAAGCCGAAACCTTTGACGAGCTTTTCGAGCGCACGAAGGCGCTGCCGTGGGAAATGCTCATCCCTAAGGATGCCGCCTTCCCTGTCAAGGGATACAGCCTCAACTCAAAGCTCTTTTCGGTATCCGACTGCCAGAAGATCATCAAGAAGGCGATAGTTGAACGGCTTAAGAGCGTTTACGGAATCGAGTGGTTTCCCGAGACGGCAGAGACGTATCAGATACAGTTTTCTATAATGAAGGACATCGCGTCGCTCTGCATCGACACCTCCGGTCAGGGGCTGCATAAGCGCGGCTACCGCCCGGCGCATAACGCAGCGCCCCTGAAGGAGACGATGGCCGCGGCCATGGTCGGTCTTTCGCGCTATCGCGGCAGGGAGGATTTCTGCGACCCGTTCTGCGGCAGCGGAACCATACCCATCGAGGCGGCTCTCATCGCGAAAAACCGTGCCCCCGGTCTGCATCGAGAGTTTAGTGCCATGCAGTGGCGCAGCCTCGACCGCTCAGTTTGGAGGCTCGAGCGCGAGGAGGCGGCGGCGCACGAGTTTAACGGCAGCTACAATATAATAGGCTCTGACATCGATCCCGCGGCCCTGGAGATAGCGCGAGAGAACGCCGAGCGCGCCGGAGTTTCGGATATCGTTCGCTTTGAAAGAGCCGACGCCACCAAGTTTGACCGAGTCACCGAAAACGGCATAATCGTCACCAACCCGCCCTACGGCGAGCGCATCATGGAAAAACAGGAGGCCGAGCAGCTTTACCGGCGCTTCGGCGAGGCCTGGCGCAGGACGGAAAACTGGAAGCTGTACATTCTTTCTTCGCACACGGAATTCGAACGCACCTTCGGAAAAAATGCCGACAAAAAACGTAAGCTTTATAACGGAATGATCAAATGCGATCTGTTCATGTATCTCAAATGAAATTCGCAAATAAAAATATATAAAATTTTTTGCGATTTTTCGCTTTTGGGGCTTGAAATTTAAAAAATATGTGCTATTATAATAACCGAGTTAGCACTCAGGTCAAAAGAGTGCTAACTCGGTCGAAATTTTATAATTTGTATATTGTTCAATTGGAGGTATATATGATGAAACTAAAACCTTTGGCAGACAGAGTAGTGCTTATGCAGTCCAAAGCCGAGGAAAAGACCCAGAGCGGCATCTTCCTTGCGGCTTCTGCACAGGAAAAGCCCGAGATATATGAAGTCGTCGAGGTAGGCCCCGGCGGTATAGTCGACGGCAATGAGGTCAAGATGGAAGTCAAGGTCGGCGAAAAGGTTCTCGTCGGCAAGTACAGCGGCAGCAAGATAAAGCTCGACGAGCAGGAATACACCATAGTACGTCAGAGCGACATTCTCGCTATCGTAGAATAAGGAGGCGCTTATATTATGGCAAAACAGATAATTTTCGGTGAAGAGGCACGCAAGGCAATAGAGCGCGGCGTGAATCAGCTTGCAGATACGGTTAAGATTACACTCGGCCCCAAGGGCCGCAACGTTGTGCTCGACAAGAAGTTCGGCGCACCGCTGATCACAAATGACGGCGTTACCATCGCAAAGGAGATTGAGCTTGAGGATCCGTTCGAGAACATGGGCGCTCAGCTCATAAAGGAAGTCTCCACGAAGACAAATGATGTGGCCGGCGACGGCACTACCAGCGCTACAGTTCTTGCTCAGGCAATGATACATGATGGACTTAAAAACCTCGCAGCGGGCGCAAATCCCATGACAATGAAGCGCGGCATAAAAAAGGCGACCGAGGCGGCCGTTGACGCTATCCGCGCAAACTCCCAGCCCGTATCCGGCAGCGGCGATATCGCCCGTGTCGGCGCGATCTCCAGCGGCGACGACGTTATCGGCACATTGATCGCCGAGGCGATGGAGAAGGTATCGCGCAACGGCGTTATCACCATCGAAGAGTCCAAGACCGCAGAGACCTACAGCGAGGTCGTTGAAGGTATGCAGTTTGACCGCGGCTATCTCAGCCCCTACATGGCAACCGATACCGAGAAAATGGAGGCCGTCCTTGAGGATGCTCTTATCCTCATCACCGATAAGAAGGTCACCAACATTCAGGAGATTCTGCCTCTGCTCGAGCAAATAGTAAAGGCAGGCAGAAAGCTTCTCATCATCGCCGAGGACGTAGAGGGCGAGGCTCTCGCCACAATCATCCTCAACAAGCTGCGCGGCACCTTCACCTGCGTATGCGTCAAGGCTCCCGGCTTCGGCGACAGGCGCAAGGAAATGCTCCAGGATATCGCAGTTCTCACCGGCGGCCAGGTCATCTCCTCCGACCTCGGCATGGAGCTCAAGGATGCTCAGCTCGAGATGCTCGGCCAGGCCCGCCAGGTCAAGGTCACGAAGGAGAACACCGTCATAGTCGACGGCGCGGGCAAATCGGCCGATATCAAGGCACGTATTGCTCAGATAAACGCTCAGATCGAGACCACTTCCTCCGAATATGACAAGGAGAAGCTCCAGGAGCGCCTTGCAAAGCTCTCCGGCGGTGTTGCAGTCATCAAGGTCGGCGCTGCGACCGAGACCGAGATGAAGGAAAAGAAGCTGCGCATCGAGGACGCGCTCAACGCGACCCGCGCCGCAGTTGAAGAGGGCATCGTAGCCGGCGGCGGCACGGCATATGTTGCGGCTGCAAAGGCTGCCGATGCGCTTGCCGCAACTCTCGACGGCGATGAGAAGACCGGCGCGTCCGTCATTGCGAAGGCTCTGAGAGCACCAATCATGCAGATCGCAGCAAACGCGGGTCTCGAAGGTGCTGTTATCCTCGACAAGGTATACGGCAGCAGCGAGGCATCCTATGGCTTCGACGCGGCAGCAGAGCAGTACGGCAACATGATCCAGCTCGGCATCATCGACCCGACCAAGGTCTGCCGCAGCGCACTGGAGAACGCATCGAGCGTCGCCTCCATGGTTCTGACCACCGAGAGCCTCGTCACAGATATCCCCACTCCCCCGGCGCCCGCCGCAGCTCCCGCAGGCGACATGGGCATGTACTAAGAGATATCCCCCCAGATTTAATTGCTGAGTTACAGAAAAATCTCCGTATCGGAAACGATACGGAGATTTTTTATGTTATTTCAGATTGAAATGTTCCAGGACTATTTGAATAAATTTTTCCGTTGCCGGCGATTGACGGCGGCCCTTTTTGACCGCTATCGCAACGTCGCGGTACTGCGGCGGATCGAGCTCCTTCAGGCGGATATCAAAGGGCATGCGCCCTGTGACAAGCTCCGAGAGCAGCGACACGCCGAGGCCGCTTTCGACCATTGCCATGATCGAATAGTCATCGTTAACGTCGCAGTATGCGGTAACCGGGGTGTCAAGCAGTGCGTTAAGCTGGTCAAAGACCTTTGAGACCTCATTGTTTGCCTCATCGGTGAGCTTTATTATGCGCTCCTCGCTGAAGCGCTGCAAGGGGTAGCACGGCGCATCGGCCAAAGGATGATCCGGCGGAAGCACGGCGAGCATTCTGTCGCGCATGAGCACCGTAACTTCAAGCTCGGGCGAATACGGGGCGCTTATGAAGCCGCAGTCGATCTCGCCCGCGCACAGAGCCTCCTCCGTCTCGCTGTACTCCATGTTCTGAAGCTGGAATACGATGTGCGGATATCGCTTCTCGAAATTTTTCAGTATTGATGGCAAGCACTGCGTCGAAAAGCTTGAGCACGAGCCGATGCGTATAAATCCTGTCTCCAGACCCTTGAGCGAATTTGCCTGCTCCTGCAGAGCCTCATAGTGACTGCAAAGATCCTTTATATAAGGAAGCATCATCAGCCCGTCCGACGACAAGGCCAGTCCGCCGCGGCTGCGGCGCAGCAGATTGAGGTTCCACTCGTCCTCAAGATCGGCGACCATACGGCTGACTGCCGACTGCGTATAGCCCATGGCTTCTGCAGCCTTTGTGATGCTGCCCATCTCCGCGACCTTGACGAATGCCTGATATTTATGAATGGCCATGCTCTGACCTCCGATTCCAAAAATGAATGGTTTGTATAAATTAAATTCTAATATATCATATTATATGTCACAAGCAGACCTAATGCAACATCAAATTACATTCAAAAAAATCATATAAAGCATGACAAATATTCGCTTGCGTAATGGCGAAAAACATAATATACTTTGATCGTAAAATAACGATGCTTGAAAAAAGGTTAACGCCTTTTAGACATATTTCATCCATTCTTTCTCTCTCGTTATCGGGTCTCTCCACCCCGATAACACCAACAATCTCCCGAAAACCGAGTGTCTTAACCGGCACTCGGTTTTCGTCGTTTTATAGCTCCCCCGCAAGCTCATTAAGACGTATGCCTCAGCGCTTCGGCAAGGTTGAGCTCATCCTCTGCTATCAAAAGCTTCATATATCACCTCGGAGCAGATTATAAATAGTGTTTCCGAAAAATCAGGCCGTCACAGCGATTCCTGCTGGACCTCACGGCCGCAGACGATGTTGAGGTTTCCGTTGCGGCAGCGCAGCTCGTCGAGAAACTCTTTAGGCACGCTCTCGCCCTTTAGAACGATGCTGTATTGCAGATCGTAGAGCGTTCCCATATTTGAAGTTTTGACCTTTATTAGCTCGGCCGATTTTGCGTACTTGGCGAAAACATCGTCGAACAGTCCCTCATAGTCGAGGTTTTCTGGAATGGTTATCTTGAGGCTGCGCTCTGCGGCGGGCGCTTTGCCGAAGCCTGTCACCGTAAGCAGTAGGATGACCGCGGAGATGATGACAAATGATATGACTGCAAGTCCGACAAAGCCCATGCCTGTTGCAAGTCCGATGGCCATCGCCATGAACAGAACGCCGATCTCGCGAGCCGTGCCGGGAACCGAACGGAATCGCACGAGACTGAACGCTCCGGCAACGGCGACGCCCGCACCGACATTGCCGTTAACGAGCATGATAACAAGCTGCACGACCACCGGCAGTATCGCCAGCGCAACGGCGAAGCTCTGCGTCGAGCGCGAGCGGTACATCCCTACGAATGCGATGCCTATGCCGAGGATAAGCGAGGTAAGAGTACATATTAAAAACGCCGTCAATGTGAGTCCGGAAGAGATTATTGATTCAAGCACAGCTCAGTCCCTCCTTTTTCCGGTTTCAGAATGTTGTTTGTGTAGCAAAAGCCGATCTTTGAAAACGAGGTCGGAAAAGCCACGGCTTCGGACAGAAGCCCGCTCAGCCACATAGGGCATGCTCCGGGAAGCTTTATCTCCATGAGAACCTCGTCGCACGGCAGCACCGGCGCTCCGTGATCACCCAGGCGCAGATCGAGCTCCGTTGTGCGGCAGCGAATATCGGTGTCGAAGGTAATGCGCAGCTCCGGCTGCTCGATACCGGCAAAGGCCAGGCGGTCATAGCCTATAAAAATCTTCGGCACAGCCGAGTAAAATGAACGGAACCACTCGATCTCGCGGCCTATCTGGCCGAAGCTCGCACCGGGTATTTCACCGTCCAGGAAGTCCTTCGCTGTCCCCGGTGCGGCAGTGATCCTGCGCTTGTAGACAACACCGTCGTACTTCTTTTTAAGCTCGACGAACACCCTGCCGTCATCGTCCGGCACGCCGTAGCTGCGGACGCGGAGCTTTTCCTTATACACCGGCTTTTCTATCGACGTGCGCACAAGCTGCCAATCGTCGGTGTCATAATATATATTGCAGATCGTATACCTGCCGAACTTATCGGCCTGCATATGATCACGCATGCTGTTTAATATAAAACGCTGTTGAGCTTTCGTCAGGCGGTACTTCTTTTCGTAGCGCTCAAAGCAGCGTTGAATGCCTTCTGCCATGGTGCTTGCCTCCTTTACGATGCCATGATACGCCCGTTGCTTAAAATTTACCTAAAAAGAAAAAAAGAATTTTTCTTTAGCTTGGTTTTAAGTTCACGCGTTACAATTGGTTCATTCGAAATAAAGGAGGACGAAAAAATGAAAAAGCTCGCATCGCTTCTGCTGGCCGCAGCGATGATACTTTCGCTGGCGGCGTGCTCAAAGCAGGGCGACGATACAAAAACTCAGGCCGGAACGGGCAGCTACTCGTCCGACGCGGCCTTCGCTTTCACTGACAGCGCGATAACCGCCGCCGGAGAAGGCTCGGGGTACGAGATCGACGGCACGCACCTTACAATAGAAGCCTCCGGAGTCTATCTTCTCTCCGGCGAATGCTCCGACGGCTCTGTCGAGGTCAAAAAGGGTACGACCGGAGTAACGCTTATCCTTGACGGGCTGGAGCTTGAAAGCTCGGACACCGCGCCGATAGCCTGCAACAAATCCACCGAGGTCACTATTCTCGCCGCCGAGGGCTCCGTGAACGCTCTGAACGACAGCGAAAAGAATAACGACGATGAGTACCCAGACAATGAAAATGCGGAGAACGCTGTGATAAAATGCAAGGACGGCTCGCAGGTCACCATCTGCGGCACAGGCACGCTGAACATCACCGCAAACGGCAAAAACGGCATAAAATCCGGCGCAACCACCGACGCGGAAGGTGAGGCCTCCCTCACTATAAAGGAGCTCACGCTGAGTATCTCCGCTCCCGTAAACGACGCGATAAACGCAGAGCAGCTGCTGAATATCGAAAGCGGAACGCTGAACATCTCCGCTGCCGATGACGCTGTGCACAGCGATCTTGTTCTGAACATCGGCGCCGACAGGGCCGACGGTCCGACGATAAGCATTGCCGAGTGCTGTGAGGGGCTTGAAGCGGCCGAGCTCAGCGTCCTCTCGGGCGATATATCCATTCTATCGTCTGACGACTGCATGAACGCGGCAAACTCCGATCTGACCGGCCACGCCTTCAGCATGAAAATCTCCGGCGGCTCGATCACGGCATATTCGACCGAGGGCGACGGCTTTGACTCAAACGGCGATCTTATCATCTCCGGCGGTACGGTCATAGTGTGGACGGCAAAACGCGGCGGCAATCAACCCCTCGACGCCGACGGCACGCTGTCCGTCACCGGCGGCACAGTACTCGCGGCGGGAGCCTCAAGCGGCATGGGCGTCGGTATAAGCGCCGAGCAGGCGTATGTCACATTCGGTTCATCCGGCGGCATGGGCTCTCTTGTGTCCAAGGGCGATGTCGTAAGCGTCAAGGACTCAAGCGGCAACGAGCTCTGCAGCGTCGCCGCAAGCTGCGATGCGGCCTACGTCTTCTTCTCCTCGGCAGACCTGAGCGACGGCAGCGGCTACAGCCTGTATGCCGGTTCGGAAAGCGCGGCCGACGGCACCGCACAGACCGGGACGTCATCCGGCGGCAATACGGGCGGCGGAATGCGGCCCGGCGGAAACATGGGCGATAAGCAGCCTCCCTCCGGTCAGCCCGGCGGTCAAAAGGCCGGCGCTGAACCGCCTGCAAAGCCGGAATAAGCAAAAAAGCAGTCCGTGAAAGACCGGTTGAGCAGGAAAACATACGGTTTTTAAGCGATCTTTTCCGTTCCTGCTGCGTCTGAGGCCTTGAAAATACGTCAGTATGCTCTGCGGCCTCATCCTTGCAGGAGTAAAAAAACTCAGCTTCAAAGCTGCGAGCGCCCGAAAAGGCGGAGCATGTGCGAGGTCAAGGCGCGGCGGCGAAGGCATACTTTGTGTATACCAAGCCGCCGCAACGATGACATTTGCACGTACTCCGCCTTTTTCGGGCGTGTGTTTTCTTATCTCAACCGGCCTGAGCCGGAAGCTTTTTCATATATTACAGCTTAACTCCTTCGGCTTCAAGCTCGCGCAAGCGGTTATAGAGCGTGCCGCGCGACATGCCGAGATAGCGAGCCGTCCTGGCCTTGTTTCCATTGTGCTTAATAAGCGCTTCTATGATACGGCTTGCTTCCGCACCGCGCAGATCAAACGGCGCTCCTATTGAATCAACAGCCGCTGCAGCTGGCTTCTCCTCGAAATCATCGGCGGTATCCCCGATCTCGAGCTCACGGTCGTTCTCTGCCTTGAGCAGACTGCGTTCGATGACATTGCGCAGCTGCCGCAGATTGCCCGGCCAGTAGTTCTTTTTGAATTGCTCAACGGTCTCAGCCGAAACGCTGTAGATATTTTTGCCATAGCTCGCGGAGAGAAGCGTAACGAAATAATTGCTCAGCTCCTGCATATCGGCACGGCGCTCACGCAGAGGCGGAAGGTCTATGCGCAGAACGTTAAGGCGATAATATAGGTCCAGTCTGAACGACCCCTCCCTCACCTTCTGCAATATCTCGCTGCCGGCAGCGGCAATAACGCGCACATCGGTCTGTATGCTGCGGCGCGAACCGAGCGGTGTGACGATGCCATCCTCAAGAAAGCGCAGCAGGAAGCTCTGCATATCCTGCGACATTTCGGAAATGCCGTCAAGAAACATAGTACCGCCGTCAGCCTGAACAAATCTGCCCGGATTTTTCTCCGTTCCGACAAGGATCTGGTCAATCGACTCGCGCGAAAATTCGCCGCAGCTTATCGGAACGAAGGGGCCGGCAAAGCGGGCGCTTGCATTGTGGATGGCCTGTGCGAAAAGCTCCTTGCCGGTGCCGGATTCCCCGGTTATAAGGACGTTCGCGGGGCTTGCCGCGGCGGCGCGGGCCTCACTTTTGACTTTTTTCATGCCTGCACTCACCGCAATGATATCCTGAAAATTATAAACAGCGTTGTTGCGCTGAGTGCGGGCGCTGTATTTTCTTATCTGCTCGGCCGTTTTTATCGATACCTTGAGTCCTATGACCTTGCCATTTTCCTTTATCGCAAGGCACTCGACATAGTATCTCTTGCCGACTCCGCCGAGAGCAATATTCCCCGCCGATATCTCCTTGCCAGTCCGCAGAGCCTTCAGCACGAAGGACAGCTCGGGGAAGCTGTCGCGCAGAGGTTTGCCTATGACGGAGGTTATGTGCATGTCAAACTCGTTTACAAAGCGGCTGTTTGCAAAGACTATGACCCCACTGTCATCGACGAGAAGCGTTATATCCGTGCTGCACTGGACCGACTGCTCGAGCAGGTGGAACCTGCGCTCAATGTGCGGATAAAGGATTCGGTTTTTATATGTGAAGTCGCCGACTTCAAGCATGAATGTCGCGGAGTTCAGCGAGTTCTTGAAGCATTTGTCAAGCGGCAGAAATATCACCGTCACGGCGTGAAAGCCCGTGCCTGCCGAGGTCTCTCCGTAGCGGGCTATGCAGGCGTATGGCGTCAGCAGGTCGCAGTAATGTCCCTCGCCCGCGCTGAAGCAGGTAACAAACGGCTTCTCCGGAGCGGTGTTGCCCGCAAAAACGCCGACGTTTTGAACGGAGAAGCGCGTTCCAATGCGCAGTCCCTTTGCCTTGAGTTCCTTGATAAGCGCCGTATTTCCGCTTTTATGGAAGGCCGTCAGCTGCGTATCAAGATAAAACATCGCGCCGCCCATACGCTCAAGTGCCGTATTGCGGCTTTCGTAATAGTCTCTGAAATAGGCAAGGTGGCACTTTGATATATCGTCAATGCGGTCAAACACATGCAGGTCGCGGCAATCATCGCCAAGTCGCATGATGTGCGCCTGCGCGCCCGAATCGCGCGACTTTTCCCACGCTGCAACGGTTTTATCATATTTATGGTCATACTCGCCCAGCGTTCCGTCGAAAAACTGCTGCTTGAGCTGCTTTAAAATATCGTTTTTAGGAAGCTTATTCATGACGTTTCACCATCCCTATGAACAGTTTTGCACATTTCAATTTGTATTATACCAATCCTGCGCAGCTCGTTCAACACATTTTAACACATATGTTCAAAAGTGTTCAAGCGCGACTTCCTGTTGTCCAACCCCGACGCGTTTGATATTATATTGTCAAATCCAAAACAGGAGGATGATCCTATGAACACCGTTCTCACCGAAGAAGAACGAGAATTACAGAAGATATATAAGGAATACGCCGACGAGCGCATACGTCCGCGTGCATTGGAGATCGACAAGGGACTTTTCAGTGTGGAGCCGCTTTTAAAGGAAATGCACGAGCTGGGCTTCTGCGGTATCGTTATTCCGAAGGAATACGGCGGTCTCGGCAGTAGCTATGTTCACTATGTTTTGGCCGTTGAGGAGCTTTCCAAAGCCAGCGGAGCTGTAGCGAAATCCGTTTCCGGCCAAACGAACATGTGCTTCCCAATCTTGAACTACGGCACCGATGAACAGAAGAAAAAATATGTCATACCCTGGGTAAAGGGTGAAAAACGCTCTGCTTTCACTCTCACAGAGCCAGGCGCTGGCTCGGATGCGGCCGGCATGCAGACAACCGCGGAGCTTATAGACGGAGAATTTGTCGTAAACGGCGCAAAGGCCTTCATAACCGGCGCGCGCGAGGCGGATTTTTTCCAGACTTACTGTCAGTTCAAGGCTCCGGACGGAACAAAAAGCCCCATATGCCTGCTGATCGATATTCACGAATGCGAAGGAATAACCGTAGGCCGCAATGAAGATCTCATGGGCATGCGCGCAAGCTCGGTTGCCGAAGTCATTTTCGACAATGTTCACGTTCCGGCCGAAAATCTCCTCGGTGAGATCGGCAAGGGCTTCCATGCTGCAATGTCCACGCTCGACGCGGGCAGACTCGGCATCTCGGCAGTCTGCGTTGGCATGGCTCAGGACGCCGTTGATCAGACCGTAAAATACACTAAGGAGCGCGTGCAGTTCGGTAAGCGCATCTCGCAGTTTCAAAACACGCAGTTCAAGCTCGCCGAGTACCAAACCAAGGTAGAGGCTGCGCGTCTTATAGTATATAACTGCGCAAGCCGCATGGATAACGGCGAGCGCGTATCACACCTCTCGTCGATGGCCAAGTACTATGCTTCTGACATTCTCAACGAGGTCGTTCGCGGCTGTCTTCAGCTGCACGGCGGCTACGGCTACAGCAAGGAATTCGTCATTGAAAAGCTCTACCGCGACGCAAAGCTCACCGAAATATTCGAAGGAACGAGCGAGATTCAGAAGAAGATTATTGCCAAGTGGATGGGCGTTAAGTGATGGAGGTGCAGAAAATGAATATTATTGTGTTTATAAAGCAGGTACCCGACAGCGATGAGGTTAAGCTCGACGAAAACGGAAATCTCATCCGAAACGGCGTGAGAACGGCGATAAACTCCGTGGACAAAAACGCGCTTGAGCTTGGACTAAGTCTGCGCGACCATGTCGGTGGCAAGGTTACGGCGGTCACTATGGGGCCTCCGCAGGCAAAGGATGTTCTCAAAAGGGCATTGTTCATGGGCTGCGACGAGGCAGTGCTCCTGTCCGACCGCGCCTTCGGCGGTGCGGACACGCTCGCAACGGGTTATGTTCTTTCCATGGCAGCAAAGAAGCTCGGCAGCTTTGACCTTGCCATTTTCGGCAACAAGGCCTCCGACGCAGAGACCGCACAGACGGGACCCGTAACGGCGGGCTTCCTCGGTCTGCCGCTGGTCACGAGCGTTGAAAGTCTGGAACTTGAGGGGCGCTCAATAATCTGCCTCCGCAGTTTCACCGGCGGCACTGAGACTTCCAGGACCGAGCTTCCGGCTGTCGTCACAGTAACCCCAACCATAAACACTCCACGCTTTATGACTCCCGCGAATGTTATCGAGGGTCTCAAAAAAGGCATAACGGTTTGGAATCTTGCAGACCTCGGCTGCGACGAGGCTCGCTGCGGTATCAAGGGCTCGCCCTCACGCACAAAGCGCGTCACAGCGCCGCAGGTTAAGGAAGTCGACTCGACCGTTATACGCGGAAGCAGCGATGAGACAGCCGATGTCTTGGCCGGGCTTCTTGCGGACATGCATCTTATCTGATGGAGGAAGAAAAATGAGCAATGATATTTGGGTTTTTGCCGAGACGAATAACGGCAAGCTTTGCGATATAGTCCCCGAGCTGCTGACAAAGGGCAGGCATCTCAAGGCGCACAAGGGCGGTGAACTCGTCGCCGTAGTGCTGGGCGCTGCCGACGAGGCCGTCATCAACGAGCTCTCCGAATACGGTGCCGATAAAGTCATTATCGGCGAAAACGCGGCGCTTTCAAGCTACAGTGCGCGCACCTACGCGCAGGCGATGACCGATCTCGTCAAAAAATACGAGCCCGAAATTTTCATAATTCCAGCAACAGGCATAGGCCGCGAGATAGCTCCCCTTACCATGCAGGCGCTCGGCACTGGCCTTACAGCCGATGCTCTCGACCTCATTTTTGACGAGGATGGCGACTTCATTCAGGTCACTGCGGGCTTCGGCGGCAATATTCTGGCGCATATCTGCATCGGCGAAAAACGCCCGCAAATGGTTACCGTCTGCGCAAAGGTATTCGACGCAGAGCCCGTAGGCACTCCTCACACAGCAAATGTCGTCCGTGATGCGGTCAAATGCGAAAAGGATCCCGCATACGAGCTTATAAAGGCTGTAGCCGCAGAAACGGCGCACACTCAGTTAAAGGATGCAAAAATAGTGGTTGCCTGCGGGCGCGGCATCAAGAAGAAGGATGACCTCGACATGATAGCCGATTTTGCCTCCCGCATCGGAGCCACGCTTGCCTGCTCAAGGCCGCTTTCCGACTGCGGCTGGATGCGGCACGAAAGCCAGCTCGGTCAAAGCGGCTGCACCGTCAAGGCGGAGCTCATTATAAACATCGGCATCTCCGGTTCCGCTCAGTATCTTGCCGGTATGCAGAACTCCAAGTGCATTGTGAGCATAAATACAAACGACTCGGCGCCGATCATGGCGGTATCTAACTACGCAATCGTCGCCGATTACCGTCAGTTCATCCCAGCGCTTCTCAAAAAATTGCACTGACGCAAGACAAAAGCTCCCCGGTCCAGGCCGGGGAGCTTTTTCTATACTAAATTCATTATATAATACCTTTTTCGCGGAAAGAAGAAATGCTTCTATCATCATAGCCGAGGATCTTTTTCAGTATATCCTCAGTGTCCTGACCGAGAGCCGGGCCGCCTCGCCAAACCATACCGGGTGATACACTCATTTTCGGAGCTACGCCGAATGCAGTAACGTCAACGCCGGTGGACTGGTCAACAAAATTGACAAAATCCCCGCGGCTGAGGTACTGTTCGTTTTTCATGCACGCCTGCGCATCGTTAACTCTCGCGCAGGGAACACGGCCGGCGCGCATCGCTTCCTCGATCTCGTCGGCGGTGCGAGACAGACACCATTCGTTTATGAGGCTGTCAAGCTCCCTCCCCTCGGGTGAGTTGACGGCAGTTTTGTCCTTTGAGGTTTTTTCGTAGGGGTATTTTTCAGCATCCAGTCCTGCGGCGTTCATAAAGCGCTCGAATACGCTTTTGCCCACAGCGCCGATACTGACATAAACTCCGTCTTTACTGGTGAACAGATCCCACGGCTGAAAGCCTATTGCCTTTGTTCCACAGCGCTGAACCTCGGCAAGTCCGAGCGATGACATGGTGAATGCATCGCGCATTACGCGAGCCATGGACTCAAACTGCGCAACATCAACGACCTGACCGCGCCCGGTGTTCTTCGCATCGATATAGGCAGCCAGCATACCGAAGAGCGCAAACAGCGCCGTTATGTAGTCACCCAGCGAGGGCTTTACAATAAGCGGCGGTCTGTCCTCATAGCCGTTGAACAGTGCATAACCCGAAAACGCCTGCCCGGTCATATCATACGATGCCTGATTGCAGATCTCGGGCCGTCCACCGAATTCGCTGTGCCCGTAACCGGAAATATGAACGATTACAAGGCGAGGATTGACCTTCAGAATTTCGTCGTCGTCGATACCGAGCTTTTCGAGCCAGACCATGTTTTCGATGAAGATATCGCTCTGAGCGATGAGCTTATAAAATATATCTTTCACGTCGTGATCCTTAAGGTCAAGCTCGAGCGTCATTGACAAGCGGTTGCGCGCATCCTGTATCCACGACGAGCCCGCAGCGCCCTGTTCAGTTTTCTTAACCGGCGGAAAGAAGCGATATGTGTCGCCGATACCTGGGCGCTCAATCTGAATCACCTCTGCGCCGAAATCGGCCATCATGGTAACCGCGAAGGGCATCGCTATGAGAGAGCCCGCACCGACGACACGCAGTCCCCGGAGCGGTCCGAATTCCGGTATGATAAAATTTCTCTTGTCCATGGCTGTGCCTGCTCCTTAAATGCCGATGACGGTTCTGTCCGCCATCGGCAATATTGTTATCAGATGTTTTTTGCACCCCACCGCTCAAGCAGAGCCTTTGCTTCCTCTTTGCTCTTGCCCCAGCTTTTAAGGATCTCATAGCTGTTCTCGCCTATGCGTGGAGCAAGCTGCGGCTTGCGATCCTCATCGCTGACATCGGAGAAATCCGCAAAATAGGCACAGTGCTTATTAGAGGCAACATCTGTTCCTTCCCATTCGGGGTACATGGGGAAGTTGACCCACCATCCGAGACGGTTGTACTCTTCGTCGTTCCATGCCTCCTCGGGCGTAAGCACCGGGCAGCACGGTACGCCAGCCGCGTCGAGCTTATTATATGCTTCTCTGGAATCCTCAAAGGTGTTTATCCAATCGGTAATAATCTGTTCGACTACGGTATGGTGCTTGCAGCGATCCGGCATGGTGACAAAGCGTGGGTCTTCTTTATATTCGGGATGCCCAATGCAGTCGCACAGCGCATTCCATGTTGCCGGCGATACGGCGCCAATAACCATTGACATAGTCTTACCTGTGTAAATTCCGTAAGGGCAAAGGTTTGTATTGTGGTTGCCTGTACGTCTCTGAATGTGACCTTTGTGATTATGAATCTGCAAGGTGCTGGAATTTATGTGCAGAACATTGCGCACAAGTGAGAAATCGACAAATTGGCCGCGGCCGGTCTTGAGCTTGTGGATGTAAGCAAGTAATGTGGATGCAAACATACCCTCAGCGCCGCTGGTATCGCCGATGACGGAGCCGATGCGGGTCGGTGCGCCGTCAGCTTCTCCGGTCTGTGCATTTATTCCGCTCATCGCGACAGCGCATATGTCATAGGAGGGCTTGTTGCTGTATTTTGAGGGCTTCACGCCGAAGGGTGTCAGCGAAGCGTAAATTATGCCGGGATTCACCTTGCGCATATCCTCGTAGCCAAGGCCAAACTTCTCCATAAAGCCGGGTTTATTGGAAACAAGTACTATATCAAAATTTTTGACCTGCTCAAGGATCAGCTCCTGCGCTGCGGGATCGCTGAGCTTCATCTCGATCGATTTCTTGCCGCGATCCTTGCCGCAGGCGTAGGTGGACATACCGTTTGCAACGTAAGCGAATCTGCGTCCTGCCTCTCCGCCTGGTACCTCTACCTTTACGACCTCTGCACCGTAATCGGCAAAGTACGAGCCGACGATCGGGCCGGCGGCATTGGTAGTGAAGTCAAGAACTTTTACACCTTCAAGCATTTTCATGTTTTTTCCTCCTAATATTTTGTGATTCAATCTAAATTCTCAACCGGGAAGATTTTCCTCCAAGAGAGAGCTGTAATCTTATTTCTTAGATTGGGTCGCCCAATATCAAATGTTGGTCGCTCCCCACTTTTCGAGCAGAGCCTTTGCCTCTTCCTCGGTCTTACCCCACTCCTCAAGCACCTCATAATTGTTCTCTCCGATACGGGTACTTATGTTAGCAGGACGATTCTCGGGATGCTCGTCGATTGTTGAAAAGTCTGCAAAGTATGCGCAATGCTTGTTGGAAATGATGTCGGTTCCCTCCCATTCGGGGTACATGGGGAAGTTGACCCACCAGCCGAGGCGATTGTACTCTTCGTCGTTCCATACTTCCTCGGGGGTCATAACGGGGGCGACGGCAACGCCGGCCTTTTCCATCATTTCATATGCGTCGTGGGTATTTTCAAAGGTCATTAGCCAGTCGGTGATGATCTGCTCGACCTTCAGGTGGTTTTTAGACCTCATAGGCAGTGTTGCAAAGTCGGGATCGGTCTTGAGATCCGGGCGATTCATGCAGTCGCACAGAGGATTCCACGTGCTCGGCGCCACGGCGCCGATAACAATGGACATGGTCTTGCCGGTGTAGATGCCGTAGGGAGACATGTTTGCGTTGTGGTTTCCGGAGCGGTACTGGATGTGACCCTTCTTGTTGTGGTACTGGAGAGTATCGTTGATGTGAACGAGGTTGCGGACGAGAGAGAAGTCAACAAACTGACCCTCGCCGGTGCGCTGCTTGTGGAAAAGTGCGATCATAAGCGCTGCGAAGAATCCCTCTGCGCCGATCATGTCGCCGATAACCGAGCCGATACGGGTCGGGTTGCCGTCGCGTTCGCCGGTCTGTGCGTTCAGGCCGCTCATCGCAACCGCGCAGATATCATAGGATGGCTTATTGCTATATTTGTTGGGCTTGTAACCGAACGGAGTCAGAGCGCCGTAAACGATACCCGGGTTCACCTTCTTTACGTCCTCATAGCCGAGGCCGAACTTCTCGAGGAATCCTGGCCTATTGGATGAAACAAGCACGTCGAAGTCTTTGACGACGTCGAGAAGGAGCTTCTGCGCATCGGGATCGCTGAGCTTGATCTCGACAGACTTCTTGCCGCGATCCTTGCCGCAGGCATAAGTGGATATGCCGTTTACATAGAAAGCAAACTTTCTGCCTCCCTCGCCGCCGGGTACCTCGACCTTTACAACTTCCGCACCATAGTCGGCGAAATAGGTTGCTGCCTTAGGGCCTGATGCGTTAGTGGTAAAGTCAAGTACCTTAATGCCTTCGAGCATTTTCATATCGTTTTCTCCTTTTAATTCAATATTTCTATATAACACCGTTTTTCTCAAACTCAGCTATCTGCTCATTGCTGTAGCCTACGGACTTGAGATATTCCTCGTTGTGCTCACCCTTTCTGGGTGGGAAGAGATCCTTGCGTGCGGGAGTCTCGGAGAGCTTAACTGCCGAGCCTATCATTTTTACGCTGCCGTAACAGCCTGCGGGATCAGTCATCTCATATACCATGTCGCGTTCGAGCACCTGGGGATCGGAAAAGACCTCTTCGAGGTTCTTGACCGGTGCCCAGCAGCAGTCGACACCGGTAAGCTTTTCGATCCACTCGGCCTGAGTTTTGGACTTGAACATTTCACGAAGATATGCAAACATCTCATCCTGCTTTGTAAGATCACGCTGATAAAGCTTAAACTCCTCCTTGCCGATGGCGTCGCAGAAGTTTGCCCACAGGTGCGGCTCTATCGCGCCGATGCTGATGTATCTGCCGTCCGCAGTTTCATAAACCTCATAGCAGGCGTTCTGCCCGTTGAGGATGTTCTCGGCCGCCTTGGGTGAAACACCCTTGACGAAATAGTCGTTTGCAAGAACAGGCAGCCAGGACACCGCACCGTCAAGCATGGATGTGTCGACGTACTGTCCGACACCGTTTTGCTTAACGCCCATGAGCGCTATGAGTATACCGATAGCGGCATAAAGTGCGCCGCCGCCGATATCGGCAATCTGAACGCCGGGGATGGTGGGAGTATATCCCTTGCGAGCTGTAAGACCTAGGATGCCCGCATAGCTTATATAGTTAAGGTCGTGACCCGAAATCAAACGATATGGGCCGGTCTGGCCATATCCCGAAAGAGAGCAATAGACGATTTTCGGGTTTATTGCCTTTATCATCTCATAATCGACGCCGAGTTTTTTTACTACTCCGGGGCGGTACTGCTCCAGAACGACGTCCGCATCCTTTGCGAGCTTATAGAATATTTCCTTACCCTCGTCGCTTTTGAGATTGAGGGTGATGCTTTTTTTGTTTCGGTTGACCTGGAAGAAGGCTCCGCCCGTGTCGCCGATTTTGGGAGCGCCGCCTCGGAAGAGGTCACCGCCCTTGACGGCTTCGACTTTTATGACCTCTGCGCCGAAATCGGCGAGGATCATGGAGCAGAACGGGCCAGGGAGCATCGTGCTCAGGTCAAGAATTTTTATACCTTCAAGAGGTAATGCCATCAGAGCACCTCCTTGCTCATATCGGGGATCGTTGCCGATCCCCCTTTTTGGTCAACTGTTTACTTTTTCTTGCCGAGGCCTATTGCCTTTGCGATGATGCCCAGCTGCACCTCTGAGGTGCCGGCCATCAGGCGGTAGTGACGGGTATCAACGAACTGGCGTGCTATGGCGTTTTCACGCAGTATGCCGGGGCCGCCCCAAATCTGAACGCCGAGGTCGGAGATTTTGTATGCCAACTCACTGGTGGCGTACTTTGCGATGGACACCTGAGTGTTGACGCTCTCGCCCGCCATAAACAGCATGGTCAAATGCTCAACATAGCTTCTAGCCTGATCGAGCTCGACGGCTGCCTTCGCGATTTCAAACTGCCAGTGCTGGTATGCACCCAGGGGCTTACCTGCCACGAGGCGCTCATTTGCGCGCTGTACACACAGCTCAAAGGCGTACTCGGCCATGCCCAGGGTGTTCCATGAGCCCATGAGACGTTCTTTTTCAAGATGCTGCATCAGATAGTAGAAGCCGCGGTTTTCCTCTCCGAGCAGATTCTCTTCCGGAACGATGACATCGTGGAAGATATACTCGGAGGTATCCTGGGAGTTGAGGCCGATCTTATTGAGAAGCTTGCGCTCAAATCCGGGTGCGTCGGTGGGGATGATAAGGAGGCTGATGCCCTTGTGAGGCTTCTCTGCGTTGGGATTAGTGACGACCGCTACAATGGCATAGTCGGAAACCATACCGTTGGAGATGTATATCTTGCCGCCGTTTACGATGTAGTTGCCCTTGCCGTCCTTGACAGCGCTGGTCTCTATGTGAGCAAGGTCGGAGCCGTGTTCGGCTTCGGTCATACAGATGCAGATGCATGTATCGCCGGAGGCAACGCCTGGGAGATACTTTTCCTTCTGAGCCTCTGTGCCGTGGGCGTAGATATACGGAGCGACGGTATCGCTGCTCAAACGGGTCAGAACGCCGTTAAGACCGCGCTTATTGAGCTCTTCTCCGTATATGATGGAATAGAGCATGTCGAGCTCTCTGCCGCCGTATTTCTTGTCCAGCCACAGGCAGCCGTAGCCTGCGTCGCCGAACTTCTTGAAGGTCTCCTTGCCGACGGAGTGATTCTTCTCCATATCCATGTAGTAGGGAACGATCTCTCTGTCGAGAAATTCGCCAAACTCCTTGCGGAATGCTTCGTGCTCCTCAGTGAAGGGCAGAAGGGACTTTTTGGGTAAGCTTTGCATTTGATTCTCCTTTCAGATTCGTGTTGTCATTTCTGCAGTGCTCCCGTTGTGCGGGGCAGAATTTATTTGTTGCGGTTTTCTCTGTTGAATGCCTTGACAAGCTGCTGATTTCGGTTTTCGATCTTTATTGCGGTGTCGAGACTGTCGACCGACTCCATCATGTTCAGAAGCTGCTTGCTGTAACGAAGCGCCTCCTTCGAGTAGCCGGCGAGCACTTTTGCCTTTTCCAGCGCTGCATTGTCAAGCTCAGAAAGCGGATAGCATCCGGATGCGTAGCCGAGGCTCATTGCCTCATCCGCGAGCATATATCTTCCCGTTAGCAGGATATCTCTCGCGACACCGTCACCTATAAGGCGCGGCAGCATGTATGCGCAGCCGAGGTCTCCGCAGCTCATGCTCATTTTAAGCAGCGGGCAGGAAAACCTGACGTCATATGCTATAAGGCGGATATCGGAGGCCATCGTAAGGAAGAAGCCTCCCCCGACGGCATAGCCGTGCGCGGCGGTAATAACTACCTGCTTTGCCTCGTGCACCAGGACGATGAGCTCTCTGAGCTCTTCCTGAAACGCGTAGGACTTTGCGACACTGTCGCGGTCGCCCTCGCCGGGGAAGAGGCTCATGAAGTCCGCTCCCGTACAGAAGGCTCTCTCGCCCTCGCCGCGGATGATGAGCACCTTCGTCTCATCATCCGCTTTGAGGAGTCGGAAGAAGTGCAGCATATCGTCAAAAGCCTCGCGTGACCACGAGTTGAGCTTTTCCGGCCGGATGAAGCTCATCACGGCTATTCCCGGCTCGGGAAGCTCTACACGTATATGCTCATAATCATACATACGCTGATTACAGAAGGCCGAGCGCCATCCAGAGAGGTACGCTGCAGGTCATTGCGATGAGGTTAATTACGCAGTACGCATACGATCCCTTGGAAGCGGTCGCGAAATCGAGGGAGGGGTCGCACATCTTGATAAGGCCTGCCGATGCCGGGTTCTGGTAAGCAACGTTCCAGCAGGTACCGGATACCCAGGAGGTGAATACGAGAACAAAGATGTTGATGCCGTGTGCCTCAAGCAGCGAGCCGAAGATGGCTATCATTACTGCCATGCTGCAGGACTGGGAAACAATGACGAAGCGGAGCAAATAGGTGATGATGCACAGGCAGGGAATAAATATCCATGGACTGCTCATGATGGGTGCAAGGATGGGTCCGAGAATGCCTGCCAGCCAGGTGCTGACACCGAGAGATGCCATGAGACCGGCAACGGAGAGAACTCCGCCGACGAAGATGGTGATGGTCCACATGCCCTTTGCACCGACCTCGGGAGGAGTAATCAGGCCGCATGCAATGAATGCAACGTCCGCGAGGATAGCGATCATGCCTGCATCTATCTTGTGGGTGGACTGGGTTAGCCAAAGAACAAGGGCTGCAAGAACGATGATAATGCCCTGCTTCTCTTTGGTACTGAGCTTGCCGAGAGCCTTATAGGACTCCTTGATGAATTCAACGTTTGCAGTCTTCTGAGTGTCTGTAGGCTTGCAGAAAACGAGGCAGAATACATAAACGAGCACTATGCAGACTACATACCATACGCATGCGCGGACGAACCACTGCCCCCAAGAAACACTTTCGCCGACGAAGCCGAGCATAAGTGCAACATAAACGGAGCCGGATACAAAAGCCATGCCGAGCTGGTTCGTGCCCATGAAGTTTGCAAACCAAAGGCCGAGGGACTGCTTGGAGTTACGCTCCGCACCGGAGGCCTCGCATACCTGATTGACGAACGGAGCCATCATAGAGGTCTTTGCTGTGGAGGACGGAATAATGGGGCTCATGATAACGCCGGAAAGAAGCATTGCGGTGACCTGCCCCGCGTAGGTTCCGGGGAAGCGGGTCAGCACCCACAGAGCAAGGCGCTTCATGAATCCGCTGTTGTTAATGCCTATAGACATGATAAACACGCCGATGCACAGCCATACTGTGCTGGATGCAAAGTTTGAAGTAACCTCCGCAACGGTCGCAACTTTAAGCGCTACGAGCACTGCCATTGTGCATAGCACTGCCGCCCAGTCGGGAACGGCACGGGAAATGATAAGTACAAGCATGAATACGAAGCAGCCGAGATACTGCCACGCCGCGCGGCTCATCGCCTCGGTCTCCGCGGGGAGATAGGCTATGAGCACCAGTGCCGCGATCGCGAGCACAAATCCAAGAAGCGTTCTTTTTGTGTTCTTTGACATTTTAATCTTCTCCTCTGTTTTGTTTATTTATTAATTAACATTAGCAGGTTAATTAAATCCTTCTGTCACTTCTTTTGATCAGCAAATGCATGCTCAAGATACATCTTTTTGACCATTTTTCTGTCGGGCTTGCGGTTTTTTGTCTTCGGGAGCATGTCCATAACGTAATACTCCTTCGGTACCTTGAAGCGTGAGAGCTTTTCACGGCATACACGCTCGATTTCTTCAAGATCGACTGTCTTTCCGGGAATTGGCTGGACGAATATTGCCGGTACCTCGCCGCGGCGCTCGTTTGGAATGCCGATGGCTATTGCATCCGCAACGTTCTCTGCCGTTATGGCAACGGCTTCAAGTTCACTTGGAAAAACATTGAATCCACCGGTTATAATAAGATCCTTCTTTCTGTCACAGATTATAAGGAAACCATCCTCATCCATGCGGCCGATATCTCCAGTGTAGAGCCAGCCGTTACGCAGCATTTTCGCCGTTTCCTCGGGGTTATTCCAATATTCGTGCATGACGCACTCGCCGCGGCAGATTATCTCACCTGGCTTCCCATCCTCGACGACCTCCGTGCCGGTCTCCTGATCGACAATGAGGTATTCAATGTTGGGGTTTACAACGCCGACAGTTCCTACCCTGCGGTGGTCATGACCATTTATAGTTATGGTGTTGACCGTTTCGGTCATGCCATAGCCTTCCGTTATAACCGCGCCAGTGATATCTTCCACTCGTTTAATTACATCAACCGGCAGCGGCGCCGAGCCACAGGTTATGACCTTCAGCGAGCTTATATCATACTTCTGATATTCCTCATGCGTGGCGATTAGCTTCATCCACAGTGGAACCGAGGGCCACACCGTGGGACGGTATTTTTCGATGACCTGAAGAATCTCCTCGAGACTTTCGGCAAAGAATATAGTGCCGCCCATTGTGAGGTTCACAACGACGCCCTGACCGAATCCGAATGCGTGAGACATTCCCAGCGCAATGATGACCATATAATTCTCATAGTCATTATCGTTGAGGAAAGGTCTGAAATACTGCACCTGCGCCATTGCTTTTGCGACAAAGGCGTGGTTTGTCTGACAGCAGCCCTTTAAAACGCCGGTCGTTCCGCCGGTGTACTGCAATATTGCGATATCCTCGGAGGATATCTTTATATCGGGTTCGGATGTGTCATCCGAGACAATGCTCTCCCACTCGCTTAGCTCATCCCACTGGTTCTCCTTTTCGAGAGTGGGGCAGAATACCATTTGCTCGACTCCCGCTTTGTCGGTATTGAGCGCCTTAACGACAGCTTCCGCGCCTTCGGAGTCGGTGATAACCATTTTCGGTGTGCAGTCTTTTATTCTACGGATGATCTCATCTGCGGTAGAGCGGGGATTGGTGTTCACCATTATGATGCCCGTTTTGAAGCAGGCATGTGCCAATGCAACGAACTCAAAGCCGTTGGAAACGTAGGTTATGACCCTGTCGCCCTTTTTAAGTCCATTTGCAAGAAAGCCGTTTGCGAGCCTTGCTGCAAGAATATTGCACTCGGCATAGCTCATTTTCGCGCCTCGGCTGATAACATAGGTTTTGTCCGGGTGTTCGCTTACTCTTTTGAGGAACAGCTCTTTGCAGGAGACATCGGGTATGGGGAAATTGTAGACTACACAGGGGTCCTTGATCTTATCCCACTTTTTCCTGTATCGGACCAGTGCATCCTCGAAGCATTTGTTTTGCAGCTGATTCATTTTCTCATAATCCTCTATGCTTTTAAGCTTTTCTTCCTTCCCTGACCCTCCGCGCCTGAACCGCCGGGAGAAAACCCGGCAGCCCAGGGAGAATAGGGGGAGGAGAACACTTGAACCGGCTTTTACGCGGCGCTGCGCCGCGCCGGATCAGGCTGATTTATATACTTGCGGCCAGTTTGTAGGCAGATTCGACCGCATCCGGGATTCTTGCCACCTTTACAGCGTCGCCGATACAGTCAACGTTCTTGACCTTGCCGACGAGTTGCTCATACATATCATTATTGGGCTTTGCGCCTGCTGCTATAACGACGGTATCTGCCGGCAGAGTCTGGCGGCCTTCCGCATTTTCAACAACGACGCCTTCCTTGGTTATCTCGATGACCTTTGTCTCCTTGAGCATCTTGGTGCCCAGCTGCTTGGTACGCGCAATTATCGACCAGCGGCTGCCGGGGTTAATGTCGGGAGCAAACTTCTTGCCCATCTCGACGATCGCAACATTGTAAACGCCGTGGTTGAGCAACTGTTGGAGCTTCTCGTAGGGCTCGGTCTTGTATATCATCATGAATCTTAACTCATCGGCCGTGAGGGTACCGATCTCGCCGATGTACATTGCGACCTCGACGCCGACATCGCCGCCGCCGACGACAACCACGTTTTTGCCGAGCTCAGCCTTGCCTTCAAATACATCCCATGCATGAACGACAGGAACACTGGGATCTCTTGGGATCGGAGGAATGGTAGCCTTGGAGCCGCATGCGAGAACGACGCGGTCATAATCCTTGGCGGCTGCGATTATATCCTCTGCGGTTGCTTCCTTGTTGAGAATTATCTCAACTCCCAGCTCGCGGCAGGTACGCTCGAGCCACTGGCCAAAATAGCGGATATCATAGCGGCGAGGAGGAGTTGCGGCAAACAACGAAAGGCCGATGGTTCGGTTGCGTTTTTCCCAAATGGTGACCTTGTGGCCGCGCAGAGCTGCGACACGGGCAAACTCCATACCGGCAGGGCCTGCACCGATGACGAGGATTTTCTCGAGATGCTCACTCTTCTTCTCTGTAGGCATTAGGCCGTTTTCATCCTCCAGCTCCTCCTCACGGTTGCACTCGTAGTTCCCGATGCATCCGATGGGCTTGCTGATCATTGCCATGTCCAGGCATTTGGCGTTGCAGCCGACGCAGGGGCGGATATCTGAAGCCTTGCCTGCTATCGCCTTGTTGACGACGTCGGGGTCAGCCAGGAAGGGGCGCCCCATTACGATTGCGTCGAAATCGCCGCGATCGACGAGCTCCTCTGCCTTTTCTATGTTCATACGCATGCCCTGTGCGACGGGAGCCTTGACGCGCGCTTTGATCTGGCGGCCGAGATATGCCCATGCGCCGTGGGGAACTTCCATGGTGATTAGGGGAACAGCCGATTCATGCCAGCCCGCAGTGATAGAGAAGCCGTCGACATAGCCGGTTTTGTCCAGCAGCTCGCAAATCTCTGCGATATCGTCGCCGTTGCAGCCGCCGTCCATGAAGTCACTGCCGCTTACGCGCAAAGAAATGGGATAGTCGGGGCCGACCGCCGCACGCATACCCTCGAGAGTCTCGACCATGAAGCGGCAGCGGTTCTCAAGCGATCCGCCATACTCGTCGGTGCGGTGGTTTGTAAGCGGAGAGAAAAACTGGCCGTACAGATAGCCTGAGTTGGTCTCGATCTCAATACCGTCAAATCCGGCCTTCTTGGCAATAACTGCGGCGTCTGCCTGCCACTGCACGAATTCCTTGATTTCCTCAACGGTGAGCTCCTTAGGCATCTCAAAGTGAGTGAATCTGCCGGGTATGGGGGACGGAGCAACAGCCTGCTCGCCTTGAATGCTGGCACGGCTTGCGCATCTGCCGCGATGCATAAGCTGCGCAAAAACCTTGCTGCCACTCACGTGAATGACATCTGTAAGCTTCTTGAGCGAAGGGATATATTTTTCATCGGTGAGCATTGCGCCGTGGTTGGGATTATAACGAACCTTGTCCCACTGCATATTTGCAAAGATGATCAGCCCCACTCCTCCCAATGCGCGGCGTCTGTAAAATTCCACAACATCATCCATTATGAAGCCGTCGACAGTGTGTCCTATGCTCATAGGCGACATGATCACCCTGTTTTTAAGCTCAAGCTTGTTGACCTTAAAAGGCGTGTAAAGTCTTTTCATGATAACCTCCTCAATTGATAACCGGAGCTCAGCATCGATTATCCCGGCCGGGGAACTGATTGTGCCGGTTATTTTTTGTGACACCCTTATTTAATGCAAACGCCGTGCCAAGTCTGTTAAAAAATTATTTTATTTTATAATTCTGTCCGTCATTACACTTTTCAAAACATGTATCAATCCAAAAAGAGCCAACAGTCTGCTCTCGGCAGGCAGTTGGCTCTTGCTGACTATTATTTGCTCCTGTTATTTGTTATCATTAAGGTCTTTTGCGGCATTGAGTATCCTATACAGTGTCGAGCGTGAGACTCCCAGCTCCTGCGCAACCTTAGATTTGTTGCCCTTAAATTCTACCATGAGTTTTTTTGCCATTTCAAGGCGCTGCTTTGTGAAGAAATCGCTGATCATGCGGAGCTCCGTTCCCTCGGACTCGGAGGCGGTCTCCTGCGCGGCGGGTTTGAGCTTGCTTATGCCCTGCGGCAGATCCTCAAGCTCAATATTGGCTCCGCTGCATACGATGGCACTGTATTCCATGCAGTTACGCAGCTCGCGCACATTGCCAGGCCAGCTGTACTCAGCCATGGCGATGGTCGCCGCGGCGCTTATTCCGCGAATGTTCTTCCCGTTTTCAAACGCAAAGCGCTCAAGGAAGTACTCTGCAAGCTCCTTTATGTCCTCCCTGCGTCGCCTGAGCGGTATCATGGTGAGGTTTATTACATTCAAACGATAGTACAGATCGGCTCTGAACGTTCCGTCGGCGATGCATTTTGTGAGGTCTTTGTTTGTAGCTGTAATTATTCGCACATCAACGCTTATCGGTTTTGTGGCACCGATGCGGGTGATGCAGTTTTCCTCCAGTGCGCGCAGCAGAACGCTCTGCATTTCAACGGGCATTTCGCCTATCTCGTCGAGAAACAGCGTGCCGCCGTCGGCAAGCTCAAACTTGCCCTTTGCTCCGGTTCGATTGGCACCCGTGAATGAGCCTCCTACATAACCGAAAAGCTCGCTTCCGATGAGTTCCCGCGGTATGGCAGCACAGTTTACGGCAACAAATGGCTTATCCTTTCGCTGGCTCGTACAGTGTATAGCGTTCGCAAAAAGCTCCTTTCCGGTTCCCGATTCGCCCTGAATTAGTATTGGACTTGAGGTAGTTGATATCTGCTCGGAAAAACGCTTGAGCTGCACAAAATTATCCGAAACGCCGATAAGATCGTCAAAGGTGTAGCGTGCGAAGTTGCCGTTAGCAGGCTTTTCCTCTTTTTTTGTTTTGCCTTTATATATGGTAATAAGGGTTCCGAATTGACGTGAATTCGCATTTATCGGACTGCAATCCGCAAAATACTGCTCGCGTAATCCGCTTCCCCGAACAAGCTCCAACGGCTTGCCGACCACCTTTTTGCCCTCAGCGATCTTCGACACGAGAGACACCATCTCCGGGCAGATATCGCTCAAGAAACTGTTTATAGTCTCCTTCGGGTGATAGTTGTAAAAATCATAAAATATGTCGTTTGCAAAGGTTATCGAGCAGCTGTTATCGACCATAATAACGATGTCGTTCGTACTGCTGCGGCTATACTCATTGCGCTGCATAATATCGCGCATTATGACGTCCTTCGTAACGTGGCCGGTGGTTATAATGGTCTCGGTCGATTCAAGGAGCTTGAAGAGATTGTATATGCGCTCATCAAAATTTTCCTTATAGGTGATTATCATAATAAAGCCGTTCCTGCCATATTTACCCTTGATTCTGAAAGCAAAAGTGACATATGGCTTGAGTGCATCAAGATAGTGTTCGTCTCCGACAACCCACGCGCTTTCGGGACTTCTTGCTGCCATTACCGCAGCGTTAGTTCCCGCACAGTTTTCACCGAGATTACCGCCGAGCTTAATATTCTTGGCAGAAAGCTCATCCTTGAGCTTTTTATCGCCGTAACGGCCGAAAATATCCAAATTTTCATACAAATACAGCAAAACAGCGTTATTTGCTGCCAGCGTATCGGCAGTTGCCTGATAGTATTCCGGAGTGCTTTTTCTCATGAGGTGAACATGACCCGTGACATGTTTTTTGCACCGTTCCCTGTCCCCTTCGGTGACTTCGGGCAAAGCCCATGTATGCGAGTCAAGTCCGTTTTGTTCGCACATATACCTTGAGCTTTCAAGCATGCTCATATACTCTTTTCCGCGGTTCAAAAAATCCATACTCACACCGCCTTTCCTCCTCGCAAAATTTTTGCGATATACAAAAATTAATCTTTTAACGCCTACGTGGTTTATTGTATCACTAAGTGCATTGTGTGTCAAATTGTTAAAAGTGTATCATCCTTGGTCAGCTCGTATGATGCAATATGTATCGTTACGATACACATTCATATTTTTAGCACGTGTAAGTTTATATTTTAGGGCTTGATTTTGTTCAGTTGTTTTGATAGTATCATTAGAAGTGAGAAAAGTGTTTCAAATCGTCAAAATGTAAACCAATTCAATTAACCGGTCTTTTGAGGTATTTATCCTCGCGTTTTGTAAAGTCATGAAGCTTAGCAACAAGGTCACAATTAAACAGACCATCGCCCCTGCTACGATACAACTGCTGGAAATGGTGCAGATGAATACGATCGAGCTGGGCAGCTTTCTGACCGAGCAGGCCATGGAAAATCCCGCGATCGATATAGACGAGCTCGCGCAGGCATTCAAGAGCAGCGAGCTTTCAGCCAAGGTTGAATGGCTCGATTCCTTCTCTCAGCGGCGCGGAGAGAGCTTTTCCGCCGCCGATGACGACGACACCCCTGAAGGTCAAATTGCCGACCGCAGCGAGGCATCGGATGTTAGATCATATCTTCTGAGTCAGATCTTAAGCTCCGATGCCGACCGAGAGACAGAAAAGCTCTACCGTTATCTCATTGGCTGCGTCGACAGCCGAGGCTTTCTCTCCGAGGACTGGGGAATGATTGCAAAAAAGATCGGCGTTGACGAGGAAAAGATCACTCGTTGCGTCGCGGTAATGCGTACGCTTCATCCTGCCGGCATCTGTGCCGAGGATGTGCGCAGCTGCCTTGCCGCACAGCTCGCCGCTGACGACCGCATTGCCCGCAGGATAGTCGAAAGTTATCTCGAGGAGCTCTCACGCGGACACTACTCAGCCATAGCAAAGGCCTTGGGCGTTACAGAAAGCTCGGTCAGAAGCGCGGAAAAACACATAAAGCGGCTCTACCCCTACCCTTCCTCGGCGCTGGAGGGCGACAGGGGCGATGACAGCCTGTATGTTTATCCCGACCTGAGTATAGAACATACCGCCGAGGGGCTGAGCGTTTCGCTCTGCCGCCCGTTCAGTCCGCACCTTAAGATAAGCTCATTTTGCAGCGAACTAAGGAATTCAACGGACGATCCCGCAGTTCTCGGCTATATTGAGGAACGTCTATCCGCCGCAGGCAGGCTTTATCGGAATGTCTGCCGCTGCGAAAAGACGCTGCTCAGCTGCTTTGAAAAGCTTGCCGAAACGCAGAGCGCGTTTTTCAGCGGCACTTCGGACAGCTTGAAGCCCATGACGCTCGCCGACATCGCCGACTCAACTGGACTGAGCATATCTACCGTAAGTCGAGCCGTAAAGGGTAAATACATTCAGTGCAGCCGTGGTGTTATCCCTGCGAAGCTGTTTTTCACGGCAAAAATAGAGAGCGGCAGTGGCAAACACTCAACAGACGCCGCGAGGAAATATCTCCGCGAGGTTATCGCCGGAGAGGATAAGTCCGCACCCCTGTCGGACGCACAGCTGAGTGTTCTTTTGGGTAAAAAGGGCTTTGCAATATCGCGGCGCACCGTTGCAAAATACCGCAAGGCGCTCGGCATTCCGGGCACCTATGTACGAAAGCAAAAAGAGGAGCTTTAACATGATATATGAATTTGAAGGCAAGCGCCCGCAGATCGACGCAAGCACATATATAAGCGACTCGGCCGTCATTATCGGTGATGTGACCATCGGAGCGCGGTGCTATATAGGTCCCGGTGCCGTTATCCGCGGCGACGAGCGCCCGATATGGATAGGTGACGAGAGCGCCGTCGAGGATCTTTGTCTTATCCATGTCGGCGGACCGGACGCCAAGACCGACGGCTGCCACATCGGAAAGCGCGTGACCATAGGTCACGGCGCAATAATCCACGGAAATCATATCCGCGACGGAGCAAACATCGGCATGGGCGCTATAATAAGCCTGTTTGCGGACATCGGCGAATACGCCGTTGTGGCCGAGGGCGCGGTTGTTAAAAAGCATCAGTCCATCCCGCCGCGAGTGGTCGTCGGCGGAGCACCGGCAAAAGTGCTGCGTGAGCTTGAGGATAAGGATATTTACGCTTGGGAGCGCAGCAAGCAGACCTATATTGACCTTGCCGAACGCTGCAAAGCGCCCGGCGGTCTCGTGAGACTTGACTGATAAAAATAAAAAATCCGGAAGTCAATGACTTCCGGATTTTAATTTGCGCAATTCGGGAATTACTTCTTGCCCATGTTCATCTGGGCTGCGACCTCTGCCGCGAAGTCCTCTTCCTTCTTCTCGATTCCTTCGCCGGTCTGGAAGCGAACTGCGTCGACAAACTTGATGCTGCCGCCGAGCTTCTTTGCCGCATCGGCAATGTACTTCTCAACGCTGCCCTGGAACAGGTCGCCGCGAACGAACTCCATCTGCATGAGGCAGTTTTCTTCATAGTACTTGTTCAGCTTGCCCATGACGATCTTTTCCTTGACCTGTGCGGGCTTGGAGGCCATCTTCGGGTCGTTTTCCATAAGTGCGAGAGCGACCTTCTTCTCCTCCGCAAGGACATCCTCAGTGACCTGAGTCTTATCCCAGAAGCGGGGATTGAGCGCCGCGATCTGCATTGCGATATTCTTGCCGACCTCGGTGGCGTCAATGCCGCCCTCGACAGCGAGGTTTACGAGAACGCCGATCTTGCCGCCTGCGTGAACGTAAGCGACGGATGTGTTCTCACCAAAGCGTGCGAAACGGCGGATCTGAAGATTCTCGCCGATAGACATGACCTTCTCGGGCATGATCTCTGCAACGGTCAGCTCGCTGCCGGGGTACTTGCACTGCATGAGTGCGTCAACGTCAGCGGGGTTGTCCTTCAGAACTACCTTGCAGATATCCTTAACGAAAGAAACAAACGGATCGCTCTTAGCGCAGAAGTCGGTCTCGCAGTTTACTTCAACGACTGCGCCGACGCCGCACTCGGGGCAAACGGATGCATATGCCATGCCTTCCGCAGCTATGCGGCCGGCCTTCTTTGCTGCCTTTGCAAGACCCTTCTCACGAAGGTACTCAACGGCCTTGTCCATATCGCCGTCGCACTCGGACAGTGCCTTTTTGCAGTCCATCATGCCGACGCCGGTCATCTCACGGAGAGTTTTTACGTCCTGTGCTGTAAATGCCATTACTTTTTCCTCCTACAGTATTTAAGAAAGGGAGCAGGATGTGTGCTCCCCTATTAATTATTCCTCTTCGACCTTCTCGGCCTCTGCCTCTGCCAGGGTCTCCTCGACCTCAGCGTCGGCGCCCTGACGGCCTTCCTGGACGGCGTTTGCCATGGTGGAGGCGATCAGACGGATGGCACGGATAGCGTCATCGTTTGCGGGGATAACGTAATCGACCTCATCGGGGTCGCAGTTGGTGTCGACTATTGCAACGATGGGGATGTGCAGCTTGCGGGCCTCTGCGATGGCGTTGTGCTCCTTGCGGGGGTCAACGACGAACATTGCGCCGGGAAGCTTCTTCATTTCCTTGACGCCGCCGAGGTACTTCTCGAGCTTTTCCATCTCACCCATGTGCTTCATAACTTCCTTCTTGGGAAGCATATCGAAAGTGCCGTCCTCCTGCATCTTCTTGAGCTGAGCAAGACGGTCGATACGGGTGCGCATGGTCTTGAAGTTAGTGAGCATGCCGCCGAGCCAACGTGCGTTGACATAGTACATACCTACGCGGGAAGCCTCTTCCTTGACTGCCTCCGCCGCCTGCTTCTTGGTGCCGACGAACAGGATGCTCTGACCGTTTGCTGCAACATCACGAACGAAGTTGTAAGCCTCTTCGAGCTTTTTGACGGTCTTCTGAAGGTCTATGATGTAGATGCCGTTACGCTCCATGTAGATGTATTCGGCCATCTTGGGGTTCCAGCGGCGGGTCTGATGACCGAAGTGGACACCGGCTTCCAGCAGCTGCTTCATTGATACTACTGACATTTGTTTTTCCTCCTGATTTGTTTTTCCTCCGGGCGCATCTTCCCTTCCCGCAAACCGTAGTCACATGCGGAAAAGTCCGTGCCCGTGCGAAATGCCTTGATATAATATCAAAATTCCATCGGGTTTTCAATAGTTTTTTGCCATTTTGTCAAAAATTTTTTCTTTTTTTCTGCGCCGTCGCGGCTGATCGTCCGCAGTCTCGACGAGAATGATGTCTCCCCCGATGCGCACGATGCATTTCCACGGCAGGATATAGTCGTCCTCCCTGCCGAAAAGTCCGAAAAATTTCGCTTTTCCCGGCGTTATGAGCGAGATGAGCCGCCCCTCGGTTTCGTCAAGCTCCGCGTCGCACACATAGCCGAGGCGTCTGCCGGTGTGTACGTCGATTACCTCTTTGTATCTCAGCTCGGAAAAATAACTTATCATTTCAGCGCCTCCAACATTTAAAATACCGTCGTGTACATTCTACGACGGTATATTCATGTCCTATTCGGATTTGCTTTTGGGTATTGAAATGGTAAGTATCAGCTCGCTGTCGGTCTCCTCGCGCTTCATTCCGGCGGCGATGCCGCCCTGCTTCATGAGGTCGAGCCCGTGCAGGATGGTGTTCACGAAAACGCGCACATCCTTCATGATAAACGTTCTCTTCGGGTCGGGCTTCTCCTCGGGCTCGCGCAGGAGCGACTCGATATACGCGTCGGCGGCTGCGACGTTGAGATCGTGCTCGATCATGTATTCCAGCGCCATGCGTTGGGCGTTATCGTCGGCAAGGCGCAGCAGAGCGCGTCCGTGGCGCTCGGTGAGGCCGCTCGCGCGCAGCGAGGCGAGCACATCCTCCGGAAGCTTCAAAAGCCTCAGCTTGTTTGCAACCGCCGACTGCGATTTGCCGATCCTTCGTGCGGCCTCCTCCTGGCTCATGCCGAAAAGCTTTATGAGCTGGCTCAGGCCGTTTGCTTCCTCGATGAAATCGAGATCGCGCCTCTGAAGATTTTCAACAAGCGCGATGAGGCTCGCATCCTCAAGGCTCACGTCGAGCAGGATGCACGGCACGTCGCACAGTCCGGCAAGGCGCGCCGCTCTCAGCCGACGCTCGCCGGCGACGAGCTCATACCTGCTGTCACGCAATCTCACTGTCAGTGGATTTAAAACGCCGTACTGGGCTATGCTCTCGGAGAGCTCCTGAAGCTCCCCGTCGGGAAAGTTTTTTCGCGGCTGCACGGGGCTGGGCTCAAGCTCATCCACCGGCAGCCAGATCACGCCGCCCCGCCGCGTTCCGGGGCGCAGCTTTGTCGCTTGCATAAGTGTACCTCCTATACACCGTAGAGTATATAGAAAACTTACACTGTTTGCCCCGCAAAGTCTGCCGCATCGTGTGGTTTACATAAAAAAATTCCGCACTGTATCAGTGCAGAATTTTTTCAGCTTATAAGCTCCGGGCAGAGCTCGGGGTTTATCGTTTCGGCGCAGGCGGCGCACATTGCGGCAGCCTTCATGGCGGCCGAAGCGCTTTCGACTATACCCAGGCCGTTGACTCCGGCCCAGATTATCGCAGCCGTGGCCGCGTCGCCGCAGCCGGTGCAGTTTACGATCTCGGTCGTTTCGCAGGGAAGCTTTATTATCTCGCTGCCCTCCGCCGCGACGATGCCGTCGGCGCCGAGGGATACAAAGACCTTCTTAACGCCCTCGCGCAGCAGAGCCTCCGCCGCAAACAGAGAGGTCGTTTCGTTCGTCATGCTCTTTGCCTCGAACTCGTTGGGCTTGAAAGCGGTGAGCTTTGAAAGAGCCGGTCTGAGGCGCTCCGCCTTGGCGGCGGACACGGGATCTGCGTACAGGGGCGCTGTGACGTTTTCAGCTATCCACGCGACGGTTTCGCGCGTGAGATTTGCATCGATGACGACGGCATCGGCCGCGTTTATCTCTTTTATATGCGCCTTGAGATACTCAGGCGTTATGCTCGCTGATATGTCCGTATCGCTCACGCCGATGAGCATATCGCCGTTTTCGTCGGTGACGTAGAGATAGCTCGATGTTCTGCCTCCGCTCATGCGTCGGCTCAAATGCATATCCATGCCGAGCTTTACGCAGCTTTCATACACGCTGTCGCCGTAAACATCGTCACCTGTGGCGGCGATAAATTTTACGTCAAGCCCCAGCAGGCAGAGATTGTGCGCAATGTTCCTGCCCACGCCGCCGGGACTGAAGGAAACCGTCCCGGGATTTGAATCGTTCATGCGCGGCGCTTTATCCGGGCGGCCGCATATGTCCATATTAACGGCGCCGATAACTACTACAGTCTTATTCCCCATATGCCCTCCGCATACTCTTTTATCGCGCGGTCGGCGGCGAATATGCCGGCCTCGGCAGTGTTTGTGATAGACAGTCTCGCACGCTCTGCCGGGTCGGATATTACCGAGTACATTCTGTCGTGTGTATTGACGTAATCGCGGTAGTCGGCGCAGAGCATATACGGGTCGCCGTTATACAGCAGTCCCGACACGAGGTCGGAGTAGCTCTTGCCGTCGGCAAAGCCGCGGCTTATCCTGTCGAGCACCGCGCCGAGCTCGGCATCCTCGCGCGCATAGCGCTGCGGATCATAGCCCGAGGCCTTGAGTGCGGTGACCTCATCGGCCTTCAGGCCGAACAGGAACATGTTCTTATCGCCGAGGCGCTCGTACATCTCGACGTTCGCGCCGTCGAGCGTGCCGATGGTGACGGCTCCGTTGAGCATGAGCTTCATGTTGCCAGTGCCGGAGGCCTCCTTGCCGGCTGTGGATATCTGCTCGGAAACCTGCGCTGCAGGCATGAGCGCTTCGGCCGTAGATACACGGTAGTTTTCCGTGAAGCAGACCTGGAGCTTTCCCTTGCACAGCGGATCGCGGTCTATATCTTCAGCCAGCGAACAGATGAGCTCGATGATACGCTTTGCGGTGTGGTATCCTGCGGCGGCCTTGGCGCCGAACACGAAGCTGCGCGGCGTGAATTCGGCGTTGGGGTCTTCATGTATCTGCATTTGCAGGCGCGTTATGAGCATCGCGCACAGAAGCTGGCGCTTATACTCGTGCAGGCGCTTTACCTGAACGTCGAGTATCGCGTCGGGGTCAAGGGCAAAACCGTCGTTTTTGGACAAAAATCTCGCAAAATCGTATTTATTGAGGCGCTTTATCTCGTTTACGCGGTGCTGCACCTCGCTTCTTCCGGCGTAATCCAAAAGTCCGATGAGCTTCTCGGGCTCGGTGAGGTACTCATCGCCCTCCAAAAGCTCGCTCACGAGACCGTGCAGACGCGGATTTGCCTGGGCGAGCCAGCGGCGATGGTCGATGCCGTTTGTGACGTAGGTGAATCTCTCAGGGCGGAGCTGGCAGATATCCTTAAAGAGGTCTTTTTTCAGTATCTCCCCGTGCAGGCCGGAAACGCCGTTTATCTTATAGCAGGCCGCAAGGCAGAGGTTTGCCATGTGCACCTGTCCGTCGCGGATGATGAGGTTTTTGCCGACCTTTTCGCTGTTGCCGAAGTTTGATACCAGATACTCGCACCAGCGGCGGTTTATCTCGCAAAGTATCTCCCATACTCGCGGCAGGAGCGTCTGCACGAGATCCTGCGGCCATTTTTCCAGTGCCTCGCTCATGACGGTATGGTTCGTATAAGCGACAGAACCGCTCACCTGCTGCCAGGCCTCGTCCCAGCCGAGGCCGTACTCATCCATCATGATGCGCATGAGCTCGGGGATAACGAGAGCCGGGTGCGTGTCGTTTATCTGTATGGCGTGATGCTTTGAAAAGCTTCTTATGTCGTTAAAGCGCCGCATGTGGGTCTTTATGATCGACTGCGCCGTCGCCGAGAGGAAGAAATACTGCTGCTTAAGGCGCAGCGTCTTGCCCTCTATGTGATCGTCGGCCGGGTACAGCACCTTCGTTATGACCTCGCTCATAGTACGCTGCTCAAGACTTTTTACATACTCGCCCTCGGAGAAGAGGTACATATCCAGCGCGCTCGTGCTCCTTGCGTCCCACAGGCGGAGGATGTTGACCTCGTTGCCGCCGTAGCCGGCGATGAGCATGTCGCGCGGAACGGCAGTGACGGTCTGATATCCGGTGTGCTCGGCATGGTATCTTCCGAAGCTGTCCCAGCGCGGAGATATCGTTCCGCCGAAGCGCACCTCGACAGCCTCGTCGTTGTGCGCAACCAGCCAGCTTTCGGCCGCGCTGCGCCAGTCGTCGGCGACCTCGGTCTGCTTGCCGTCAACTATCTTCTGACGGAAGATGCCGAGCTCATAGCACAGCGAATAGCCCGTTGCGGGTATGCCGAGTGTTGCCAGCGAGTCCATATAGCACGCGGCAAGTCTGCCCAGGCCGCCGTTGCCGAGACCGGCGTCGTTTTCCGCCTCAAATATATCCGAGGCATTGCGGCCGAGATCGGTCAGAGCTCCCGTGAGTGCGTCGGCTATGCCGAGGTTGAATGCGTTTTTCATTAGGCTGCGCCCCATGAGGAATTCCATGGACAGATAGTGCACCTCGCGGTCGGGGCATCTTGCCTCCTCGACGGCGAGCAGTCTGCTCATTATCTCGCGGATGACGATGGCGCTTGCCTGAAACACCTGATCGTCGGTCGCGGTTTGTGCTGTAACGGCGAAGTGCGCGCAGAGCTTATCCTCTATTGCGCTGCGCACCTCGTCGCGTGAGATCTGGCTTGTGAACATAGTTTAGCTTAACTCCTTAGATCTTTGTGCCCTTCGGGAGCACTACCGGCAGCTTCTCGCTGCCCATGATGGTTTGAAAGGATGACACTCTCGACTGCTTGTCGGCAATGACGTTTTTCATTATGACGCCCTCTCCGACCTCCGTTCCGCGCATGATGACGCAGCCGGAAAGCTTCGCGCCATTGCGTATGCGAACATCGGACGATATGATGCAGTTTTCTATCTCGCCCTCTATTATGCAGCCGTCGGCGACAAGGCAGTTATGCGCGCCCGAGCTCTCGGCGTAATATGTGCTGACATCCTCGTGCGTTTTCGTGCGCACGGGGCGATCCGCCGGAAACAGCTCCGTGCGGTTTGCCGCCGAGAGCATATCCATATTGGCATCGAAGAACGCCTCGGTGCTCATAATGCGCCTGCCGTAGCCGCGGTGGAAATAGACGTTCACCCTTCCGCCGCTTGCGAGATAATCCGCTATCGCGTCACGGTGAAAATGGTAGCGGTTTGCCGCAGCGCAGGAGCTCATCATGTCAAGCAGCAGCTGCTTTGATATTATATACGCTTCGAGCGACGCCGCGCCCTCTCCCGCCGCAGTCTGATTGAAGATCATCCGGCGCGCAAAGCCGTCGGGATCGACGATGTAGCGATGGTGTCTGTAGTCGGGCGTTTGGTCGGTGCAGATCGCAGTTATCTCCGCGCCGGAGGCGAGATGCTCGCATATAGCTTCCCGCAGGTCGATATTTGCCGCAGTGTTTCCGTGCATCATAACTATGTATTTTGCGCTTATATCGTTTATATAGGTCGACACGGCGTTAAGTGCCTCTATCGTACCGTTATAATCACCCTGGTGATACTCCGGCAGGCCGAACGGCGGCAGCATGCGAAGTCCGCCTATTCTGCGCCCCATATCCCAGTCTTTGCCGCTGGCAAGATGGTCCAATAGCGACTGATAGTCGCGGCGCATGATAACGCCGACATCGTGTATGCCCGCGTTCATGAAAGACGACAGCGCAAAGTCTATCAGTCTGTATCTTCCGCAGAACGGAAGTGAGGATGCCGTGCGGTGGCGAACAAGCTCACCCAGCTCGGGAACCGCGCCGTAAGCAAAGATTATTCCGTGAAAATCACTCATTTTCAGACCTCCTCGCTTTTGTATATCATTGCGCCGGGCTTGACGCAGGCGTTTTCTCTTATGTCTATTCTCGGGCCGCATGTCGCAACGCCCCAGCTGTTGCTTCCGTCGGGCGGAGCGCCGACATGCGCGCCGCCGTGTATTACCGTCTGCTCTCCGATGATGGCGTATTCCACCGTTGCTCCGGCCTCTACCTTGGCGCCGGGCATGAGCACCGAATAGAGCACCCTTGCGCCCTTTTCGACGACCGCCGACGACGAGAGAACGGAGTTTTCAACATGTCCCTCTATCTCGCAGCCCTCGGTGACGATCGAGTGTACGACAGTTGCGTCGGAGCCGACATAGTGCGGCGGCTGCGCCACACTTCTCGAGCGTATCGGCCAGCTCGGATCATAGAGATTTATAAGCGTTGTGGACAGCATGTCCATGTTCGCATCCCACAGGCTCGTTATCGTGCCGACGTCGCGCCAGTAGCCGTCAAAGCGATACGGCCAGAGCTTTTCGCCGGCTCTCAGCATGTTGGGGATTATATTCTTGCCGAAGTCCTTGCTCGAAGTCGGGTCATTCTCATCCTCGATCAGGTACTTGCGGAGCTTTTTCCAATTAAATATGTATATGCCCATGGAGGCAAGATCGCTCTTGGGCTTTTTGGGCTTTTCCTCAAACTGCTCGACATAGCCGTCGGCGCCGAGGTTCATGATGCCGAAGCGCGTGGCCTCCTCCATGGAGACCTGCAAAACGGCTATCGTGCAGGCCGCCTCCTTTTCGATGTGCTCGCGCAGCATTTTCGAGTAGTCCATTTTATAGATATGGTCGCCCGAAAGGATGAGCACATTATCGGGATCGTACATCTCGATAAAGCCGATATTCTGATAAATGGCGTTTGCTGTTCCGGAGAACCAGGAGCCTGTCTCCCCCGCTGTCTGGTACGGCGGAAGAATGAACACTCCGCCGTCGGTGGAATCGAGATCCCAGGGCTGGCCGCCTCCTATGTAGCTGTTGAGCTGCAGCGGACGGTACTGCGTGAGCACGCCCACCGTGTCTATACCCGAATTTGCGCAGTTTGACAGAGGGAAGTCTATTATGCGGTATTTCCCGCCGAAGGGCATGTTGGGCTTAGCCACGTCCTGGGTCAATGCGTAAAGCCTGGAGCCCTGGCCTCCTGCAAGGAGCATTGCTATGCAGCTTTTCTTCATGTCGTCCGTCCTTTCTGACTTTCATTTAATTAAATGACGGCAAAGTGCCCGAGCCCCATGCCGTCATCGCATAGGGGATGATTTATTAGCCCCTTGTGTTGAATTTGTTCATCGCCTTGTCCGCGCCCTCTGTTATATAGCACTCGACGGCGTCGGCGGCTTTTTTTGCAGCGGCTTCCATGTCCGCCGCATCCTGTCCCTTGAATGCTGCAAGCACCCAGTCGGCCATGTCATAATCCGGGTGCGGCGGAGCGCCGACGCCCAGACGGATGCGCGGAAACCGGTCCGTTCCGAGCTGAGCTATAATGCTTTTAAGCCCGTTATGTCCCCCGGCGGAGCCGCCGCGGCGTATGCGTATCTTGCCTATCGGCAGAGCCGTTTCGTCGGACACGACTATGATGCGCTCGGGAGGCACCTTATAAAACCTCGCCGCCTGAGCTATCGCGTCGCCGGACAGGTTCATATAGGTCTGCGGCTTCATCAGCAGCACCTTGTGCGAGTCGATATCGACCGTCTGCGTAAGCGCCTTGAAGCGCATTTTGTTTATGGTGACGCCAAGCTTTCTTTCCATGGCGTCGGCCGTCATGAAGCCTGCGTTATGCCTTGTTCCGTTGTATTTAAGTCCGGGGTTTCCGAGGAATGCGACGATCCACTCCGCCCCACCTTTGGAAAAAAACATTTTTACTCAAACAGATTGGAGATGGATATCTCCTCGTAAACGCGCTGGATAGCCTCGGCAAATACCGGAGCTACGGACATGTACTTGATCTTCTCGCAGGGCTGTGCATTTTCGGGATACGGGATGGTGTCGAGCAGCAGCAGCTCCTTGATGCAGCTGTTGTCGATACGCTCGATCGCAGGGCCGGAGAGCACGCCGTGGCTTGCGCATGCGTAAACCTCCTTCGCTCCGCCGATCTCAAAGATAGCCTTTGCCGCGCCGACAAGAGAGCCTGCGGTGTCGACCATATCGTCAAGCAGGATGCAGGTCTTGCCCTCGACGTTGCCGATGATGTTCATGACCTCGGACTGATTCGCCTTCTCGCGGCGCTTATCGACGATGGCCATATTGCAGCCGAGCTTCATGGAGAAGTTGCGGGCGCGGGCGGTGCTGCCGACGTCGGGAGATACGACCATTATATCGTCATTATCCTTGCCGAAAACGTCGATGTAATGCTTTGCAAAGAGAGGAGCGCCGAAAAGATTGTCAACGGGGATATCGAAAAATCCCTGGATCTGAGCGGCGTGGAGATCCATGGTCAGGACGCGGTCGGCGCCTGCGGCGGTGATGAGGTTTGCAACGAGCTTTGCGGAGATGGGGTCGCGGCTTTTTGCCTTGCGGTCCTGGCGGGCATAGCCGAAATACGGGATAACGGCGGTTATTCTGCCTGCGGATGCTCTGCGCATGGCGTCGATCATGACGAGCAGCTCCATAAGGTTGTCGTTAACGGGCTTGCAGGTCGACTGAACGATGAAAACGTCGGCGCCGCGCACCGGCTCGTGAACGGATATCGAGCACTCGCCGTCAGCGAAATTTGAGCAGGTGCAGTCGCCGAGGTTCTTGAAAAGCTGGTTGCATATCTGATTTGCGAGCTTGTGATTTGAGTTGCCGGAGAATACCTTGATCTCTTTGCCGTGGGAAATCATTTTAAATCGTCCTCTCTGTATTTATTCGTGGTCTTACCCATTATCTTTATCCATTGAATTATACCAAATGCACCGTCATTTGAAAAGAGGCTTTAATAAACAATTTTGTAACCGGATTGACCCCTTTTCTGTATAAAAGGGCGAGTAAGCTCATCGAAGCCGGCCGGTCCGTCTTATCGGCGCCTTAAAATGCGTAATTCGCAATACTCCCGGAAATCAGGCAAAGCTCAAGAGCCTATTATCGGCCGCCGAAGCGAGAGGCGGCGCGTATTTTTCGGGCCGCAGGGCTTCCGATATTTTTATCAGCAGCAAAGCCGCCCGTGAGGCCTATTCACGGGCGGTTTTTCCTGTAAATGATTTTTACACTTGCATAATATATGTATATATGTTAATATAGACATAGACAGGACGAAACATTATAACCAATATATGCGCCGTTGGGTGATATGCACTTGAATTTCAGGTGTTTAAACGCTTTTCGGCGAACGATGGGCAAGGAGGCTTATATGAGAAGCTGCATCAGAGCCGAAATGTATAAGGCGTTTCACAACAAGGCCTTTTTCGTTTCGCTCGCGATCGGTTTGACTATGGCGGCGGCGGATATAGTGCAGAATTTTATAGATATGCAAGGTTTTCCCGGTCCCGCACTTTCACCCGGCGGCTATGACGGGATGAGCCTGTTTGTGAACTGGATAGGCCTTAATGCCTACACGCTGGGGTATAAGCTGCTTTTATTCACATGGCCGCTGCTGGCGGCTCTTCCGTTCGGATGGTCGCTTTTTTCGGAAAACAAAAGCCGGTATTCAAACCAGATAATTGCCCGCGTGGGAAAAAGCAGCTATCTGCTTGCAAAGGCGGCAGCCAACTTCGTTGCCGGAGGCTCTGTCCTTTTCATCACCGTTGCGGCGGATCTGCTGCTCAATGCCCTTGTGTGCCCCGACTGTCTGCCGGATGTCACTCTCCATGTCACGGCGATAACGAGCGGATATTTCCTTTCGGAGATGTATTATACCCAGCCGTGGCTGTTCTGTGCGATATGGAGCGGAGTCATTTTCCTTTGGGGCGGCGTCACGGCAACTGTCTGCCTTGCGGCAGCGCAGATATTCAAGCACGCGGCCGTTGTGGTGATATTCCCGTATGTGCTCTATCTTGTCTGGACGTTCGCGGTAAGCTTCATATCCGGCCTTACGGAGGTCACGGTGGAGCTTTCGCCGATATCACTGTTTTCCGCGGCGCCGTATTCGGCCAACCCCGCTTACGTCATCTTTACGGAGATGGCGGTCATAATGCTTGTGAGCATGGCGGTGCTGTTCATTTGCGAGAAAAAACATGAAAATATTTAACTGTGTCAAGGGCGACATGGCGACGAGCTTCAGCCGGAGATCGCTCATTGCAATTACGGCGCTTGCCGTTATAATGCTGATACCGATCTGCGGCAACATAAGCATGCTCGAAAAAAGCGGCACTCTCGGCAGCAGCAGCATCGGAGAATATATCCTTCTTCTTTTCATGGGAGCGGCTCCCTTTGACATCTCGTCCAGATATTTTCCGTTCCCCATAACGTGGATCATGGCATGCTCGGTGCTTCTGCTCGTGAACGTCAATTATACGGATAATATTTTTTCCGTTTTCGGAAGTCAGTTCACCGTCAGGAGCAAAAGCCGAAAAAGGCTCTGGGGCATAAAATTTATTTCGCTCGTGCTCGGCTGCATAGCTCAGCTTGCTGTCTTTTATCTTGCCGCCGCAGTATTCTCTGCCATATTGGGGGCGGAGCTCACGCTTCACGTCAGCGCGGATTTTGCGGATATATTCTTTTACGATAACGATCCTGCGGCTCTCGCCTCGCTGTCAGGCGGCGGCTGGGCTCTCATAATGCTCATGCCGGCGCTTACGCTGCTGACATGCAATGTCGTTCAGTCCGTTCTGCGGCTGTTTGTCAGGCCGGCCGTCAGCTTCACAGCCGTCATGTGCCTGCTTCTTGTGTCGCTGTATTTCTTCTCGCCGCTGCTGATCGGAAGCTTTGCAATGTTTTCTCGCATCGCACCGCTGCTGGCGGACGGACTGACGCTGCGGCAGGCACTCATATCAAACGGAGCGGTGATAGCTGTCTGCTATGCCGTCGGAGCTGTGAGAATGTCAAGAACGGACTTCATCTGAGGAGAAACGAATGAAAATCACACTTAACAATGTTTGCAAAAGCATACAGGGCGCGCAGATATTGAAGGACATAAGCCTTGAATTTGAAAGCGCCCACATCTACGGCCTGTACGGAGCAAACGGTTCAGGCAAGACAATGCTCATGCGTGCAATTACCGGGCTTATGAAGATAGACGGCGGGCATGTTATCATTGACGGCAGGGAGATCGGAAAGGATCAGGATTTCCCCGATTCTCTCGGCTTTATAATCGAAAATCCCGACTTTCTGAATACGTACACCGGATTTGAAAATCTGAAGCTCATCGCGGAGCTCAAGCGTATAGCCGACGATAAGGCGATCAGCGACGTGCTTGAGAGAGTCGGGCTTGACCCGAAGGATAAGAGGAAATTCAAAAAATATTCTCTCGGCATGAAGCAGCGCCTTGGCATAGCGGCCGCGATAATGGAAAAGCCGGAGCTCATCGTGCTCGACGAGCCGACGAATGCGCTGGATGAGGATGCAGTCGAGCTGCTTATAAACATTCTTGAAGAGGAAAAGTCTCGCGGTGCACTTATCATACTCGCCTGCCACGACTTCGAGTTTATGAGTAAAGTCGCCGATGAGATATTCTATCTAAAGAGCGGCAGACTGTGTAAGGAGCGAGCCGATGAAAAATAAAAAGCTTGTTTTTATCATCTGCGGTATGGTCATTTTATGCGCCCTGTGGGGCGTAAGATATCACTCGCTAAACTCTCATTTTCGGGAAATGTACTCGCAAAACACCAGGGAAGAGTACAGTCTTAACGAGCTCGTTGAGTTTGGCGAAAATAAGGACCGCAACGGCTTCGCCTATCCCGGGTACAGCGTTGCCGTACAAAACTTCGAGATATACGACCGAGCCGACTTCGAGGCAAAGTACGGCGTTAATTTTGACGACTATGCCGACAGTATATACGCCGTGCCGGGCAAGGTCGCGGTAGTGAGCATCCGGTTCGAGAACGAGGGAAGCGACGCAGAATGCCTAAGGCTCGACGGCTTTGTGCTCCACGGAGTGGATTCATATTTTTATCCCGAATTTCCGTTCACGAATGTGATCAATCCGTCGCTCGGCGATGCAATGGGGATAACGGTTGCCGATGGCCATCAGTGCGAGCTGGAGCTTGTATATTTTCTGAATGAATTCAGACTTTCATCTTCAGTGTGGAAGAACATAGACGATTATAAAATGTGGCTCAATGTGACCTCGTACCCGACTGACAAAGAAATTCTTCTGCAGCAGTGAACAGAGAACAAAGCCGCCCGTGAGGAGACCTCACGGGCGGTGATTTTTATATTCGCTTCACGACAGCAGGACGGAGTCTGTCTCCTCCTGGACGCCGGCCTTTTCGGCGAAGCGCTCGAGGAGGTCTGCCTTTGTAAGGCGGCTTTTCTCCTCTCCGGAGATGTCGAGGACGATGCGGCCTCTGTCCATCATGATAAGGCGGTTGCCGTGGCGGATGGCATCGGTCATGTTGTGCGTTATCATGAGCGCGGTTAGCTTATTGTCGCTTATTATCTTATCGGAAAGCTCAAGCACCTTTTTGGCCGTGCCGGGGTCGAGGGCGGCGGTGTGCTCATCCAGAAGCAGCAGCTTCGGGGTCTGAAGTGAAGCCATGAGCAGCGTCAGCGCCTGGCGCTGACCGCCGGATAGCAGACCGACCTTCGCTGTGAGCCGATCCTCAAGGCCGAGGCCGAGGGCGGCGAGCTTTTCGCGATATGCCTCACGCTCGGCGTTTGTCACGCCCCACTTGAGGCCGCGCTTTTTGCCGCGGCGCAGAGCCAGCGCGAGGTTTTCCTCGATCTGCATGTTGGGCGCGGTACCCATCATGGGATCCTGGAACACGCGGCCGATGTATTTTGCGCGCTTATACTCGGGCATGCCGGTGACATCCTCACCGTCGATGAGTATAGCGCCGGAATCGACCGGCCACACGCCCGCAACGGCGTTTAAGAGCGTCGATTTGCCCGCGCCGTTGCCGCCGATGACGGTGACGAAGTCGCCGTCGCTGAGGCTGAGGCTGAGGTTTGTCAGTGCGTGCTTTTCATTTATGGTTCCGGGGTTAAAGGTCTTTGAAACGTTTTTTATCTCCAGCATTACGCATCGCTCCTTTCGCTCAGCGCTCTTTTCTTAGAGCGCGCAAACGAGCTTTTCGACCGTGCCTTGAGCTGCGGTATCGCAAGGAATATCGCAACGATGATGGCGGTGAACAGCTTCAGATCGTTCGGGTCGAGCTTAAGCCACAGGATGACTACCATGACAGCATAGTAGATAACGCCGCCGAAGATTATAAAGCTGAGCTTTACCGCGAAGTTGCAGCCCTTGCTGAATATCGCGTCGCACAGTATCTCGCCGATGACTATGGCCGCAAGGCCGATGACGATTGCGCCGCGGCCCATGCTCACGTCGGCCGTGCCCTGAAACTGCGTCATAAGGCCGCCGGCAAGAGCAACTATGCCGTTGGAGATGCCGAGGCCTATGACCTTCATGGTCTCGATATGGATCCCCTGTGCACGGCTCATTGCGGGGTTATCGCCGGTGGCACGCAGCGCGCTGCCCTGCTCGGTGCCGAAGTACCAGTAGGAAAGGGCGACGATGACGGCCGCGACGACAAGTCCGACGAGGATCGCCTGCGTGATGTGCAGCGAGGACACGAGAAAGCCGTTGCCGTTTTCCCAGAACATCCCGAACTTCTGCACGCTGGCCGTCTGGTTGGCCTTGGTCATTATGCGCAGGTTTATCGAATACAGCGCAAACTGCGTCAGGATACCGGCGAGGATAGCCGGGATGCCGAGCTTCGTGTGCAGAAAGCCTGTGCACAGACCGGTGAGCACACCGACGACTATCGCTATAAGCAGCGCCGCCCACGCGGGCATACCTGCCAGCAGGAGCATTACCGTCACGGCGCCGCCGGTGGCAAACGAGCCGTCAACGGTCATATCGGGGATATCCAGCAGGCGGAAGGTTATGAACACGCCCAAGGCCATGAGACCCCATATTATGCCCTGTGCGACCGCGGCCGGCATTCTTCCTATAAGGTTAGTCACGCTCAGAGCGGACAGGTATACGGACATTGTCATTTTTCAGACCTCATTTCGGTTTGGTTGTTGTTTATCAGTCGATAGCGGTGTAATCGGAAGGAACGGAGATGCCGAGCTGCTCGCAGATATCGGCATTGTACTTCTTGACGGGGTTCTGATAGTACTCGATGGGCATGGTGGAGATATCGCTCTCACCGGTGAGTATCTTTGCAGCCATCTTGCCGGTGGTAACGCCCAGCTCGTAGTAGTCGATGGACAGAGTGGCTATGCCGCAGCCCTTTGCTATGCCTTCCTCACCTGCGATGATAGGAGTCTTCTTGGGCAGTGCAACGTTGTTTATCGCCTCGGCGCAGGAGGCGGCGGTGTTGTCGGTGGGGATGTAAAGCGCGTCGCACTCGTCGCATGCGGTAGCGG
>CALBGG010000140.1 GCA_937893605.1 uncultured Clostridia bacterium
GCAACATTGTCGAGTGCTTCGAGCTTTGTCTGTATCTGCGCTGTAGCCTCCTGTGCCGTCATATCCTCATCAACATAGGCGAGGATCTGATTCTGATTGCCTATATCCTCGACAATCTGATTAACGTTTATATCGAGGAGCGTAAAGCTGCCCATTACTATAAGGCAGGCGATTATTATCGTCACCGAGGCAAAGGACATGAAGCCGTGGGTGAAAATATTGCGAAAGCCCTCGCCTATAAGATATCCGTATCTATTCAACTTCATAACTGTAGTACCCGTCCATTCCGTCGCTTATAAGATGGCCGCCGTCTATTGCGATAACACGCTTGGAGAAGGCATTGACCAATTCCTTTTCATGAGTTACCACGAGGATCGTGGTGCCCATCTCGTTTATCTTCTCAAGCAGGAGCATAAGCTCAAGGCTGCGCACGGGGTCGAGGTTGCCGGTCGGCTCGTCCGCGATTATCATGGTCGGATTGTTGACCAAAGCGCGAGCTATCGCAACACGCTGCTGCTCGCCGCCGGAAAGCTCCGCCGGCAGGCGCTTCTCGCGTCCTTCAAGGCCGACAAGCTCCAAAACGCGTGGAACGCGGTTCTTTATATCTTTATTGGTCGCCCCGACAACACGCATGGCAAATGCGACGTTATCGTACACAGTCATCTTGTCTATAAGTCTGAAGTCCTGAAAGATGACGCCGAGGGTTCTTCGCATCTGCGGCATCTTGCGGCGCTTGAGCTTATTCATATTAAAGCCGTTTACGATGACCTCACCCTCGGACGCCATTATTTCGCCCGTAAGCAGCTTTATGATCGTCGTTTTGCCGGAGCCAGACGGGCCGACAAGAAATGCAAACTCGCCCTCGTTTATAGTGAGGCTGAAATTATCGAGCGCGGCAACATCACTGTTGTCGTAGACCATCGTTACATTGTTCATCTGAACCATGTGTCATTTTCCTCCTGAGGATTTCGGGGAATGTTCCCCGCGGATTTCAGCGGCCGTTACTGTTGACCGAGTCGAGGTACTGTTTGACCATCATCGCCACCTTGAAAACAATGGCGTGATCAAACTCCCGCAGATCCAGTCCCGTTATCTTCTTTATCTTTTCAAGACGATACACGAGCGTGTTGCGGTGGACATACAGCTTACGACTGGTCTCAGAGACGTTGAGGTTATTCTCAAAGAACTTATTAATCGTTTCGAGCGTATCCTCATCCAGGGTCTCGAGCGGATTTTTCTTGAACACCTCATTGAGAAACATCTCACACAATGTTGTTGGCAGCTGATATATAATACGGCCGATGCCGAGGTTTTCGTAGCTGATAATGGTTTTCTCGGAATCAAAGACTCTGCCGACATCGATCGCGATCTGCGCTTCCTTATAACGGTCCGCAAGCTCGCGCAGGTGCCTTGCCGTTGTTCCGATGCCGATAATGCATTTAATTTGCAGCTCATTGCGCAGAACAGTCTCGATGCTTTCGGCGATAGCTTTTACTTCGGCGCTGTTATCGCCGCCGGGGAGCTCTTTTATAACAACGATATCGTTTTCGTTTATGCTGATAACAAAATCATGCTGCTTATCCGGGAAAAGACTCTGGAGCACTTCTACGCTGGCGACATCCGAGCGCTCTACCTGACGCACGAGCAGGAGTGCGCGCGGAACATCCGGAGCAAAGTGCAGCTCCTTTGTTCTGACATAAACATCGCCGGGAAGTATATTGTCGGAGATGATATTTTTAAGAAAAGCCGCTTTATTATACTTTTCCTCATAATTCATCTTCGCCTCGTTAAAGGCAACGGCCGCCATCATGCACGTTACGCGCGCCATATCATCGCAGCCCTCGACAAACACGGCATAGTCAAACTTGCCGCTGTTGTTGCTGAGCACCTTATATGTCCGCATGCCGCTTACCTGCACAGGCTCCGAAAAATCATAATTCATGCTCGAAAAATCGTCAAGCCTCGAGCCGATCATCGGCAGCTCGCTGCATGTGATCACAAAGCCCTGATCGTCAATGATGCCGATGCATCTGTCAGTGGCCTCTTTTATCTGCATTATCACGCTCTGAAAAATTCTGCTGGACATCGTCTATTTACCTCCCCTGAAGCATATGGGTATTTTAACGATAGATAATATTCATTACTTTCTACATGATAATACTTTTTTGTGCGTTTTTCAATAGAAAGTCACATTGTTTTTGTGAGTTATTCAAAAAAACGCATAATTGTTTTGATAAAAGCACCAAATATCGGCCTGATTTTTTGTTATTTTTTCTTATTCACACTGCACAATTCATTTTCTGTCAATTGCCGAAATTCGCCCGGCAGGAGGCTGTTATCCAGCTCAAGGCCGCCTATTGACAGGCGCTTGAGCGCCGTCACGGGCTTGCCGCGAGAGGCGAGCATGCGCTTTACCTGATGGTATTTTCCCTCCATTACACGCACAAGGCAGCTGCCGTCGGGAAGTTTCTCAAGCTCAGCCGGCAGGCATTTTGTCCCGTCGCCGAGCACTACTCCCTGCCGAAAAGCCTCAATATCGGCATCGTCAACGGCACCTTCGGTCATGGCGTGATAGGTTTTAACAATCTCCGATTTCGGTGAAATGACCCGGTGAGCAAAATCACCGTCGTTTGTTATTATAAGAAGGCCGGTAGTATCCTTATCCAGTCTGCCGACCGGAAACAGATTTTTCTTTTTAAGCTCCGTCGGGAAGAGATCTATGACTGTCTTCTGCTTTTTGTCATCTGTTGCAGACAATATACCGGCCGGTTTATTGAGCATATAGTAGCAAAATTTTTCGTAGCTAACGGGGTTTCCGTCAAGCTCGACGTGTGCAGTATCGCTGCAAACCTTATGCTCCGGCGATGTTATAACTATTCCGTCAACGCGGACGTTTCCGTTTTTTATTGTCTGTCTGAGGCAGCTTCGGGAAAGTGCAGTACACTCCGAAAGCAGCTTGTCAAGTCGCATAAGCGGCATATGAGCACCCTGTTCAGCATAGAATTTAATACTCGGTAATTATAACATAAAGTATTGATTTTTTGAATAGGAAAAGGCTAATATCCGAATATGTTTACGAAAAGTTTAAAGCTGACAAAAAAACACGCTGTAGCGCTTCTGCTCATGCTCGGCGTTATTCTATCCGCCGCAGTGGTACTTTGCTCATCCCCGCGCAGTCTGTTGAGCACCGGCGACATGCTCGATGTATCGCAGCTCAAGGGACGCGAAAAATACCTCGCCTCATACGGCTGGGAGGTGGATCCCGGCAGCGAGGAGGAGCAAAAAGTGCTGCTTCCGAAAACCTTTGACGGCACACTAAGCGAGTATGCCGAAATGCAGACTCGTCAGGGCTATGACTTTGCATCCTACGCCGGTCTTGAATGCAGGCAGTTTACTTATAGGATAGGCAATTACGATGGCTGCGACAGCACGGTTTATGCAACACTGTACGTTAAGGGCACAAGAGTTATCGGAGCTGATATACACTCCGCCGATATCAGCGGTTTCATGCATGGAATACGATAAAAAACAAGCCATGAAGCGTTTGCTTCATGGCTTGTTTTTTTAATGAGCTTTCAGCTCAGTGAGTTTTGGAAATTACTCCTCAACCTCGATAACAACGCCGGAACCGACAGTGCGGCCACCCTCACGGATAGCGAAGCGCAGGCCCTTCTCGATTGCGATCGGGGTGATGAGCTCGACCTTCATGTCGACGTTATCGCCGGGCATGCACATCTCAGTGCCTTCGGGAAGGGTGATGACGCCGGTAACGTCGGTGGTGCGGAAATAGAACTGGGGACGGTAGTTGTTGAAGAACGGGGTATGACGGCCGCCTTCGTCCTTGGACAGAACATAAACCTGGCCAATGAACTTGGTGTGGGGCTTGATGGAGCCGGGAGCTGCCAGAACCTGACCACGCTCTACGTCCTTCTTTGCGATACCGCGAAGAAGAGTACCTACATTGTCGCCTGCCTCTGCGTACTCGAGGATCTTGTGGAACATCTCGGTACCGGTAACGGTGGTCTCGGTGATCTCGTCCTTCAGGCCGACGATCTGAACCTTGTCGCCAACCTTGACGCGGCCACGCTCTACACGGCCGGTGGTAACAGTGCCGCGGCCGGAAATGGTGAATACGTCCTCGATAGGCATAAGGAACGGCTGGTCTGCCTTGCGATCGGGAGTGGGGATCCAGGTATCGACTGCATCCATGAGCTCCTTGATGCATGCATACTCGGGAGCATTGGGATCCTTGGACTCGCATACGAGTGCATTAAGAGCGGAACCGCGGATGATGGGGGTATCGTCTCCGGGGAAGCCGTAGAAGTCGAGCAGCTCACGAACTTCCATCTCGACGAGCTCGAGGAGCTCTTCGTCGTCGACCTGATCGCACTTGTTCAGGAATACGAGGACGGAAGGAACGTTAACCTGGCGGGCGAGCAGGAGGTGCTCACGAGTCTGAGCCATGGGACCGTCGGATGCTGCGATAACGAGGATAGCGCCGTCCATCTGAGCTGCGCCGGTGATCATGTTTTTGATATAGTCAGCGTGACCCGGGCAGTCAACGTGTGCATAATGACGATGTGCGGTCTTGTACTCGACGTGGGCGGTGTTGATGGTGATACCGCGCTCTCTCTCCTCAGGAGCCTTGTCGATGGCAGAGTAATCGGTGTACTCTGCGTCGCCGAGCAGGGACAGGTACTTGGTGATAGCTGCGGTCAGAGTGGTCTTGCCATGGTCAATGTGACCAATGGTGCCGATATTGACGTGGGGCAGGGATCTGTCGAATTGCTGCTTTGCCATAATAATAACCTCCGTGAAATTAGTACAAATGATTTGATTAAACTACTTGCTTATATGGTTTATCAGCCCTTGCGTGCGCCGCGAAGAGTCTCCTGGAGATTCTTCGGAAGCTCAACATAATGGCTGGGTTCCATGCTATAGGTTGCACGTCCCTGAGTTTTGCTTCTCAGGTCGGTCGCATAGCCGAACATGGAGGCAAGAGGAACATTCGCCTCTATGACTGCGGCACCGTTTCTGATGTCCGAGCCGACGATCTGTCCGCGTCTTGCATTTATATCGCCCATAACGTCGCCCATGTATTCATCCGGAGCCGTTACGACGACCTTCATAATAGGTTCAAGCAGAGTGGGGCCTGCCTTCTCGCAGGCTTCCTTGAACGCCATACTGCCGCAGATCTTAAACGCCATTTCCGACGAGTCGACCTCGTGGTATGAGCCGTCTATAAGCGTTACCTTCACATCCACGACCTGGTAGCCGGCGAGCACGCCCGACTGCATCGCGCCCTGAATACCCTGATCGATACAGGGGATATACTCCTTGGGGATCGCGCCGCCGGTGATCTTGTTGATAAACTCATAGCCCTTGCCGGACTCGTTGGGCTCAACAGTGATCTTACAATGCGCAAACTGGCCCTTACCGCCCGTCTGACGGGCGTAGCGGGTATCGACGGTCGCTGCGCGCGTAATGGTCTCTTTATAAGA
>CALBGG010000141.1 GCA_937893605.1 uncultured Clostridia bacterium
TATACCACTTTTCGTAGATTTTTCAAGCGGTTTAACGCTTTTTGCAAGCCCCGTTTGCTTTGCCGCCCACTGCTTATAGGTCATATTTCCCGGCACAGTGTAGGTCTTGCCCGTTTCGGGGTCACGCGCCCAGCGTTCGGCGATATCGTCCATATCATCAAAGTAAGGCTTCGAATATTAAATTCACAAAATTATAGATAGCCTATGGCGCGCTTAAAGCCGTGCGTTTTTAATTGACTCCGCCGCCTTAAATACGGCTGCAGCAACGAATGGATATCATTGAAGCTAAAAGAAATGAGCCCGGTGCAGTACCGAACTCATTCTCTTACAAAATTTATTTCTATAATTCTTTCCCGAACTTTGGACTGAGACTCTCGAACGTTTGTTTAATATCTCGTCACGTCGGCTCATAAGCCTTGCCGATGGGGTTACCGTCGGCATCATAGTCGATGCACTCCATAAGCTGCATATCGACGTGGCTCTGACGCTTTATTGTCATGCCAACGCCCTGATTGTTGAACACCCAAATGTAGTTATTCCAGACCGTGGGGTCTTTTTTCTTGAATACCGTAGTCTCGTTTATGCGGCAGAATTTTGCTCTGCCCTCGGCGGTGTCGAGCAGATCTCCCTCGCCGGTATAAAACAGCTCGTCGCTGTATTCATATCCGTCCTGCTCATTGATTTCCTTTTTCAGATCGATCTTTTCGTCGTTTGTCATGATATGGCCTCCAAAGGATTTTTGCTAATTGTATCACGATAACCGCAGACTTGCAAGAGGAGAAAAACGGAGCATTTAAAAACTAATTGTCCTGTTTCTGTTGACCGGGATAAAAAAAGTTGGTAAAATAAATATTATAAATTCTCGGAGAAAAATAATGCCGCACTGCGGCTGTAAGACAGATAGAGGTGCTTTTGTGTATAAAACTATTATCGTTGAGGACGACCTGATGGTCTGCTCAATACTTGAAAAACAGCTGGGAAAATTTACTCAGCTGAAGCTCGAGGGCAACTACCGCCGCTGCAACGACGCGCTGGAATATCTTAAGCGGGCGCCCGACGGTGCGGATCTTATAGTGCTCGACTATTTCATGCCCGGCATGAACGGCATTGAGTTTCTTGCACAGCTCAGGGAGTTCAATACCGATATTCAGGTAATCATGATAACCTCGGCCGATGACTATCGGATCATACGTTCGGCCATGTGCTACGGCATATGTGACTACATACTTAAGCCATTCAACTCCGCACGGCTTGAAAAGGCCGTGGCCAGATTCGATACGGTCATGAAGCTCATCAGAACCACCCATGTCTGGACGCAGGATAAGGTTGACACGCTCCTTTGCCCTCACAGAAATTACAACACCGATCAGCAGTCTGCTCCGGGAGTCGCCAACCCCGGCAAGATAAACAAAACAACGCTGGAGACGGTCAGAAGCTACATGCGCGAAAACGCCGGGAAGAAAATGCCGCTTACCGAGGTGAGCGACGGGCTCGGCCTGTCTACGGTAACCTCGCGCAGATATCTTAAATACATGCACTCTCTCGGCGAGGTAGGAATAACGCTCGACTGTAAAACAGGCGGCCGCCCGTCGGAGATATTCGAATACAAGGAGAGTGCAAATGGCTGAAACAAAATTTGCCTACGCTGCGCACGGATATGATTATTCCGGAGCAATAGAGCGCGTTGCGGGAGACGAGGAGCTTCTGCGGAGCCTTTTGGATATGTTCCTTGCTGACGAAAACTACGCGCATCTCATGTCCGCGCTTGACGCGGGCGATCCTCAGCTCGGCTTTCAGGCGGCGCATTCGCTCAAGGGCAGCTCGGGAATGCTGGGGCTTACCGGGCTTTTCGAAGCGATGAAAAGCATAACGGAGCCTCTGCGCCGCGGAGATGCTTCCACGGCGGCAGGATACCGCGCCGATGTCGAGCGCGAGTACGCCGCCGCTGCCGACATGATAAAAAGCCTATGATTCTCCTTGGAGCAGCGGCATTTTTGATGATGCTGCTGGGGGATATAAACGACGCCTTGTGGCATAAAAAAGCCATGCGCCTGTGCTTCCCGCTGGGACTTGCGGTGCTTGCGGCAGCAACGGCGGCCGGGCTTAGCTTTAAAAGCCCCGATGCTGCGTGGTGCGCTGTCGCGGCGGCTTTTTTG
>CALBGG010000142.1 GCA_937893605.1 uncultured Clostridia bacterium
AGCTTTGGGATAAGGCCGAAAACGGCGAAACGGTGAAGATCCCGCTGACGGTGACGCAGCCGAAGTATACGACCGAGCAGCTTGACAAGATGCTTTTTGCCGATAAGCTCGGCTCGCAGACAACGGGCTATGCCTCGAGCACCTCAAACAGAGCGACAAACGTCGAGCTTTCGGCGAAGAAAATAAACGGCTATATCCTCAATCCGGGCGAGACGTTTTCCTACAACACGGTCGTCGGAAAGCGCACGGCCGAGGCGGGCTTCAAATCCGCCGGAGCGTACGCGGGCGGCAAGGTCGTGCAGGAGATAGGCGGCGGCATATGCCAGACCTCCTCAACGCTCTACTGCGCGGCGCTGTACGCAAATTTAGAGATCGTCGCACGCGACGAGCACGGCTTTGCCGTTTCATATGTCCCCTGGGGCATGGACGCGACGGTAAGCTGGGGCGGTCCGGAGTTTAAATTCAAAAACAACCGCGAGTTTCCGATAAAAATCGTAACAAAATGCGAAAACCGGCAGCTAACGATAGAAATCTTGGGCACCGACGTGGACGGAAGCTATGTTAAGATGGACTATTCGGCATGGACGGTGTATGATACAACGTATCCGAGCGTGGCAATAGGCACGAAGGCCGTGACCTACCGCTGCGTTTACGATAAAGACGGCGAGCTCATAAGCCGCACAAAGGAAGCTGACAGCTACTATCACTATCACCCGGAGAACATACAGTGGCCGACCCCGTCGCCAACCCCGTCGCCCGCGGAAACGCCCGCACCGACGGAGGCGGCCACGGCGGCGGAAGAATCTTAAAGGAGAGATATACAATGGAAAAGGGAAAGTTCTATATCACAACACCGATCTATTACCCCTCGGATAAGCTGCACATCGGCCACACCTACTGCACCGTGGCCACAGACGCCATCGCGCGCTATAAGAGAATGTGCGGCTATGACGTCATGTTTCTGACCGGCACCGACGAGCACGGCCAGAAGATAGAGGAAAAGGCGGAGGCGGCGGGCCTCTCTCCCAAGGAGTTCGTCGATAAGATCGTCGAAGGTCCCGGCGGCATCACAGACCTCTGGAAGCTCATGAACATATCAAACGACCGCTTCATACGCACGACCGACGATTATCATGTAAAGGCCGTCCAGCGCATCTTCAAGAAGATGTACGACAAGGGCGACATCTACAAGGGCGCGTATAAGGGCATGTACTGCACTCCCTGCGAGAGCTTCTGGACCGAGAGCCAGCTCAAGGACGGCAAGTGCCCCGATTGCGGCCGCGAGGTGCACTACGCCGAGGAGGAGGCATATTTCTTCCGCCTTTCCAAATACGCAAAGCCCGTTCAGGAGCTTTTGGAGAGCGGCACCTTCCTCGAGCCTGCATCCCGCGTAAACGAGATGATAAACAACTTCATAAAGCCGGGTCTTGAGGATCTGTGCGTTTCGCGCACGAGCTTCAGCTGGGGCATCCCCGTAGATTTCGACCCCGGCCACGTCGTGTATGTCTGGGTCGATGCGCTGTTTAACTACTGCACCGCGCTGGGCTTCATGAACGACAAATACGACGATTACGATAAATACTGGCCGGCGGATGTTCACATCGTCGGCAAGGAGATAGTCCGCTTCCACTCGATCATCTGGCCGGCAATGCTCATGAGCATGGAAATGCCCCTGCCCAAGAAGGTCTACGGCCACGGCTGGCTGGTCATCGACGGCGGCAAGATGAGCAAGTCCAAGGGCAACGTCGTAGACCCGTACAAGCTTGCGGATATGTTCGGCGTGGACGCGCTGAGGTTCTTCCTGCTGCGCACCTTCCCCTTCGGCTCGGACGGCAACTTCTCAAACGAGCTGCTCATCTCCACGATAAACACCGACCTTGCAAACGACCTGGGCAACCTCGTGTCGCGCACGACCGCGATGGTCGAAAAGTACTTCGGCGGCACTCTGCCCGAAGATCGCGAAGCAGCCGAGCTTGACAGTGAGCTTATTGAGCTTGCGAAGGTGAGCCGCGAAAAGTACGAGCAGCAGATGGATAAGCTTCAGCTGCATCTCGCGCTTGAGGAGGTCTTCAAGCTCATCCAGCGTGCGAATAAGTACATCGACGAGACCGCACCCTGGCAGCTGGCAAAGGACGAGAGCAAAAAGGCTCGCCTTGCAAGCGTTCTGTATAACCTGCTCGAGTGCCTGCGCATAAGCCTCATCATGCTCAGGCCCTTCATCCCCGAAAGCTGCGGGAAGGCCTTCGCGCAGATCGGCGCGGACGAAAAGAGCGTAAGCTGGGACAGCTCATGCGTGTTCGGCACTCTTCCCGCAAACGTAAGTGTCCGCAAGGGCGAGACGCTCTTCCCACGTCTTGACATGGAAAAGGCGCTGGCCGACCTTGAAAAGCTCAACGCTCCGGCAAAGCCGCAGTTTGACCCGATAGAGCCCGACGTCAGCATCGAGGATTTTTCAAAGTGCGATATGCGCGTGTGCAAGGTGCTCTCCTGCGAGGCCGTGAAAAAGAGCAAGAAGCTTCTCAAATTCATGCTTGATGACGGCACGGGCACTCCGCGCCAGATCCTCTCCGGCATCCACGAATTCTACGAGCCGGAGCAGCTCGTCGGCAAGACCGTCGTCGCCATCCTCAACCTGCCCAACCGCAAGATGATGGGTCAGGACTCCTGCGGCATGCTCATCTCCGCCGTGCACGAGCACGATGGCAAGGAGGAGCTGCATCTGCTGATGCTCGACGATAATATTCCCGCCGGCTTCCGCCTGTGCTGAAAGGAGAAGACCGTGAATCTCAATCTTAATGTCATTAAATTTTTGCAGCAGTACGACAATGACCCCGAGCTTCGTGCCAGGGTCGATCAGGCCGAGATGATGTATCCGGGCTCACTTGAGATACGCGAGTCTGTCGTCGAGGACGTGCTGATCCCCATCGCCGAGGAGATGGGGCTGGGCTTCACGCTCATGGATCTGTACAATTACGAGTGCCGGCTCAAGTGCGAGCGCAGCCGCGACGTCGAGCTGACCGAGGAAGAGCTCAATGCCGACGACATTGAGTACCACTACTGGCTGGTCGATAAGGGCTGGGCAAACGACGAGTCCTGCTTCAGGCAGAACGAGGAAAAGGGCATAGATTAAGCAGAAAGCCGCCCCAAGGGCGGCTCAGCGTGTCAAAAACGCCACATTTTTTGTGAAAATAAATTTTCACGAAAAATCTCGCTGCCCCTCGAGCTCCCCTGCTGCGCGGCAGTCTTTCCTCAGCAGTATAGTTTTTTTGACAAGCTGAAAGGGTGCGGATAATGTCCGCACCCTTTCAGCATTTATGCGTTTTTACTGCTTTGCGGCGGCCGTCTTCTTGCCGACGGTGGCGCGCAGGATGAACAGAACAACGATGGTCATCACGATGCCGATGGGCAGGCAGATCCACGCGTTCTTGACAAAGCCCGCGATGACGAAGTTCACGAAGCTTATCAGCGCGACGGTCACAGCGTATGGCAGCTGGGTCCGGACGTGCTCGATGTGGTTGCAGTTAGCACCGGCAGAGGCCATGATGGTCGTGTCGGAGATGGG
>CALBGG010000143.1 GCA_937893605.1 uncultured Clostridia bacterium
AACCACAGGCCGAACTTCATGCCCAGCTTTTCAATGCTGTCGGCAAATTCTCCGAGGCCGCCGGGCAGCTTTTTAAGATTGACATCATAGTCGCCCAGCCCCGCCGTATCGCTGTCGCGTGCGCCGAACCAGCCGTCGTCAAGGACGAAAAGCTCGACGCCGATGCTTTTTGCTCTGCGTGCCAGCTTCAGGAGCTTTTCACGGTCAAATTTGAAAAAGCATGCCTCCCAGTCGTTTATGAGCACCGGGCGCTCGACGTTTTTCCATGCGCCGCGCACGATGTTATTGTTTACAAAGTCGTGGAAATTCGCGCTCAGGCCGTTGAAGCCGCGCTCGGAAAAGCTCATGACCGCCTCGGGAGTTTCAAAGCTCTCACCGGGGCGCACGATCCAGTCAAAGCAGTGCGGATTTATGCCGAGCTGGACGCGGACGAGATCGTGATTCGATCTTTCCACCACGCCGCAGTGATTGCCGCTGTAGACAAGATTAAAGCCCCAGGCGCGGCCGAAGTCCTCGTTCGTTTGCTTTTCAGACAGCAGAAAGCCCGGATTGTGCCTGTTTGACGATGCGCCCGTTGTCGATGAGTTTACGCACATACCGTACTCTACGGGGCGAACGTGCCTGTGCGTTTCCTTTATCCAGCCGCCGTCAAAGCTGTGCATCAAAAAGCCGCGGTCGGGCATATCGATACTCATGCTCATGATCCGGCGCAGGGAGATATCGCCCTCGCAGTCATTTTTTATAGCGCAGCGGCGGGATATGACGTTTGAGGCCGGGAACACCGTGTAGTAAAGCTCAAGTGTGACTGCTCTGTCCCTCTCGCGCATGCGGATAATAAGCGTCTGGGCGGCGTTTTCATCGTCATACGCCGTCGGCAGGCTCTGCATGGGAACGCAGCCGGAAACTATCTCGTGGCCTTCATACAGAAAGTCCGAGGAAAAGCTGCCGTCGGGCATTTTTGCCTCGATCGGCGTCTGGCGATAGTCTCCCCTGCCGACGCCCGACCATTCAAGGCAGAGATTATCGAGGCAATAGCAGTTATCGGAGGTATCATACATTACGCTGCTGCCAAGCTGGATATCATGCTTAACGCTTAAAGCCTCGGCGTCGGAAGCCTTGACGCGCTCGCCGTAATGGATATGCTCAAGATGTTTAAACTTCGTAACGCGGAATATGTAGCTCGTGCTGTCGGTGCTGAGCGCGAAAACTCCCTTGTCATATGTAATGCTCACCGTATCACCCCTTATTTTCAATGGTAAAATTATATCATAGACGCTGCGGCCTTACAAGTCGTTCTCCTCGCCGTGCGGCGCCCTGCGCAGGCGCGATATGACCCCCCGCACGAGCGTTATGAGAAACGAAGTCGCCAGAACAAGGCCGATCGGCAGCACGGCCGCCAGAATTATCATTTTCATCTTATCACCGCCTTGAAGTTATCCTTTGCAGGCATAGCGCAAAAAATCCTATTAATTATTGCCATTGCACGGCATTGATGATAAAATAGATAAGATTTTTAAAAACAGAGGTAAGAAAATGCTTTCAGTTAATGACCTTTCGATAAATTTCGGCGGAAACGTTCTGTTTTCGCGCGTTGATCTGCAATTTACGCCCGGCAACTGCTACGGCATAATCGGCGCAAACGGCGCCGGCAAATCGACGTTTATAAAAATTCTCTCGGGCGAGCTCGAGCCCTCGACGGGCAGCGTCACGATCGCAGCGAAAAAGCGCATGTCGGTGCTCAAGCAGAACCAGAACATGTACGACGATTATACGGTGATGGACACCGTTATCATGGGCAATCAGCGCCTTTACGACTGCGGCAGGGAAAAGGACGCGATTTATGACAAGCCTGATTTTGACGACGCCGACGGCATACGCGCGGCCGAGCTTGAGGAGGAGTTTGCCGAGCTCGGCGGCTGGGAGGCCGAGTCCGACGCAAGCCGCATCCTTCAGGGGCTGGGCGTTTCGCCCGATTTCCACGGAACAATGATGCGCGATATGGATCCGCGCCTCAAGGTCAAGGTACTGCTTGCCCAGGCGCTGTTCGGCTCGCCGGATATCATCCTGCTCGACGAGCCCACAAACAACCTCGACCTTGCCAGCGTCGTTTGGCTCGAGGACTTTCTCATGGATTACGAGGGCACGGTGCTCGTCGTTTCGCATGACCGATACTTCCTCAACAACGTCTGCACACACATCGTAGATATCGACTACGGCAAGATAAAAATGTACGTCGGCAACTATGACTTCTGGTACGAGTCCAGTCAGCTGATGCAGAAGCTTATAAAGGATCAGAACAAGAAGGCCGAACAGAAGATCGCCGAGCTGCAGGGCTTTATAGCTCGATTTTCGGCAAACAAGTCGAAATCCCGCCAGGCCACCAGCCGCAGGAAGCTTCTTGACAAGCTCACCGTCGAGGAGCTGCCGGCCTCCGGCAGGCGCTATCCCTGGGTCGGCTTCAAGGCTGACCGCGAGCCGGGCAAGGACAGGCTGTTCGTCACCGAGGTCAGCAAGACCGTTGACGGCGTAAAGCTTTTAAATAATATAAGCTTCATTGTCGGCAAGGAGGATAAGATAGCCATCATCGGCAAGAACGAGCTTGCCGTTACCATGCTGTTCAAGATCCTCATGGGTGAGGAGGAGCCCGACTCCGGCACCGTAAAGTGGGGTGCGTCGACCACTCAGGCCTACTTTCCCAAGGATCACAACTCCTATTTTGAAAACTGCGACTACGACCTCATGGACTGGATGCGCCAGTTTTCCGACGACAAGCGCGAAAGCTACCTGCGCACCTTCTTAGGCCGTATGCTTTTCTCGGGCGACGATGTGTACAAGCCCGTCAAGGTGCTCTCGGGCGGTGAAAAGGTGCGCTGTATGATAAGCAAAATGATGCTCTCGGGTGCAAATGTGCTGCTGTTTGACCAGCCGACAAACCATCTTGACCTTGAAAGCATCGCGGCGCTCAATAACGGCATGGAGGCGTTTAAGTATAACATCATCTTCTCCAGCCACGACCATCAGCTCACGCAGACGGTCGCAAACCGCATAATCGAGATTACCGACGACGGCATCATCGACCGCATGTGCTCCTTCGATGAATACATGAATCTCACCGGCGGCACGATCCCCGAAAGATAAACGAAAAAAATCTGCCCCGCAGTGATATGTACCCCCGATGCCGGATACCCGGTATCGGGGGTACAGCTATGAGCACAAACGGATGTGCGTTGAATTATACCGCCAAGAGAAGAGGCCTCGCGCGAAATCGGATATAGCCATCAAAAACGCCCGATTTATCAGACTTTTTGACGGGCGCGGCGAGATTTTTCGTGAAAATTTATTTTCGCAAAAAATGTGGCGTATTTGAAGCGTACAAAAAAATCACGGACTTTTTTGTCTGCTATCAGGCTTCCTGTGTTCCCTGAGCGGCGCACCATGCGCGGTAACGGTCGAGCTCCTTGTCGATGCAAAGCTGGATTACAAGGTTTATTATAAGCGCGTCATCTATAAAGCCGAGGATTGGAACATTATCCGGGATAATATCCAGCGGGCTTACGAGATAGGCTACGATGGCAGCCGTTCCGAGCATCACGACGGCAGGAACCTTCTTGTAGCTGCCGTGATAATAAGCATGCAGCATGGATATGAGATCCTGAACATCGCCGATGGTATCGCCGATAAGAGGAATATTCGCAAGCGGACGGAGCTTTGAGTTCGTGTTATCGAGAAAATCAAGCAGCACGCCTGTATATTTTGCAACGGCCTTTGCACCGGTTTTGATTGATATCGCCATAGTTCTACCTCCAGTTAACTATTGACTATAATAATAACACACTGCCCCGAATTTGCAAGCATATAGCACAAATTTCGCCAATACGCGCTCTGCGCGATTTAGACATTTGACGCAAATCATAAAAATGACTGGATTTTAGTCCGCTTATAAGGTATAGTTATATTGCGATAATATCGATCACAGGAGAGCATGGTTTTGGGGATTTCAAATGTGCTTGAGCTTTTAGGCGGCGTTGCGCTGTTCCTTTTCGGCATGGCCCTTATGGGCGACAGTTTGAAAAAGGTCGCGGGCAATAAGCTCGAGCTTATTCTGTTCCGCCTTTCGAGCACGCCCTTGAAGGGCATTCTGCTCGGCACCGGCGTCACGGCCGTTATCCAGTCATCGTCGGCAACGTCCGTTATGGTCGTCGGCTTTGTAAACTCCGGCATGATGAAAGTGCGCCAGGCCATCGGCGTCGTCATGGGAGCAATTATCGGAACGAGCATCACCGGATGGATAATCTGCCTGTCGGATATCGGTGGCGGCGGCTCCTCTGACTGGCTTGAGCTTTTATCGACCGACACGCTCACGGCGATCATCGCAGTTGTCGGCATCATCCTGCGCATGTTCTGCGCCGGCCCGGCGAAAAAACATGTGGGCGAAATAATGCTCGGCTTTGCTGTCTTGATGTTCGGCATGAAGGCCATGAGCAGCGCTGTATACGATCTGCGCTCGAACGAAGCGTTTATAAGCATGCTCACGACATTTTCAAATCCGCTTTTGGGTATCGCACTCGGCATTGTATTCACGAGCGTTATCCAAAGCGCATCGGCCGCCGTCGGTATTCTTCAGGCGCTGGCCGTCACCGGCGCGATACGCTTTGACATCGCGCTTCCCATTATCATGGGTATCGCCATCGGCGCCGCCGTTCCCGTTCTTCTGTCCGCCCTCGGCGCAAGCGCCGACGGTAAGCGCACGGCGCTGTCGTATCTGATGGTGGACGCCCTCGGTGTTATACTGTTCAGCATAATTTTCTATACCTTGAACACTGTCTGCGATTTTGCGTTCATGTCTACGACCATGACGACTGTGAGCATTGCTCTTATGAACACGGTCTTCCGCTTTGTCATCGTTCTGATGCTCGCGCCGTTTATCTCTCTGCTTGAAAAGATCTGCAATATCATTATCAAGGATAAGCCCGAGGACGCTGCCGTTTTGGAGGACTTCGACAGGCTTGAGGAGCGCTTCCTCGACCATCCCGCGCTCGCAGTCGAGCAGAGCCGCCTTACCGTAAACTCCATGGCAAAAAAGGCGCGCGAGAACCTGTTTGACGCCTTCGCGCTCATAGGCAATTACTCCGACGAGGGCTTCCGGCACGTCACCGACACCGAGGATATCGTCGATAAATACGAGGATAGGCTCGGAACATATCTCATACATATCACAAGCCGCGAATTAAACTCCGAGCAGAACGAGGCCGTCGGCAAATACCTGCACACGATAAACGACTTCGAGCGTATCTCCGACCATGCGCTCAACGTCGCTGAGTGCGCGCAGGAGCTGCACGAGAAGGGGATCATATTCTCGACAGACGGCGCAAGAGAGGTAAATGTTCTCATCTCCGCAGTCACCGAGGTCATTAACACCGCAATAGACGCGTTCTGCAACAACGATCTTGAAAACGCCTACCGCGTCGAGCCGCTTGAGGAGCTTATAGACAATCTCTGCGACGAGATGAAGCTGCACCACATCGACCGTCTGCAAAAGGGCATATGCACCTTAAGTCACGGCTTCGTGTTCAACGACCTGCTCACGAACCTCGAGCGCATCTCCGACCACTGCTCCAACATCGCCGTCGCGCTCATAGAGCTTGAGTCCGACAGCTTCGATACGCACGAATATATTAGCAGCCTCATCGAGGTGCGCTCGCACTGCTTCGATGAGTATTACGCGGAATACAGCAAGAAATTCGCGCTGTAAATGCTGTAAATAACACTTATGCCGCCCTTAGGCGGCATAAGTGTTATTTACAAGTGTTCTTTCGGGTGATATACTGAAAAATCATTTATTGGGGAGAACCGCGTATGTATCGCTCGAAAAACCTGATATTCTTCATCGCCGCGATGGTGATATTCGGCACAAACGGCCTGCTGGTGGCAAAGATATCGCTCTCAAGCGCCGAGATAGTTCTGATGCGCACCTTTCTCGGCTTTGTTTTTCTGCTTGCCGTCGTCGCTGTGCGGCGCAGCTTTTCGTTTTCAGATCTGAAGCGGGACATCGTCCCCGCGACGATAGGCGGCGCGGCGCTGGGCTTAAACTGGGTGCTGCTGTTCGGCGCATACAGGTACGCCGGAGTGAGCATCGCAACGCTCGTTTACTACTGCGGACCGATGATAGCGCTCATCCTCAGCCCGATAATTTTCAAGGAAAAGCTGACTGCAAACAAGATTATCGCCGTTATCGCCGTCGCTGCCGGCATGCTGTGCATATCAGGTAACGTAACGCAGGGCTCTGACATGCAGACGGGGCTGCTGCTCGGCGCGGGCGCCGCGGCGCTGTACGCGCTCATTATCATCGTGACAAAGCGTGTAACGCACATGTCGGGTCTCAACTGCTCGATGTACGAGCTGTTCATATCCTTCATCGTGATGATATTCTACCTGCTCATAAACGGCATAAAGCTGCCCGTTATACCGAGCGCGGACGATATCGTCTATGTTCTCATCATCGGCTTTGTGAACACCGGACTTGCGTACTACATGTACTTTTCCGCGCTGCAAAAGCTCCCCGCGCAGACCTCGTCGCTTATAAGCTATGTCGATCCCCTGACGGCGCTTATAGTTTCCGCCCTGTTTCTCGGCGAGAAGCTTATCCCCGTGCAGCTTCTGGGCGCGGCGCTCATCCTCGGCGGCGCGTGCCTCGGTGAGCTGAAGCTCAAAAAATGAAATACCGCCATCCATTCGGATGGCGGCTGTTTTATCTCTCGAGTGATGTATAGGGCAGCGTCATCATTATACGGCTGTACAGCTCCCCTGCATTTGATCCCGAGGTACTCGAAAGCTCATCGGCAAGCTCGATAATTTCTTCGTTTTTATCGGCGTTTTCGTATATGTCAAAAAACGCGGCAAGCGTATCGGCCTGCTCCACGGCTTCTATGTCCTTCGATGCCAGCGCGTCACGGTAGCGCTCCCAGTTTCGGTCACTGAGCGCACCGAGCAGGAAGAAGCTTTTCTTTAGCTGCGAAAGCGCGTCCGGGCACTTTGCCTTCACGTTCTCCAGTGCTTTTGCAGGATCGTCGAAGGTCGCGTAAAGGTCATACTCCTCAC
>CALBGG010000144.1 GCA_937893605.1 uncultured Clostridia bacterium
TGCTCTCTATCCAGAGCGAGTCATTGAGTGTAAACGGGTGCGAGTGCGTGATGATCTTGCCGCTCATGTCGATTATAGTGATGTTTATATTCAGTTCCTTCGCCATCGCATCCACAATCGCGTCCAGTCCCTTGCCGTACATGATCATTTCCATCATGCGCATCCGCAGGCTCTGGGACTTGTATTCATGCCGCAGAAGCTCCTCCGCAGCCGCCACCGCATCATGCAGTTCACCCTGCTTGAACTCCGCCCAGCTGCACTGAGCCGCATTGAGTTTGTCAGAACTGTCTCCGCTCCACAAAAGGTATTCTCCAAGCGTGCCGGTGTTCACGCCGCACAAATCATCAGACCACGTCAACGCATCTTCACCGGGTACTTTCCCGGCATCCGCCTTGTCAATGTAATACACGTTGCCGTCTTTCACAATTTGCTTTGACAAAACGGTATATTTCTCAGCCAATTCACTCAGCAATTCGGAAAATTTCATATTGTCACCTCGTTAACTATATTATGCCCTGCGCACAAAGATTTCAAGAACTTTTTGTGTTTCAGGTTTGTCGCACAATATTGCAGCATCGTTTGTGCGGCGCGCACATTTACAGATCGGCCTCCTGATGATATTTTTTTAACAGCAAGCAGTACAAAACAAAAAAGCGAAATTTCAGGAGGTAAACATGAAATACGAAAAGCTTTTTGAAAAAGGTAAGATCAGCAAGCTCACGCTGAAGAACCGCATAGTCATGACACCGATGGGCACCGGTTTTGCCGCAGCATCCGGCGAAGCATCCGAGGAAATCACCAAGTTCTACGAGGAGCGCGCAAAGGGCGGCGTCGGCCTCATCATCTGCGAGGTGTGCCGTGTCGATGAGCTGTCCGGCATTGCTCAGCCCTGCCAGCTCCGCGCGACCGACATGAACGTCATCCCCAGCTTCACCCGTATGATCGACAGGATCCACGCATACGACACAAAGGTGTTCATGCAGCTGCACCATCCCGGCAACGAGGCCTTCCCCATCACGCTGCACGGCAACCCCGTCATAGGGCCGTCTCCCGTGATGTGCAAGACTGTCGGCGTTGTTCCTAAAGAAATGACCACCGCCGAGGTCGAGGCTATGGTTAAGAACTATGTCAAGGCCGCTGTCATCGCAAAGACCGCCGGCTTCGACGGCGTTGAGATCCACGCGGCGCACGGCTACCTCGTCAACCAGTTCATGAGCCCGCACACCAACCACCGCACCGATAAGTACGGCGGCGACTTCTTCAACAGGATGCGCTTCATTTCCGAGATCATCATCAGTATCCGCTTTGCCTGCGGCGCTGATTTCCCCATTTCCGTGCGCATGAACGGCACCGACTTCTGGGATGACGGCAACGATGAGAAAGAATGCCAGCACATCGCCCGCTATCTCGAGTCCCTCGGCGTTGCATCCCTCAACGTCTCCAGCGGCTCCTATGAGTCCGGCTGGTCGATCATCGAGCCCTACCCCTATCAGGAAGGCTGGAAGAAGCATCTTGCAAAGGGCATCAAGGAATGCGTACATATCCCTGTCATCGCCGTCAACACCGTCAAGCACCCGGCCCATGCCGAGGCCATGCTTGAAGAGGGCGTGTCCGACTTCGTCGGCGTTGCGCGCGGCAACCTCTGCGATCCGGAATTCGGCAACAAGGCAAAGCGCGGTGACGATGCTCGCGTGCGCAAGTGCATCGGCTGCATGAACTGCTTCAAGCAGGCGGGTCTCGGCCGCGCGATAGAGTGCGCTGTCAACCCCGTACTCGGCCGCGAGACCTACCGCGGAGACGACAAGCTCATAAAGAACGGTGACGGCAGGATCGTTGCAGTCATCGGCGCAGGCCCCTCCGGTCTGCAGGCTGCCATTACTCTTGCAAAGCGCGGCTTCAAGGTCGTTGTGTTTGAAAAGTCCGACCGCATCGGCGGCAACATGAACCTCGCCGCTGTTCCTCCCTGCAAGGGTCTTATCGGCGAGTTCATCGAGACTCTCGGTATTGAGGCTGCCGACCTCGGCATTGATATCCGCCTCAACACTCCCGGCACCGTCGAGGCTGCAAAAGCAGTCGGTGCAGTCGGCGTAGTCATTGCAGCCGGCGGCATCGATATAATCCCGCAGGTCGACGGCATCGACAAGGCATACACCTACAGACAGATCCTCAAGAACGAGGTCGAACTCAAGGGCAAGAAGATCGCAGTTATCGGCGGCGGCCTCACCGGCCTTGAGACCGCGGAATACCTCAGCGACTTTGACAACGAGGTCTCCGTTATAGAGATGGCTCCCGCTGTCGGCACCGCAATGTACCGCAGTGTTACCGACGCAGTCGTCGGCCACATCACCAAGAACGGCGGCCACATAATGACCGGCACGATGTTCAAGGCCGTCCGCGACGGATTCGTCACCCTCAACAGCCTTGC
>CALBGG010000145.1 GCA_937893605.1 uncultured Clostridia bacterium
ATATCGGCGCTTTGGCCGGTCACGGCGTCGCCGCCGCTTTCGAAAGCAGACGAGCTTGTTATCTGCACGCTCATCTTTGCAGAAGAAGAGCGCATCGCACGCGTTACGCTTATTCCGAAGCCGGATACGGCCGTTACCGGCGTGGGCTTGACAGCCGAGGTCGAGGAATATGCAAACTCGACGCCGCTCACCTCCGGCAGACGCATGCCCAGCAGCACGATCTCGTCAACGCCCATTTTTGAAAGCTCGCTGCACAGCGAGGTGATGTAGCTCCTGACCGTAGCATTCGTCGGGTCGAGCCATGCGCCGCTTGCGTCGGAGTAGGCCTGCCCGGCGGTAGTCTTCAGCGTAAGCTGAGTATAGCGCGAGGCAAGGGTGTTATCCACAAAGCAGCACATGCGCACGGCGACGTACTTGCCGTTTTCCTTGAGCGAGGACACGATAGCTTTGAGATCGACCGTGCCGGAGGTACCGTAGCCCTTTGCAATATCTGTTTGAGATTCCCACACGAGCATGCCCGTGACGGTTTTCACGTCGAGCAGAACGCCCGTAGCGTCCGTGGACTTGCTCAGATACGATTCGACGCCCGAGGCCGTGACCGACGATGCCGGAACATACACAAGCTTGACGGCGCTCAGATTCTCGCCCGCGGTTGCCTTGATGTTCGAATAGTCGGCCTGACCGACCTCAAGCTGCGCGTTCACAGGCTCGAAGCTCTGCCGGACGACGTTGTCATCGTCGGTCTGCGCGGCCTGGCTGCTGCCATCTTCAAGAAACGGTATCTCAAGGTGCAGGCCGGAGTTTGTTATGACTATATATTTTTGCAGGCCGTAGAAAAGCATGACCACAAAGGCGATGACTGCCAAAATTATTATCGTGGCTATAAGCGCCGGAGCGGCCTTTTTACGCTTTCCGCGGTAAAACTCAGAATTGCTTGCCAATTATATCAGTCCTCGATCTGATTGATGCGGCGGATGTGCCTTTCGTCGCCGGAGAAGGGAGTGTCAAGGAAGGTGTCGACTATCTTCAGCGCAAGACCGGAGCCGACGACGCGTGCGCCCAACGCGAGAATGTTGGCGTCGTTGTGAAGCCTCGTCATTTCGGCCGAGAAGCAGTCGCCGCACAGAGCCGCACGGATGCCCTTTACCTTGTTTGCGGCGATGGAAATGCCGATGCCCGTGTTGCAGATTATTATGCCCTTTTCACACTCTCCATTGGCGACAGCATGTGCCACTGCCTTGCCGTAAACGGGATAGTCGCAGCTGTCCTCGGAGTAAGTGCCGTAATCTTTGTATTCAAGACCGAGCGCGTCGAGGTGCTTCATGACCTCCTGCTTGAGCGCCCAGCCGCCGTGATCAGAACCCAATGCGATCATATCTTTGATCCTCCATAATAAATATTATATTTCATTATCTCACAAAAACGCCGCGACTACAAGCTAATTCTCAAAACGGCCAGCTCGGCAGCCATTTTAACAGATTTGTCGCAAGCTGTGCGTTGACGCGCACGCCCGAAATTACGGGGTAGAAGACGATAAACAGCGCGCAGGCAAGCCCCGTCAGACCGTAGACATTGAACCTCCAGCCCTTCGCGTTGTCCTTCATTAGCTTAAACACCCGCGCAACGGCAAGCACGAGGAACACCGATGAGGGGAAGTAGTGATACTCAAACGTCGTGCGTGTTATGAACACCCAGGGCAGCAGCTGCGCAAGATAGCCGATGACGATAAACAGCGAAACCTTATCGCGCCGCTTCGCGGCAAAGACCGCGCACACGACCATGGCCGCGAGTCCGCCCCAGCACAGCACGGGATTCAAAAACGCACCGAAGGACGAGCGTGTGCCGTCGTCAAAGTATTTCAGATAGTACAGTATCGGCCGCTCGTCTATTATCCACTGCCACCAGCGCGAGGAGTAGGGGTGCTCTGTGTGCACGCCCGAGTGGTAGCTGAACATGAACTTCTGATTGTCAAGCACCATGCTCGCGTAGTCTGAGGTAAAGAACATGCCCGCACCGTGCATGCCGCTTGCCTGCCCATAGGGATAGTAGCTTATGTAATATATCATTGCCGGAACAACGATGAAGAAAACGACGCAGAACGCACAGTTTTTTAGAAAGGCCTTCAGATCAAAATTGCGTATCCAGTGAATCAGCCATATCACCGCGAGCCCCGCGCCGGCATAGAAGCAGGTCCATTTGCATGCAGCGCCTATGCCGAAGAAAAGCCCCGACAGCGCAAGGTCGCGCTTTTTCCCTCCCGTTATGTACATGTACATGAACAGATACATCAGCAGGATGAAGAACACGGAGTAGCTGTCGATGGTAGCTATCCTTGTCTGAGCAAAGTGCATGAAGTCACAGGCGAAGATCGCCGTTGCGCAGGCGCAGATGCGCGTTGAGGAAAACATGCGCTTTAAAAGCATGTACATGACCGGCAGCATCAGAACGCCTGTAAGAGCGCCCGAAAAGCGCCAGCCGAACGGCGTCATGCCGAAGAGAGAAATGCCTATTGCTATGATGAGCTTGCCCAGCGGCGGATGCGATATCTCGTATGGGTAAATACCCTCTAAATTCTCAAAGGCCGTGCGTGCGTGGTATATCTCGTCAAAATACGTGCTGTTTGTGTAGTGCTGATACTCCGGCACTGTGTCCTGCTCGTCAAAAAGCTCCGGCGCGTCGGATGACTGCCCGACAAGCTCGCCGCCGCAGCGTATCGCCAGCTCACCGAGCCAAACCTCGCCGGACGCCGTGATTCGGACATAGCGCGCCGCGCCGAGCCGTAGCTCATCGAGCTCAACGTCGTTCCACTTGAACAGCGCGACATAATTCTGCTCAAAGCTTGCAATGTCAAACCAGCTCTCGCCGTCATCGGAGGCTTCAATGCGATAGCTTCCGGTGTTGAGGCCGGAGTATATGGTCATGCTGTCAATATCCCTGACCTGCCCGAGGTCTACCGTCACGCTCTCGCCGCTTTCAAACTCGTGGAACGACTGCGGAGCGTCCGTATCGCCGAGACCGATAAAGGCGATGACGGCATACACCAGCGTTATGATGCCCAGCGCTATCGCGTCACGTCGGCGGAAGGCGCTTTTCGGCCTGTCCTCAAGCGCCGCCGAGGCGGGGGAGGGGCAGCCGAAGAAGAAAAGCCCTATAAAAAGCAATATAAGTATCGGAAAAACATATGTAAGCCGCACACTGCGCCTCCGGAGTCAAAAATAATGATGCCTTATTATATAAAATAGTTGGCCGCTTGTCCACAAAACAGGACTGCCGTCTTAAAAATTTAACATATATTTTTGCAACGGCTTGACATAATGCGCATTTGGAGCTAAAATTAATCGGATAATATTTTAGACAACTGCGCCCGTTTGGGGATGAAGCATGTGCGCGGCTGTCATAAGACGCCCGGGGAGGCGTCTTTGTGAAAATATTAGATTCAATTTTACGGACGTGAAGCGCTTGATGCCGCGTCTTACCCTTAAATTACCCCGGCACTAAACCACCGCAAAATTCTTGAAGAATGGAGGTGTGTTTACTTTCTATGAACTTATGGTTAGCAATCGTTCTTATCGTTGCTTTTTGTGTTATAGGATTTGTTCTCGGAATGACTTACCGCAAAAAAGTCGCCGAGCGAGAGATATCCAGTGCAGAAGATGAAGCAAAAAGAATAATTAATGATGCCATAAAGAGCGCCGAGAGCAAGAAGCGTGAAGCTCTCGTCGAGGCAAAGGAAGAAATACACAAAAGCCGCTCGGAATTCGAGCGCGAAGAAAAGGCACGCCGTGCCGATCTGCAGAAGCAGGAAAGACGCCTTCAGCAGAAGGAAGAAAACCTTGACCGCAAGACCGATTCCCTTGAGCGCAAGAACGAAACTCTTGCCCGCAAGATAGCCGATGTCGAAAATCAGCAGAACGAGATAGCCCTCATCAAGAAGAGCCAGCTCGAAATGCTCGAAAAGGTATCGGGATACACGGTCGATGAGGCGAAGGCATACCTCATAAACGCCCTCAAGGACGAAGTAACGCACGAAATGGCCGTCAAGGTCAAGGAGATCGAGGCCCAGTACAAGGACGAGGCCGAGGAACGCGCACGCGAGATAATCGTCACGGCTATCCAGCGCTGCGCGGCAGACCACGCAAGCGAAGTCACCGTATCCGTCGTACCGCTCCCCAACGACGAGATGAAGGGACGCATCATCGGCCGCGAGGGCCGCAATATCCGCAGCATAGAGACCCTGACAGGCTGCGATCTTATCATCGACGATACGCCGGAGGCGATAACCGTATCGAGCTTTGACCCCGTCCGCCGTGAGGTGGCGCGTCTTGCTCTTGAAAAGCTCATTGCCGACGGGCGCATACACCCGGCACGCATCGAGGAAATGGTCGCCAAGGCTCAGAAGGAGGTCAACGCCACCATCAAGGCCGAGGGTGAGCGCGCCGTGTTCGAAACGAACATCCACGGCCTGAATCCGGAGCTCATAAAGCTGCTCGGCCGCATGAAGTACCGTACGAGCTACGGTCAGAACGTTTTGCAGCACTCTATCGAGGTGTCGCACATTTCCGGCCTTATCGCGGCGGAGCTCGGCGTTGACGTCAACACCGCAAAGCGCGCAGGCCTTCTGCACGATATCGGCAAGGCCATCGACCACGAGGTCGAGGGCAGCCATGTCTCCATCGGCGTCGATATCTGCAAGAAGTATAAAGAGAGCGAAGCGGTCATCCATGCTATCGAAGCGCACCACGGCGATGTTGAGCCGCGCACGGTCGTCGCCTGCATCGTTCAGGCCGCCGACGCTATCTCCGCCTCCCGCCCCGGCGCACGCCGCGAGAATATCGAAAACTACGTCAAGCGCCTCGAAAAGCTCGAGGAGATATCCAAGAGCTTCCCCGGCATCGCGGGCAGCTACGCTATCCAGGCCGGACGCGAGATCCGCGTCATGGTCAAGCCCGAGGACGTTTCCGAGGATCAGATGGTGCTCCTGGCGCGCGATATCGCAAAGAAGATCGAGGAGGAGCTGACCTATCCCGGTCAGATCAAGGTCCACGTCATCCG
>CALBGG010000146.1 GCA_937893605.1 uncultured Clostridia bacterium
GACGGCTCCGCCGAATTTTTTGTTCAGTTTCCTGTTTATGCTGTTAATATTCATCCGAGCACCTTCGTATACACGTTGTATAGTTCACAACCATTATACAGCAAAAAAAGCGCAAGTCAATATACATTATCATTGTCATGTGTGGAGTTTAACCATTTGTTCTTGAAATGAACGCTGTTCCATTGTATATTATATAAGATGCGATTTCGACCAAGCGAGGTGTTTGTATGAATATCCTGTACCTGATAAATTACGCAGGAAAAGCAGGAACCGAAAAATACGTTCTCAATCTTATGCACATTTTGTCCGAGCAGGGCGAGGCCTGTCACCTCGCCTACAACGTTCCGGGGCAGCTTTCCGAAACGATGAGCACGGAGGGCTTCCCCTGCTTTCAATTTGAAATGAGCACAAGGAAGGCTCTGTCGGCAGCGAAAAAGCTCGCAGGCTACTGCCGCGAAAACAGCATTGACGTCATCCACGCACAGTATCCGATGGAAAACGTTATTGCAATACTATCAAAGCTCTTCTACCGCAGGGTCAAAGTCGTGTATACGAGCCATCTTACCATCTACCAGAGCGCAAAGTGGAAGATACTCAACCGCATATTCACTCCCTTTGACCACAGGGCTATCGCAGTGTGCCGTCAGGGTGCGGATATAATGGCGGCAAACGGCGTAAAAAAAGACCGCATACGCGTCGTGTATAACGGCGTTGAGCCGAACAGGCAGCGCGTGTACGACCGCAGCTTTGCACGGGAGCTCGGCGTCCCGGACGGTACGTTCGTCATGTCCATCATGGCGCGCTATGCACCGGAAAAGGGTCTGCCCTTCCTGCTTGCCTCGCTGGCAAAGCTACGACGAAAAACGCAAAAGCCGTTTGTCTGCTTCATTGCCGGCGACGGCGAGGAATTTGACGATTTTGCGCTCATGAGCACAAATTCCGGCATGAGTGACTGCGTTATCCAGCTCGGCTTCCGTCGGGATTCCGACAGGATGCTCAAATCGTCCGACCTGTATCTGAACTCAAGCTCAAAAAACGAGGCGATGAGCTTCGCGATACTCGAGGCCATGAACGCCGGCGTTCCGCTCGTTGTGACCGACGTCGGAGGGAACCGCGATCTTGCCGAAACGCACACTGTCTGCGGCAAGGTCCTCAGCTTCGGCGACAGCGACGGATTTTCCGACGCGATGCTTGAGCTCATGGAAAACGACGCGCTGCGCATGGAATACTCCGCCAACGCGCTAAAAAAGGTCGGCGAGGAGTTCGATCTCCGCAAGCTGGCCATAGATGTTTTTGAAAATTATAAGTAATTTTGAAAGGTACAAAGGATCATGATTGACAAAAACGGAAAGCTTTTCGGTAAGATAAACCTCATCGACCTGCTGATAATCCTTGTTATTATCGCCGCCGCCGCACTTTTCGCAACAAAGGCATTCACCCCCGCGCAGGAAACGGCCAACACCGACACCGACACCGTGCGGGTGCAGTTTTTCAGCAGCAAGGTCCCCGTCGGCACGGCCGAGGCGATAGAGATCGGTTCTCCCGCTTTTGAGGACACGACAAATGTTCAGTTCGGCAAGGTCGTGGCCGTCGAAAGTGAGCCTGCCTACACCTATCTTGTTGACAGCGACGGCAATCCCGTCAGGACAGAGGTTGCGTATAACTACGCCGTCAGCGTCACGGTAGAGCTCGAGGGCAATCTTACCGACAGCGGACTGTATGTAGGCGGCAGGCTCTACGGAGTCGGTGCAAGCTTCACGATGCACTTCGGCAAGTCCACCATCTACGCCTCCGTATCCGGCGTTTCCGCCGCGGAGTGATGAGCTATGATATCTGTACGAAAGGAGGGCGGTATGCTTGCAGTACGGCGTTATTCTGAACTCGGTATACAATATATGGATACACAGCACCTTCTTTTCGATACTTGAAAAGATCTGGAGCCCATTTAAACGCGCATATGACCATCTTGCGATAGTGCGGGCGCTGCGCAGGGGCGACCGTGTGCAGGCAGTATACGAAAGTTCGCTGTTTTCACGCATCATCCGCTTCATCCTCGATTTTGTTTACAAGGTGATCGCCGCGATCTCGGGCTTTATAGCCCCGGCCTTAGACAGCAGTCTTATAGTCAGACTCTGCCGCGGCTCGTTTATCCTGAATTTCGAGTTTCTGCTCGGCGGATTTATCTGCGTGATGTTCATCATGCCGCACGAGAGCTGGAACAACGCTTATGCGGTCATCGCCGCCCTGGGTTTTCTGACGCTGTATCTCATCCTTGCCGGCAGCGGAAAGCGCGAGCTTGTGTATCCGAACAAGCTGGGACTTCCGTTTGCGCTGTTTGCGATTGCGCTTATCATCAGCCTGCTGTTTACGCACGATTTCTCCGACAGCATAAGGGTGCTGCTGTTTTTCATAGCGGCTTTTATATTTACCTATGTCATAGCGGCGGATATAAGCGATGAAAAGCGCCTTGCGAAGCTTCTGGCCTTTATCTATGCAGCGGTTTTTATTACGTCTGTATACGCCATTATCCAGCGCAAGTTCAACCTTGTTTACGTCAACGCATTATTTACGGACTTAACGCTCAACACCGGCGTACCCGGCCGAGTCACATCGACGCTGGATAACCCTAACAATTTCTCGGAATTTCTCGTCCTGTTCATGCCGCTGTGCGCGGCCTTTGCCGGAACGAGAAAAAAGCAGCTGAGCTGTGTTCTGCTGCTCATAGGTCTCGCCTTCCCCGCCGTTGCACTGATAATGACCTATTCCCGCTCGGGCTGGATATCACTCATGCTCGCGGCCTTTGTTTACATTTGGCTGCGCAATAAGAAGCTGATCCCGATATTTATCGTACTGGCGGTTTTAGCAGTACCATTTCTGCCTTCTTCCATAGTCACGAGGCTCACGAGCATCGTCTCGGGCATTTTCGGCAGCAGCGGGCGCATGGACACCTCGGCATCGCACAGGCTTCTGCTGTGGCAGGGCGTCGGGTATATGATCCGCGACTACGGCGTTGTGGGTATAGGTCTCGGCCCGTCGTCGTTTGCTTCGCTCTATTCATCATACGCGCTGGTCGACGGTGCGTCGCACACACAGTCGCTGTATTTTGAGCTCATTCTCGAAACGGGAATACTCGGCTTTATATCGTTCATGTGGCTTGCCCTGCGCAGCATAAAAAACTGCGTCATCATCAGAAGACGCGCAAGCGGACTTACAAAGGCGGTCCTTATCGCGTGCGCGGCCTCGTTTATCGGCATAGCCTTTTCCTGCATCGTCGAATATATCTGGTTCTATCCCAGAGACCTGTTCGCCTACTTCATCCTGCTGGGGATATCGTTCGCGGCAGTCTCGATCACGAAGAAAAACGAAAACACAATATGATGCAAAAAGCCCGTCGGAGTTTTATCTGACAGACTGAAAAAATCCGGAGCTGAGCTCCGGATTTTTTGCTTATCTTTATTTATCACCGAGTTTATTGAGCACTGCGGAAAATGCAAAAATCAGCATTGA
>CALBGG010000147.1 GCA_937893605.1 uncultured Clostridia bacterium
CGCTGCGGGAAGGCTCCAAGCGGCCGTTTGATGACGTTGGGAACGGCAGAGTTGTCGCTGTTGTCGGTGCAGGTCCTGCAGGTATGGAGGCCGCCGTCACACTGAAGCAGAGAGGATTTCATCCGATTGTTTTTGACAAGGGTGAACAGATTGGCGGTAATCTGCACATTGCAAAAAAGCCTCCGTTTAAGGGAAAGTTTGAATGGGCTGTGGATTACTACAAATCCATGTTCACCAAGCTCGGTATTGAGGTCAGATTGGGAAAAGAGGTTACGTCTGAGGAGGTTCTCGAGCTCAAGCCTTACTCCATTCTGATTGCCTCCGGCAGTAATCCGACAAATCCTCCGATTCCCGGACTTGATCAAGTTACAGTTTACCAATCGCACGATGTCCTGGTACAGGATATGCAGTTCTCCGGAAAGAAAATCGTTGTCCTCGGCGGTGGAATCACCGGCCTTGAAACCGCGCTGTATATCAATCGTCAGGGAAACAACGACGTGTCCGTCGTGGACATGCTTCCGGAATGGCCAATTGCCATGACGGATTTGCGTTATCAACAGGAGGCTCTCCTTGAGGTACGTCATTGCAATGATCAGGGCGTAAAGCTTTTCTATAACAACAAGGTCGCAAAATACGAAGATGGTAAAGTTGTTGCAGAAAGCACGATTGACGGAAGCGTAACAGAGTTACCGGCAGATATAGTGATTATGTCCTTGGGTGTAAAATCCGACGATGCTCTCTATCAGGAGCTCTTGTCAAAGCATCCAAGCGTCTGGAAGGCCGGTGATGCGCTTGGGATCGGTAAAATCAATAAGGCTGTCCTTCACGGCAGCAAATTTGGTTATGCACTGACATAATAATTATTTTACCAAGATACAGCAAAAGATGCAGAGCGGCTTATGCCGCTCTGCATCTGAGTTTTTTCCAGCAGCAAAAGCAAAAACCGCCATTCGGCCAAGTGACGTTTTTTAGCTTAGCTATAATTCGTTTCTTCACGAGCTAACCGCGTGCCGCAGTGCTCTTTCTGCGCCTATTACAGCGCCTGCCTCGATCTATGTCAAGGCGGGCGTTTTATTTATCTCCCACGTCTGTAGGACTACCATACGAGACGCTGAATTGTTGACATGGGCAAAGCGTTGTTATATACTGAAATAAGTTTCTGCGGTTAACGATATAGTGAATATAAGAAACTATATTGTTAGCCGAAACACGAGAAAACTTATGAAGTAAGGAGAAGAAAAATGCAAAAAACATCCGCAAAAACAAAAATACTTACAATTGTTGCTGCTATACTGATGCTCGTCAGTATGATAGGCGCATCGCTGGTGCAGAGCTCAGGCGGCAAGGTAGAGGTCACGGAGGTAAGCTTTGATACCGATTTCGGTGCTGAAATGAGTGCGCTTATCTATCGACCCAAGACGGCTACCGCAGATAATCCCGCTCCCGGAATAGTATGCGTACACGGAATGTATAACAACAAGGAAATGCAGGACAGCAATCTTGTCGAGCTGTCACGTCGAGGCTATGTAGTGATGGCGATAGATATGTTTTCTCACGGAGATTCCGACCTGCTTGAAACGGCCGACAACCTGCCGATGAGCGGAATGGCGGGGCTTCGGTACATGCTCGGTCTGCCATATGTTGATACATCGAAAATCGGCATGACCGGCCATTCCATGGGCGGACTTAACTGCGATCTTGCAACACAGCTATGCGTCGATGAAAACGGAAATTCGCTCGTCAAAGCACTGTTGCTTAATTGCTGCTTTGCAACCTACACGGATGACAGCGGCGATTATACAGACCTCTACGGAGCGACCGATGTCGGTATAATTGCCGATAAATATGATGAGTTCCTTTTCAACGAAGTCAATTCTGATGGCACCGCACTTAAACCCCGCGACTATATAAAATCCGATAAAGCACAGTCGTTTCTCAACTTTGGGGCTCCGCCGGAAGAGTGCGAACAGAGGCAGGCCGATACCGTCTACTACAAGGAGTATGATGGCGAGAAGGCTATGCGCGTGATTTATACGCCGTCCTACAACCATCCGTGGTCGCACTTTTCAAAATACGGGGCAGCGGTGACAATAGACTTTTTTGATGAGGCGCTTGGCAGTCCGGTGGAGATAAGCGCTGACAATCAGGTGTGGCAGTGGAAGGAATTTTTCAACTTTATAGGTCTCATAGGTCTTGCCATGTTTGCAGCAAACGTTGCAGTGCTTCTGCTCGGCCTGAAGCCGTTTACAGCGCTCAGAGCCGAGGCTCCGGCACGTAAGATCACAATAAAACGCAAGCGCTGGAACTATATAGCCGCAGGCGCAGCCTCAGTTCTCAGTGCAGCTCTGTATATCCCAATCACCACAGGTATAAAGGGTGACACAACCGGCAAAGTTATCTTTTCGCAGGCATCTACATTTGCAATAGGCGCATGGGTTGCAGTAAGCGGATTGCTGCTCATACTGGGCATGGCCGCAATCCAGCGGGCAAACCGGGGAGATGGTCTGACGCTGCGCGATATGGGGATGTCAATAAGCGCAAAGAAGCTCGGTCTGTCGGTGCTGCTCGGTATTGTGGCAGTTTCGCTGTCGTATCTGTTTGTTGTTCTAGCCGATGTTCTGTTTAAGACAGATTTCAGAATCTGGTTCATGGCGGCAAAGACAATGACAGGCAAGGTGTTCCTTATTTCATTGCTGCCGAATGTGTTTTTCTTCCTCGTTTATTACCTTGCAAGCTCTGCAATGGTTAACGGGTTTGCATATTGCGACAGAGAAAAGCAGGGCGCAAATATGCTCGCAAATATCCTTGTTGCGGTATTTCCGGCGCTCATCATCGTTGTTTTACAGTATGTCTGCCTGTTTTCAACGGGGTCGGTGCTGTTTGGCGTGTATAACGGCAGCAGCGCGCATTCTATGATACTGTGGCTCTTCCCGATGCTGCTGCTGATACCTGCTGCCGTAGCAATAAGCCGACGGATATACAGGGAAAGCAGAAATCCATATATTGCGGCAGTGATAAACGCACTGTTAGTATCGTTTATTACCTGCGCCAATACCTCTTCGTGGCTTTAAGCCGGCGCACAGTTCGGTCGCTTGATTTCAGCGCGGCGATCTGATATACTGATGAAAAACTGTAGGAGAAGGTAATATGCAGTTAGAGTGGCTGGGTAAATACAGGCAGGTTGTAGGCAGTATTGTTCGTTTTGGTAATGCATATGCAAACAGTGCCAGATATGAGCACAGCTACAGCACCGATACCAAGTTCACGCCTTCGGAGATTCATGTGCTGGAATATGTTCTTGAGCATGAGGAAGAGACGGTGAATATGGCCGGAATAGCTGAGATGATAGGGATATCAAAGGCCGCACTATCAAAAAATGTGAAAAAGATGGTCGAGAAGGGGCTTCTTGAGAAATACAAGGCCGAGGGTAATCGAAAGAATATCATACTTCGTGTGTCCGAATACGGCAGGCAGGCCTATGAGGAGTATACGAGATTTGCATACGATATCGCTTTCCAACGACTTTTTGAAAAGCTGAAGGATATCCCCGATGAGTATCTTGATAAATTTACAGAAATAATGAATTGCGCGGCCGAGCTTACGGCAAAAAACAAGGATCCCGATAAGCCGCAGAAGCTGATAAAAATCGAATAAAATGGTGCCTCCGGAGTTCAATCAGTGCCTCCGGAGGCAATTTTGCATATTTTGAAATTAAACTATAAGTTCATCTTGGAGCAGCATGACGGTGAAGGAAGGGGATATCAGCAATGCTTTCTTCCCCGTTAGTGTGACATTTTCCCGATTTAGACTCCCTTAACAGACTGTTAATTGTGCAGTCCGATAAATAATAATTTAACGCTTTAAAGTTGTTGACATACTGTGAACAATGTGCTAACATACGCTCATAAATCCTGTGAAACCTCAAGGATCGCAAGAGACTGGGGGCGGAGGATGCTCTGGAGAATCCCGAAAGGGTGCCGAAGGTGTAAGGCGCGCAATGTGCCGAATCTCTCAGGCCAAAGGACAGAGGAAAGCATAAATTTTGACTTTAATATGTTTTTCTGATATGTCTCCGGAGCTGCTGATAAATTTCAGCAGTTTTTTTGTTTTTCAAAACAAGGAGGAAAAGAAAATGGATGCAGTATTGAAAATCGTCCAGACCGTGAACCTTTACCTGTCGGATTATATACTTATAATCATGCTCGTCGGCTGCGGTCTGTATTTCAGCTTTAAGACAAAGTTTGTCCAGGTTCGCTGCTTCGGCGAGGGATGGCGCAGGGTTTTCGGAAGCTTCTCGCTGCACGGCGGCAAGCAGAAGGGCGGCATGAGCTCTTTCCAGGCGCTTGCCACGGCTATTGCAGCTCAGGTCGGCACCGGCAACATAGTCGGCGCTTGCGGCGCTATCCTCGTCGGCGGCCCCGGCGCTATCTTCTGGATGTGGATCATCGCTTTCTTCGGCATGAGCACGATCTATGCCGAAGCGGTTCTCGCGCAGAAAACACGCGTCGTCAATCCCGACGGTACCGTTGCCGGCGGCCCTGTTTACTACATCAAGAAGGCCTTCAATAACGGCTTCGGCAAATTCATGGCAGGCTTCTTTGCAGTTGCAATCATCCTTGCGCTCGGCTTCATGGGCGCAATGGTTCAGTCCAACTCCATCGGCGAGAGCTGCCAGAATGCATTCGGGATCCCGTCCTGGGTCATGGGCGCTATAATCGCAGTTATCTGTGCATTCATCTTCATAGGCGGCGCGCACCGCGTCGCGGCCGTTGCCGAGAAGATTGTTCCCATTATGGCTATCCTGTATGTGCTCGGCGGTCTTGTTGTTCTCATCTGCCGCATCCAGTACGTACCCGAGACCTTCGGTATGATTTTCAAGTATGCATTCAACCCCACTGCCGTTATCGGCGGCTCGATAGGCTTTGCGATAAAGCAGGCTATTTCCCAGGGCGTCAAGCGCGGCCTGTTCTCCAATGAGGCCGGTATGGGTTCTACTCCTCACGCGCACGCTCAGGCAAAGGTCAAGTGCCCCCATGATCAGGGCGTCGTCGCCATGATCGGTGTGTTTATCGACACCTTTATCGTTCTCACCATGACAGCACTTGTCGTTATTTCGACCCTGTATGCCGGCGACGGCATACTCTCCGGCGTTATGACCAGCTCGGAAAACCTTGCAGAGCTCGGTATTGCGAAAACGAATCTCGCACAGCTTGCCTTCGGCAGCATATTCGGTGAGAAGTTCGGAGGTGCTTTTGTCGCTATCTGCCTGCTGTTCTTCGCGTTCACCACTATCATCGGCTGGAACCTTTTCGGCCGCATCAATATCGAGTATCTGTTCGGAAAGAAGGCTGTTCTGCCGTATTCGATCATCGCAATAGTGTTCATATTCCTCGGTTCACTCCTGTCCAACGACCTCGTATGGGAGCTGACGGACATGTTCAACCAGCTCATGGTCATCCCGAACGTTATCGCACTGCTCGCCCTCGGCGGCCTGGTCGCAGCCAGCGCAAAGGCCGGCAGCAGCGAGACCCTTGAGAATAAGAAAAATTAAAAGTCCGGCACTGTTTTAAAGAGTCCGCTTTCGCGGCGATTCAGTCTGTAAAATAACCACCGTTTTCGTTTCTTTGAAAACGGTGGTTATTTTACAGATTAAACAAATCGAAATGATGGCCTGCCGTACTGATTTTTTCAGTATTCTTTTTTTGCTACGGCCATGAACGAACCTACCGTTGTCACAACAAAGTAGCTAAGCGCTGTCAGAAGCGCTTTTTTCATATCGTCGTGCGTGACCTCAAAGCTGCCGAGAGTTCCGTTTATGCGCTCGATCCAATAGCCGGATAGCTGTATCTCCCTCTCGGCCAGCGCCGTGTCCGCCAATGCGAGGACGATCGTCAGAACCATCGGCATCACAAGGCAGATGGCTATAGCTCCGCCGGTCTTCTGCAAAACGGTGCTCACAGCGTAAAACAGTGAAGCCTCCGCGAGCATGACGGCAAGCTGACACAGCAGTATTTTCACCGTGTATGCGTCAAACGGCTGCACTCCGGGAGCGCAGAACAGAACTCCGATAAGATAGCCCGCCGCCATGCAGACTGCAGTCATTACAGCCGATGCGAACAAAACGGCGATCAGCTTTGCCGCGAAGATGCCGAGGCGGGTATAGCCGCGGGTGACTATATTGCGTATCGTGCCGGAAACATAATCCTCGCACACGAAAAGGGGAACGAACACGCCGATGACCATGCTCAGCGTTCCGCCGGAGACAGCGCCTATCATAACGCTCATACCGTCAATTCCCATTTGACTGACATCCACGGCGTCCTTTTGCATGAGATATGTTGTGTAGGTCGAAATAAACAGCATCGCCACGGCAACGGCAAGGCAGATATAAAAGCTCTTTTGACGGATAAGTTTGTGAAATTCAAAATGCAGAAGCCTTCCCATATCACTTGCCCATCCTTTCAAGAAAGTATTCCTCAAGGCTTGCCGTCTGCACCGAAAGCTCGCTGACCATTATTCCGTGGCGAACCAGCAGACGGTTTATCCTGCCGCTTTGGTCGAGCTTATCATACATATAAATGCAGCCGTCCCTGATCCGTACAGCCTCGGGAGAGACTATGCACGATAAAAGTGCCGTTGCCTTTGGAATGTCATTTACCTTAAGCTTTAGGTGGTGGCGGCAGCGGCTCTCAAGCTCGTGAGCCGTTATCTGCTCTATGAGAACGCCGTCCTTGATTATTCCGTAGGTCGTAACGATCTTCGACAGCTCGTCGAGCAGATGACTGGATACCAGAAGCGTAACGCCTTTTTTCTGATTGAGCGTGAGTATAACGTCGCGTATCTCCTTAATGCCTGCGGGATCAAGGCCGTTTATCGGCTCGTCGAGCACGAGAAACTCAGGGTGTCCCAAGAGGGCGATGCCGATGGCAAGGCGCTGCTTCATGCCGAGAGAAAACTGCCCGGCCTTTTTCTTTCCGACCCCCTTGAGACCGACGAGGTCGAGGATATCCTCAAGCTCATCGGTGCCGGTTCCGGTCAGTATGGCAAAGCGGCGCAGATTTTCAAGCGCCGTGCAGTTTTTGTAGATGCACGGATACTCCAGCAGCGCGCCGATACGGTGCCTTGCTTCGTTTTCGCTCTCTTGGCCGCCGAATAGCTCTATGCTGCCGCTTGTGGGCATTGCTGCACCCAAAACAAGGCGCATAAGCGTCGTTTTACCGGCTCCGTTTTTGCCGATAAATCCGTATATCTCGCCCTTTTTTATCTGCATGCTTATGTTTTTGACGGCGATCTTTTCGCCGAACTGCTTGGTCAGGCTTTGCGTACGCAGAACATAGTCCAAATAATTCGCCTCCCGGTGAATTGACTTTTAGTTTATTAACTATATAATATATTATAAATCGGAAAAAATCAACAAGAGAGGGTAAATGACATGGCGGAAATGAAGATAATCGCGCGAATACGCACGCCGTTTAAAACGAAATTCGGCATTCCGCGCCAGAGCGGAGTAGCAGCCGAGGTCAAAGGCGAGGTCGTGTTCGAGCCCGATTACCGTGAGATAGAGGCAGTGCGCGGACTCGAGGGCTTTTCGTATATATGGCTTATATGGTGCTTCTCGGAGGCCGTGAGCGATAAATGGTCGCCGACTGTGCGCCCGCCTCGCCTCGGCGGAAATGTGCGCATGGGCGTTTTCGCAACGCGCTCGCCGTTTCGGCCAAACCCCATAGGCCTGTCGTCCGTTGTTCTCGATAGCATAGAGTATACTGCCGATCGCGGCCCGGTGCTGCACGTTCGCGGCGCCGATCTTATGGACGGAACGCCGATATTCGATATTAAGCCCTATGTCGCCTACGCAGATTCCCATCCTGAGGCCACCGGCGGCTTTACGGACACGGCGGAATTTAAAAAGCTCCGCATCGAGCTAAGCTGCGGCGTAACCGAGCCTCTGCCAGAGGGGCTTGCCGAGGTGCTTGAGAGCGATCCGCGTCCGCGGTATCATGATGATCCCGAGAGAGTATACGGCATGGAGTATGGCGGCAGAGAGGTTAAGTTCCGCGTCCGGGGCGATGTGCTGGCCATTATCGAAATACGGTGAAAAACTTGACGAGGCAGGGGATAGATGTTATATTAACTTTACCAAGTGGTCAATAAAAACGAGGTGGTGTGCGCAATGGCTGAAGTAAGGCTTAAAATCAGTGATACCGACTGCGCAGCCTGCGTAGGAAGAGTGCGCCGCGCCCTTGCCGCGTGCCCCGGCGTTGAGTCTGCGCAGGTAAGCTACGCCTCGGGTATGGCGCAGATATGCTACGACGAGACAAAGACCGACATTGCGGGCATTGTAAAATGCGTAAAAAGCGCGGGCTTCGGAGTCCGGACGGAGACAGCAATAATAAAGTGCGCCGATCTTACCGCAGCTGAGGCGGCGTTGGCTACACTCGACTGCGTTGCGTTTTTGGAGCGCGATGAGAAAAGCGGAGTGATAAATGCGCGGCTTTGGCCGGTGGGAGCCGATGAAGAGTATATAGTTCGGGCGCTCGGCATGGCTGCCGAGGTGACTGTAACGAGTGCGGAGGAGAACGGCGGAGACCGTGCAAAGCAGACCGAGTTTTTACGGGGGATATTCGCGGCAATCTTCTTTTCACTGCCGCAGCTTTGGGAGATATCTTTTGCCGCACGGCTGATTTTCGGCGCCCTGACGCTTTTTGCCGGCGCGTATTTTTACAAAGCGGCTTTCCGCGCGATAAAGAAAAAGGTTCTAAGCCCCGATATCGCCGCCGCGGTCATACTGACAGCGGTGTATGTACTATGCGCAGCTTACATAACGCCATTCCTAATGCTGACTGCGGTGACTGTTGTACTGCTATTGAGCCGCTATGCAGAGCGCTGCGCGGTGTACGTCCTCGGAGCCTCGGCCCGCAGGCTATCTCACCTGCAGCCGAAGACGGCGCATGTCTTGCAAAACGGCCAAACGGTGGAAGTGAGCGCTGACGATTTGCGAGCCGGCAATATTATCTCCGTTTTGCCCGGTGAGCGCATAGCAGCCGACGGCGAGATTGTTTTTGGAGAATGTACGGTAGATGAGTCCGCTATAACAGGCGGCAGTGAGCTTGTAGTGAAACGTGTGGGTGATACGGTGCTCTGCGGCTCGCTTGATCGTGAGGGAGAGGTGCATATTCGTATAGTGCGTGCAGGTAAGAATACCGTGCTGCAGGAGAAAATATCTTCGCTCGGCAGCGCAGAGCCTCCGCGAGTTTTGTCCCGCATTGCGGCATCGCTCGGAATGACGGCGGTGTTTGCGCTGATTTTCGGAAGAAGGGACGGCGAAAAATGAAGACAAGCGAGACGGAAATAAAAGTTCGAGGCATGATCTGCCGCGCCTGCACGGACGCTGTCGAGTCGGCGCTCATGTCCGTCCGGGGCGTAGTATCTGCAAAGGCGAGCTATTTTAAAGGCTGTGTCCGCGTTGTTTACGATCCGGATATATGCGATGAGCCGGAACTTTCCAAAAGTATCGAAAACGCCGGATACGAGACGGGGGAAAAAGGACAAATCGAATATTTAGTTGACATAATATGCGTCGCGTTCACTGCCTTCCTCGTTTGGCTGCTCATGAACTTGAAGCTCAATACAGTCCCCGAGGCATATGAGGGCGCATCGCTCGGTTACATATTTCTCATCGGACTGCTGACCGGCACGCACTGCATAGCCATGTGCGGCGGCATAATGCTCAGTCAAACGGGAGCCGCCGCGTCGCCGATAAGAGCCGCCGCGGGCTATAATGCGGGCAGACTTGCCTCATACACCGCCATGGGCGCGGTGTTCGGCGCTCTCGGCATGGCCATAAGCTACACGGTGCAGGCAAAGAGCATTGCCTTCACAATGATAGGACTTTTCGTTGCCGTCATCGGCATAAACATGTGGGGGCTGCTGCCGGGATTGCGCTCGCTCATGCCGCAGCAGAGCTCGTTCTGCTCGGTTACAGCGGGAGCCCGCCGCCGCTTAGCCGCACGCCCGCTTATCGTGGGGCTTCTCACGGGGGCGATGCCCTGCGGCTCGATGTATGCGATGTGGCTGTTTGCAATGTCTGCCGGAGGCGCAGGCAGGGGAGCGCTCATAATGCTCGCGTTTGCGCTCGGAACCGTGCCGCTGATGCTGCTGTTCGGCTCGCTCGGCTCGCTTATCACGCGCAAATATATGAAATACATGATAAAGCTCAGTGCCGTACTCGTAACGGCATTCGGAATTAAAATGCTTCTGGGCGGCCTGAAAATGTCCGGCCTGTTATAGGATATACACAAAATGCACAGTACGGTACTGTGCATTTTTACTATTGAAATACTTCAAATTATTGATATAATATATTTGAAAAATTTGAAGTATTGGAGGACGCACTATGAGATATCTTGTGATTGTGCTGATCGCGTACCTGTTAGGCTCATTCTGCGCGTCCATTCCGCTGTCAAAGCGAGTGTATGGCGGTGACGTGCGCGAAAAGGGCAGCGGCAACGCAGGGGCGACTAATATGGCGCGCGTATACGGCATGGGGGCAGGACTCGCGACTTTTTCTCTTGACGCCGTAAAAGCGGTTGCGGCCATGCTCATCGGCTCGTATCTCGGCGGAGCCGGCGGCGAGGCGCTTGCCGGGGCAGCCTGCATATTCGGTCACTGCTTTCCGGTGTATTTTGCCTTCCGCGGCGGCAAAGGGGTGTCCGTCGGGGCGGCTTTGGGACTGATGACGGGGCTCTGGACGTTTGCTGTAATCATGGCGGTGTTTTTTGCTGTGAGCTTATCAACGCGAAAGGTTTCGCTTGGCTCGATGTGCGCTGCTGCCTCACTGCCGTGCGCGGCGATGCTCACAAATGCTGAAAAATCAATGCTTTATATGTGCATTTTCGCAGCGCTGCTTGTCATTTTCATGCACCGTTTCAATATCAAAAGGCTCATTAGCGGCACTGAAGGCGACTTCCACGCAAAAAAGTAGTTGAGAAATTTTAAGCTCCAATTTGTTCAAAATGTCGAAATTGTTCAGAGAGAGCGTCACGGTCTTGACAAATAAGTCATAAATGTTGTAACATGGTCATATCATCAAAGCGGACACAGGGAAGGCCCGCGTATAAATGAAAAAGGAGAATTATCATGGCAGTATTTAAAGACACTCTCGGCAAGGATTTTCTGGAGAAGTATGACGGCGTAGAGCTTTTCAAGGAGTTCACTCCCGGTATTGCAAAGCTCCCCAAGCTGATGTACAAACCCTATTACAATAAGAAGGCCGGCGACGTTGTCGAGACCTGCATCAAACTCGGCCGCTGCACCGCAGAGGAAGCCGCAGCTCTCGAGAAGGCATTCAACGAGCGCTACGCAGACAAATAATTTAATGTCAGAAACGGCTCTGCCCATAAGGCAGGGCTTTTTTGAAAGTACCGCTAATAAGGAGGAAGACTATGGATTTCAAAAGCATGACGGTTAAGGATTTCTTTGAGGTCAACGGCGGAAGAGAGCTGTGCGAGCAGTATGCGCCCAATCTGCTGAAGTATCCTCTCAAGCTGTTTTATAAAAAGACCTGCGGCGAGATATTTGATCTCGTCACAAGCAAAGGGCTTGTCCCGGCCGACAAGGCCGCTGCTATCGAAGCCGCGATAAAGGCGAAATAAAAATGTCCGCTCAAGGGCGGTGCAACATAGGGAAAAGCCGCCCTGTAAAAAGTCTTTTGCCCCGTGG
>CALBGG010000148.1 GCA_937893605.1 uncultured Clostridia bacterium
TTATTTAAGGAGGCGAACATATGGCAGAAGTAATACAGGCTTTTTGGAGCGTATTTACCGGAGTTGCGCTTTATTTCAGCATATTTCTCGTCCCCGCAACATTTTACGGCGTGCTTGAGTGCATCAAAAACGCCGTACAGGGCAAAAGCGTCAGCGAGTATAAGAAGGCCTTCATTTGGACATCGATCGGGCTTCTCTGTGTGCTCGCCCCGTCGCTCATGGTGCTTGTATAGGCAGCAAAAAGACGTACACGGCAAAGCTGTGTACGTCTTTTCTCGGCGTTAATCATAATAATGCGCGCTCATTTCGTCCGGACCTATTTCTATATACAGCTTGGCTTCATTTCCATATTCATCGGTTTTTGTCACATTGCAGGACAATTCAAAGTTAAATGTAGGGCTGTCTGATATCCAACCGTGAATGGTATAATGTCTCTCGGCAAGCTGAGGATACACCTCAATCCGTTCATCTCCGCCTACCCAGCCTTTATCTCCACCTCTGTCAAAGCCGTATGAGATATCCATATAGCAATTCCAGCCGCTTATCTCTATCGTATTTATCAAAACTGCGCTGTCTTTTCGATTACGAAATCCATAATACAAATCAATTGTATTTCCGATCAGCGAATTCATTATCTCTTCATCATACTGTATATCTTCAAGCTCGGACTCTTCGCCGCTCAGGAAATCCCACAGTCCGCTGTCTTTTGAATACTGGTAGCTGCACTGCTTTGAATACTTAATTCTGCCGAACCATGTCTTAAACCAGTATTCCATCCTCGCATTGTCGATCTGCGACGCCTCATCGTAGTCATGACTCACGACCTCAAGCGTTTCATATCCGCCGATAACTCTGCAAACTCCGGCCAAATGCTCATCGGTCATCATCATTTCGTCGATGTCCATGGCTATCTGCCCCTCGGAAACGCCAAACACAGGTGTTTCGGTCGGTTCCGCTTCAACCTCGACTGTTGGTGTAGGCTTGCTCTCATTGTTATCCTCATGCCTGTCGGTGTCTGAATCATGACGGTACAAAATGATAAGCAGCACCGCAACTAAAAGTATGCCCGCCAAAACGTATATCAGTTCTTTATTCTTACGCTTCATCTTATCCTCCCTTGTTTGTTTAAACATGTCACTTTGTACATATTATCAGATTTAATATGATATTGCAAGATATTTATCGCATATATTGGCGCATTATCACTCGTCTTGTCAGATATAATATGACAAAAAGGGTGGTTTCACATGTACGAGGATGATTTTCCGCGGCGTTTGGCGCAGCTGAGAGGCTTAAAGGGCGTTTCGGCAAGAGACATGAGCCTGTCCATCGGTCAAAACCCGGGCTATATAAACACTATCGAAAACAGCAAAGCTTTTCCGACGATGCAGAGCTTTTTCTATATATGCGAGTTTCTCGGCGTAACGCCGCAGGAGTTTTTTGACACAGGCGCTGCCGACCCGTCCGAGCTCAGGGAACTGTTCGGGCTTATAAAAAGCCTGCCGCCCGACGAAACAGACGCTCTGCTGACCATAGTCAAAGGGCTTATGAAATAAACGAAAAACCGCAGCTTGAGATCAGTGATCCTAAGCTGCGGTTTTTATTGCTATAAGTATTTAAGCCCTCATCTGCACTCGAAGCAGTGCCACTCCTCCTCGTGGTGATGGGCGATGATCTCAAGCCCTGCCGAGCGCAGGGCGGCGGCGACCTCGTCCTCTCGTCCGTCGATGATGCCGGAGGTGATGAACACTCCGCCCGGCGCCATGAAGTCACGCACGAACGGCGCGAGGGGGATTATGACGTCCGAGACGATGTTCGCGAGCACGATATCATAGCCCGTGCCGAGCATTTTGCGAAGCTTTGCGTCGCCGATTATATCCCCGGCGTAAACCTTCATTTTATCCTCACCGATACCGTTTAACGCCGCGTTTTCCATGACGGTGTCGGGCGCTTTGGGGTCGATATCACAGGCGGTGCAGAAGTCGCTGCCGAGAACGAGCGCACCGATGCCGAGTATGCCGCTGCCGCAGCCGAGGTCGAGAGCGCGTTTGCCCGCGCCCGCGTATTTTTCGAGCGCCGTGAGGCACATGCGCGTCGTCGCGTGCGAGCCCGTGCCGAACAGCAGGCCGGGGTCGAGGCGCAGGGGCACCCTGCCCTCCTCGGAGCAGTCGATCCACTCCGGCACGACGAGGAGCTTTTCGCCGATCTCGAGCGGCTCATAATACTGCTTCCAGTTATTTTCCCAGTCCGCGTCGCAAACGGGCGCTGTTTTCACCTCGAACTCCGCCCTGACTGCGGCGAGCTTTGATGCTCCCTCGTCGTTATCCTCGACGTAGAATTTCACGCGCGATACGCCCTTGTAGCTTTCCTCAAGAGAGGCATCGACATAGTCCCAGTACTGGCGGTTGTTTTCCAAAAAGGCCTTGAAATCGTCCTCGTTTTCGATGACAAAGCCGTCGATGCCGAGGGCTGTCAGTCTGTCGCAGACCTCGTCGGTGCTCTTACATTCAATCGTGACTTCCGTGTAGTTCATTCTCATACCTCAAAACTGCCCCGCTTTTCAGCGGGGCAGCAAAATTATTTATTCTTATTCGGCGTCGTCGCTTATAAGACCGTAGCCGCCGTTCTTGCGGCGATAGACTACCGAGATCGCGCCGTCCTCCTGCTCGTTGCGGAACACGAAGAACTCATGCTCCAGGAGATTCATCTGAAGGATCGCCTCCTCGGGGGACATGGGCTTGATGGGGAAGCGCTTGCTGCGCACGATCCTGAACTCCTCATCCTCCTCGTCCTCAACGGGAACGAACTCAGGTCTTGTCTCCTTCTCGAGCACGCCCTCTCTCAGGCGTTTTTCGAGGCGGGTCTTGTTCTTGCGGATCTGACGTTCGATGGCCGCGACGCCGGAGTCAACGGAAGCGTACATATCGTTTGTAAGCTCGCTGGCCCTGTAATACAGGCCGTTGTTTGAAACCGTGATCTCAGCCAGGAATCTGCCGCGCTCCATGCTGAACGTGATGCTTGCGCTGCTTTCGGTCTTAAAGAAGCGGTCGAGCTTGCCAACCTTGCGCTCAGTATAAGCTCTGAGCTCTTCGGAGGCGCCCATCTTTTTTTCGGTAAACGTGAATTTCATATGTGCCGGCTCCTTTCTGCTTTGCAGGATATTTCCTGCTTGACTGTATTATAGCACAGCCCCTCGCAAATTGAAAGATGTTTTGTTGAATTTGCCTTAAAACTTAAAAATCTGTTCTTAATTTTTATTCAACACTGATATAACAATCGGGCAGTGCTGCCTTGAGCGACTGTATCTGCTCGGCGCTGATGCTGTTTCCGCTCAGCCAGAGCTGCTTGAGATTTTTAAGTGAGGAGAGCGCGGAAACATCGCTTATGCGGTTGTTTGAAAGATCGAGCGTCTCGAGCGTCTTGAGCTGCGACAGCGGCGACAGCCGCGAGATGGCGTTATTCGAAAGGTCGAGATGCTTCACGTTTGAAAAGCCCGAGACCTTTGAAATGTCGCTTAAGCCGAGGCCGTTTGCCTCTACCGTTTCCGCGTCGCAGGCAAAGCTCTTGCTGCCGAGGACGATCTCGCGCCGCAGCTCCGAGTGGCTTATCGTGCAGCCGGAGAGCTTCTTCTGGAGCGTGACCATCGCGGCTTCGCTGAGCTCGGGATTATCCTTTACGCTGAGCTTTTTGAGGTTTTTGAGCCCGTAGAGTTCCTCAAGAGACGCATCCTTAAGTCCGACTCCGTCCATCCACAGTGTCCTTAGATTTGTGAGCCTTCCGACGGCGGCAATTCCGCCGAGCTCGTTTGAGCTCAGGTTGAGCTCCTCGAGTCCCGTCAGATCCTGAAGCGCGGCCACGGACTTTATTCTGTTGCCCGCAAGGTTTAGATACTTGAGCTTTGTCACACTCATCAGAGGGCTTATATCGCTTATTCTGTTGTTTGAAAGGTCGAGCTCCGTAAGCTCCGGCAGATCAACCAGCGCGGATATATCCGAAATCGCGTTATCCGAAAGGTCGAGCTTCTTAAGCTTCGTGCAGACCGACAGGAGCGATATATCGTGCACGTCGCAGCCGGACAGGTCGAGCTCGGTCACGTTATTGTCGAAGGTCCTGCCGCCGAGCTTTATCTCAATAACATCCTCCTTCGCATCGTCGCTGTAAATGATGCAGTCGGGCAGCTCCTCCTTGAGCTCTTTAAGCTGCGACTGCTTTATGTCCATATCGCCGATGGTGAGCATCGAAAGACCGTCAAGGCCGTAAAGCGGGCTGAAATCGCTGATTTCATTACCGTCAAGGTGCAGAGTTCTGAGCGAGGAAAGCTTCTTAAGGGGACTTATATCACTTATCTTATTCTTTGAAAGATCGAGCGATGTAAGCTTTTTGAGCGATGACAGAAAGTCGAGATCGCTTATCTTGTTGTCGGAAAGCTTAAGGCTCGTGAGCTCCGTGAGCTTTGCGATATCCTTGAGTGCGGCAGAGCCCGCCCCCTTGCCCGAAAGATCAAGCACCGTTGTTTCCACATCATACTGCTCGCCGCAGATGACGACGATCTTTCCGTTATCGTAGTCCTCCTTGGCTTTTTTCAGGCGCTCTATCTCGCTTTTTATCTTCTCATCTCCGCTCGTGGAGCTTTCCAGAATGGCAATGGCATTGACATAGTCGTATTTTGCCTCATAGCAGCGGCTCATAAGCATAAGGCACTCGTCGGTCTTTTTTATCTCCATGACCTCACGCAGCTTGCTGAGAGCGCTGTCGTAATCGCCGGCGTAGTAATACTCCTGCGCCTGATTGAAGATCTTATCATAATCCTTTTCCGCACCGCCGCTTTTCAGAAGCAGGATGAGCGCGAGCATCGCGGCAAGCGCCGCGACGATGGCCGCACATATGATGATGAGCTTCTTTTTCTTCTTGTTTTTGCGGCGCTCGGCCTGCTCACGGATGATCTCTTCGGCACTTGAGCCGGGCTCATCGTTATATTCGGACTCGTCGTACTCGGGCTGACCGTCTTCATCCTGCGGCGTGAGCTCATAGCCTTCGGTCTCGCGCAGGATCTCCTCAAGTTCGGGATCGAAAATGCTCTTATAGCTCTCATTGACCGTGTCGAGAACGGTTTTTTCCTCATCGAGCTTATGTATCTGCTGCTCAATATCGCTTTTTTTGACTACAACGGTTTTTTCCTCATTCGGGTCTTTTTTTATTGTGTCATTCATTTTTATCGCCCTCCTGTGAAAGTGTGTCGTTCATGATCCCGCTCTCGGGCGGCTCTTCGTTGCTGACGAGAAGGTCTATTGTCTGCTGCTCGGCGCTGCCGGCCTTTTCGGCGGCAAAGTCACGCCTTTTCATTGCAAAGCAGGTGCACAGAAGCGCCGCCATTATGCACAGCACCGATATCTCCGGCAGAAGCTCGGAGAGCTCCACAGCTTTGTCCGCCGGTGCGATCATGTCCCTGTCCAGATAAATATGTACTATAAGCGGCAGTCCGAACAGCGGCGCAAGCAGCCACTTCGTCCGAATGACGCCGAACACCGTCGCCGTGTAGATAAACGCGACGGCGAGATAAAGGCATATGCACAATATCGTGTGCAGTAAACTGTCAAAGCCGAAGGCTTTTATGATGAAAAACATTACGCCCAGCAAAACGGGAATAAACGTCAGGCTGAAAAAACGCCTTCCGGCATACAGGATAAGGACGATAAACAGCAGATTGCAGAGTATCGGCAGCGCGATCTGGAACACAATGAAGCTGCCCTTCTGATTTGACCAGAAGCCCCAGTAGCCGAGAAAGCGGCACAGCGCAGAAAGCAGCATAAATATGACCGCGAGCTTTACGAAAAAATTCTTTTTGCTCACCGAGTATCGTATCTTGTCGTTTTCTATCTCCATTTTTCTGTCTCCGATCAGAAAGCCCAGTTTCCGTTTTTGAATATCTGAACCCTTTCGCCCGTTTCCGTCTCGCCGACAATATCGAGATCCTCAGAGCCTATCATGAAGTCCTCGTGGATCATGGAGGAGTTTATGCCCATATCGCGGCACTGTTCGAGCGTATAGCTATCAAAATCCTTTATGCAGCTTGTAAATCCGTCGCCGAGCGCAAGGTGACAGGCGGCGTTTTCATCAAACAGAGTATTATAGAACATGATGCCGCTGTTTCTTATCGGGCTGTCATAAGGCACGAGCGCACACTCACCGAGCATTTTCGAGCCCTCGTCCATATTGACGAGCGTTTTGAGCGCGTCCTCGCCCTTTTCGGCCTTCACCTCGGCAACAACACCGTTTTCAAAGCGGACGCTGAAATTTTCTATCATCGTGCCTCGGTATGACAGCGGGCGCGTTGAGTAAACTATGCCCTCGGCCTGCCCCTTCATGGGGCTTGTGAAGACCTCCTCGCTGGGGATATTGGGGTTAAAGGTAATGTTTTTGCCGAGCGTATCCTCCGCTCCGGCGAGAAACTGCGCCTGTGGAATGAGCCCGACGGTGAAGTCTGTGCCGTTTGTGCTCTTATAGTGCAGCTTGCGCAGAGACAGTGAATTGAGGTACTTGCAGCGGCTCTTGAGATCGGCGTTGTGCTCGCGCCAGGCCCGTATCCCGTCGCCGTCGGCACGTGAGGTATACAGTATCGCCTGCCACAGCTTTTCGACGGCCTCGGCCTCGGACAGCTCCGGGAACACCTTCTTTGCCCACGCCTTTCCCGGCACGGCGGCTATAACCCACTGGTACTTATTCTCCATCGAGTCGCGAATGGGCTTTATGACCGGCCAGCGCATCTGCACGCTCTTCCCCCACTTTTCCTGATCGAGCTCATCGAGGCCCGAGGGATCGGCCGATTCGATATAGATCATCGCAGGCAGCGTCTTTGCTCTGTAGAGAAGCTTTTCCCTCTCCCAGTCCTTTATCTCGCCAAGGCGCTCGACCGTCTGATACTTAACATGTTTTAGTCTTAGCGGCTGATGCGTCCACTCGACCCTGACCTCGGCAGCACCCGCGAGGTAGCACTGCTCAACGAGCATTTCAATAAACTCCGGCTGATCGAGCTCGGCGGAGATGATGACGTCCTGCCCCTTCTGCACATTTGCGCCGACCTTGACTATAAGCTCGGCATAGCTTTCAATTTTTTTAATGTCCATATATAAAAACATCCCTGTGCTTAAATAATCAAAATTATTTTATCACATGGGTTACAGAATTACTACACATTTATATTGCGGGCGCAAAATTTTTTTCGTTCGAATTTGTATGAGTTGCAATGATGAGTTAAGGTTGAATTGACGGACAAAACCGAAAGGCAGGTGTACCCTATTCGCTATGAGTGCGATAACACAGGACATACGTTATAAACAAGCAATAATTGAGTATTCGATGAAGCATGGCGTCACAAATGCCGCAATCCGCTGCAAGGCCGCCGGCAGAATATCTACCGCCGGAGGAAGAAATACGGCGGAGACATTCATTCACCGGCGAACCGCATTAAAAAAGCCTCCGCGGCGGAGCGATATGCCCCGATACGGAAGCTTCCCTTACATTGCCGCGGCGCTCGTGGCAGATCCGAGGATCGAGCGCCGCAGCAGCA
>CALBGG010000149.1 GCA_937893605.1 uncultured Clostridia bacterium
TGCTGGGAATGCGGCCTTACCATGTGCAGCTCATCGGCGGCATTGTCCTGCATCAGGGACGTATCGCCGAGATGAAGACCGGCGAAGGCAAGACCCTCGTCGCGGTCATGCCGGCCTACCTCAACGCAATAACCGGCAAGGGCGTCCACATCGTCACCGTTAACGACTACCTCGCCCGACGCGACAGCGAGTGGATGGGCAAGGTGCACAGATTCATGGGCCTCGATGTAGGCCTTATCGTCCACGGCCTTGATAACGAGGAGCGTAAGGCGGCCTATGCGGCCGACATTACCTACGGCACGAATAACGAGATGGGCTTTGACTACCTGCGCGATAACATGGCGATCTATAAGGAAAGCCGCGTCCAGCGCGGCCACGCATTCGCCATCGTCGACGAGGTCGACTCGATCCTCATCGATGAGGCGAGAACGCCGCTCATTATCTCCGGTCAGGGCGACGAGAGCACCGATCTCTACCGTCAGGCGAACGATTTCGTTGCGGGTCTTAAGAAAAAGGTCTATGCCTCCACCGACTCCAAGGAGGAAGAGGACGAGAGTATTGACGCCGATTACATTGTCGATGAAAAGGCGCGCACCGCGACGCTCACAGCTCGAGGCATCGCAAAAGCAGAACGCGCGTTCGGCCTTGAAAACTACGCCGATATCGAAAACTCGACCCTTACTCACCATATAAATCAGGCGCTGCGTGCACACGGCATCATGAAGCGCGACATTGACTATGTCGTAAAGGACGGCGAGGTGCTCATCGTTGACGAGTTCACAGGCCGCATCATGCTCGGCCGCCGCTACAGCGAGGGGCTGCATCAGGCCATCGAGGCCAAGGAGCATGTCGATGTTCAGCGCGAGAACAAGACGCTGGCGACCATCACATTCCAGAACTACTTCAGACTTTACGACAAGCTCTCTGGTATGACCGGTACCGCTGTTACGGAGGAAGAGGAGTTCGCATCGATCTATAAGCTCGACATCGTCGAGATCCCGACCAACAAGCCCGTTGCACGTATCGACTGGCCCGACGTTGTCTATAAGACCGAGGCCGGTAAGGACCGCGCGATAATCGAACAGATAATTGCCTGCCACGAGAAGGGACAGCCCGTACTGGTCGGCACTATATCCATAGAAAAGAGCGAATATCTCTCGAAGCTTCTCAAGGCTCGCGGTATAAAGCACAACGTCCTTAACGCAAAGCATCACGAGAAGGAAGCAGAGATCGTCGCGCAGGCAGGTAAGCTCGGGGCCGTCACCATCGCGACTAACATGGCCGGCCGTGGTACCGATATCATGCTCGGCGGTAATGCCGAGTATCTGGCGAAGAACGATCTGCGCAAGGCCGGCTTTGCCGAGGAGGTCATTGCCGACGCAACCGGCTATGCCGACACCGACGATGAGGAGATACTCAAGGCTCGCGCCCTGTACGCCGAAAAGCTCAAGGAGCACAAGAAAGTCTGCGACGAGGAGGCCGAGAAGGTCAAGGCCGTCGGCGGCCTGTTCATCCTCGGCACCGAGCGCCATGAGTCACGCCGTATAGACAACCAGCTGCGAGGCCGTGCCGGCCGTCAGGGCGACCCCGGCGAGAGCCGCTTCTATATTGCGCTGACCGACGATGTCATGCGTCTGTTCGGCTCCGAGCGCATGAGCAATATGATGGAGTCTCTCGGCGTCGATGAGGACACGCCGCTCGACCATAAGATGCTTTCCAATGCCATCGAGCAGGCTCAGAAGACCGTCGAAAGCCGCAACTTCCAGACCCGCAAGAGCGTTCTGGAATATGATGACGTCATGAACCAGCAGCGCAATATCATCTATGACGAACGCCGAAAGGTGCTCGACGGCGAGAACCTGCGCGAGAACATAAACAAGATGATCTATGAGTTCATCTCCGGCAGCGTAAACGATGCACTGCACGGCGGCTCTCCGGAAAATGCAGAGCATCTCGCCGAGGTCACGGCTCCCTTTGAAAAACTCTTCCTGCCCAAAGGCGCAATTAAAATGGAGGATTTCAAGGGTGCGCCCAAGGCTCAGGAGATAATCGACCGCATATACGATATTGCCCAGCAGGTATATAATAAGCGCGAAGAGGAGTTCGGCCTCGCTCCCGACGGTCAGCCCGTCATGCGCGAGATCGAGCGCGTCATTATGCTGCGCGTCGTCGATGAATACTGGATGGATCACATCGACGCGATGGCTGAGCTTAAGCGCGGCATCGGTCTGCGCGGCTACGGCAATGTAAAGCCCATCGACGCTTACAAGCGCGAGGGCTATGATATGTTCGAGGCCATGATAAACGGCATCCGCGAGGAGACCGTCAGAAGAATTTACACCATTCGCGTCCGTAAGGAGCAGACGCTCGAGCGCAAGGCCGTTGCCAAAAACGTGGCGGCAAACGTCGGCGGCGAGGCACCGAAGAAAAAGCCCATCAAAAAGGCTCCAAAGCCCGGCCGCAACGATCCCTGCCCCTGCGGCAAGATGAAGGCCGACGGCTCACGCAGACTCAAATACAAGGAGTGCTGCGGCAGAAACGACTGATGAGGAAGCATAATGGCATTTACTGAAAACACACAGCACGGCTGCGTATACATGACATCGGATAAAATAGGCGCAAGACATATGTTCACAACGCGCATCGGCGGCGTTAGCCGCGGCGTTTTCGCGTCGTGGAATCTCGGTGTCAACCGCGGAGACGATGATGATGCCGTGCGCGAAAACTACCGTCTGGCCGGCGAGATAATGGGCTGCGCTGCCGACGATTTTGTCGTCACAAAGCAGGTACACGGGCGGATAGTTTATCTTGCTACAGAGTCTGACCGCTACACCGTGGGCTCGGATAAGCGCATTGAGTGCGACGGCTTTGTCACTAATGTCAAGGGCCTGCCTCTGATGATCTACATTGCAGACTGTGTGCCTGTGCTCATGCACGACCCCGAGGCGGGCGTCATTGCGTCGGTGCACTGCGGCTGGAAGAGCAGCGTGCAGGATATCTTAGGCGCTGCGGTCGAAAAAATGTGCGCCCTCGGCGCAAGGCCGCGCACTATCCGTGCAGCGATAGGCGCAAGCATAGGCAAATGCTGCTTTGAATGCGACGACGATGTTCCCGCGGCGGTCGAGCATTATCTCAGTGGGGATACAGACGGACTTTTTGAGAAAAAGCCAGGCGGCAAAACGCATGTCGATCTTCGCGGCGCAAACGCGCGCAGACTTTTGCAGCTCGGCCTTGAGAAGGAGAATATCGACGTGTCGGAAGAGTGCACAATGTGCCTTCCCGATAAATACTGGTCGCATCGTGCTACCGACGGAGTCCGCGGCAGCATGGCGGCGGCAATAGTGCTCTGAGGTGCTCAAATGTCAAAGATAAAAAGATATATCGCGCTGCTGCTCGCGCTGCTGTCGCTCCTTTCGCTTGCAGCCTGCGGAACGGCCGATGATGCCAATGATTATATCGAGGGCAAAAGCGCCGGTAAGGAGCTTGGCCAGACCGTCGCTGCCGACGACGTTTTTACGCTCAACTGCAATAAGGGCTACAGCATGAACCCGCTTACCGCAACGAATACGAACAATCAGCTCGTCTGCTGCCTTGTCTACGAAAATATCGTTGAGGTCGATAACAGTTTTGAGGTCAAGCCCAATGTCATAAGCGAGTGGTCTACCGAGGACGGTTCGAGCTGGACGCTCAAGGTCGCGTCGGGACACACCTTCCATAACGGAGCTACGCTCACAGCAACGGATGTTGCGTACAGCATCCAGCTTGCCACGCGATCGGAGCGATTCAAGGCTCGCCTTACCTGCATCGCCGGCTGCTCGGCGGCAGACTCCGAGACCGTGATCGTTAACCTCACAAAGAAAAACATGCTGCTACCGTCGCTGTTGAGCATTCCCGTTATCCAGTACGGAACGGGAAATCAGACCTACCCCGGCGGCTCAGGACCCTATCAGTACGCCGACGACTATAACAGCCTTACGGTGTTCCAAAAGCATAAAAATGCGGCGACGATGCCGATCAAAACGATATACCTCAAGGAGTACGTCGGATCGGAGGAAACCATGTCCGCCTTTGCCGATTCTCTGATCGACATGGTGTTGAACGATCCCAGCTCCACGACGAATATAGGCTACGGCAACGCGAACGATATACGCGGCTTTAACACGACGAATATGCATTATATCGTCTTTAATACCTACAGCACCGATTTTCAGAATGACGCGCTTCGCTTTGCGATGAATTACGCCTTCGACAGGGACTATATCGTCAGCCAGCTCGGAGGCTATGCCACGGCGGCGAACCTTCCGATCAATCCGGCCAGCAGTCTTTATAATGAAAGCTACGCCAAGCAGTTTGATTACGGCCTTAACAAGGTGCAGGAGATGCTCACCAACGCCGGAATGAAGGATTATGACGGCGACGGTTTTCTGGAGATTAAAAACGGCGACAATCTTATAGAAATAGATCTCAACTTCCTCGTTTACAGCGGAAGCACCGTCAAGGTCAACGCGGCGAAGAGATTTGCCGAGGATATGCAGAGCCTCGGCCTTCAGGTCACGGTCAACAAGCAGGATTGGGATAATTACAAGAAGCTGCTTGAGGCCGGGAATTACGATATGTGCTACTGCGAGGTGCGGCTCGGAGGAGACTTTGACCTCAGCAAGCTGCTATCGGCCGGTGCATCGCTCAATTACGGCGCTGTGAGCGATACTCAGCTTGATGATCTGATCTCCGCTTATCTTGCAGCCGGCGACGATGACCGCAGGACGGCCTGCGACAATATGTGCGCATACATCGCAAACAAGGCGTACATCGTGCCGCTCATATTCGAGCGCCACCAGCTCGTGAGCCATCGCGGCGTTGTCGAGGGCGCAAAGGCAAACGAGAATAACCCCATGTGCGGCATAGAAAACTGGACGGTAAAGATCGAAAACGTAAAAAAATCAGAGGATACAACGAAAGATTGAGAAACGGAGAGGTGTCTTATGACAGATAAGGAGCTTTTGACTATCGCGAGAGAGGCGTCGGGCAGAGCATACGTTCCTTATTCCAAGTTTGCCGTCGGCGCGGCGCTTGAGTGCCGCGGCGGGCGTGTGTTCACCGGCTGCAATGTTGAAAACGCGGCTCTGGGCGATACGATATGCGCCGAGCGCACGGCCTGCGTCAAGGCCGTCAGCGAGGGATATCGGGATTATGTCCGCCTTGCCATTTACGCCGAGAGCCAGAATTACTGCATGCCCTGCGGCTCGTGCCGCCAGTTCCTGTCGGAGTTTAACGACGGCGAGCTGGAGATACTCTGCTGCAAGGCCGACGGCAGATACGTAAGCTACAGGCTGAAAGAGCTGCTTCCCTATACATTTAATTATTAAACTATGGAGCTTGAACAATTGCGTGCCTTCGCCGCCGTCGCGGAGGAGAAAAGCTATACGAAAGCGGGGGAGCGGATGTATATGAGCCACTCCACGATGTCCCGCGCCGTTTCCGCGCTTGAGCAGGAGTTCGGCGTGCGCCTTATAAGCCGCGACAACCATGTCGCAGGTCTGACAAGCGAGGGCGAAAAGCTCTATGAAATGGCGAAAAAGCTGCTCGATATGGCAAGCGAGATCGAGGAGAAAATGCATTCGGACCGAATTGAGCCGATTTCACAAAAATAAGACTGAAATTTCTACGAAAATCACAAAACTCCCCCCTTGACATTGAGGGGGAGTTTTGGTATTCTAATAAAGCGCCTGTGCGTTGCTGACGGGCGTATTATGCGATGAAGCGGGAGATTGCTCGTGAAACGAGGTAACTTCCGTGGAGTATGTCCGGTACCGATGCCATTTTCGGTACACAATCGGGCGGCTGAAGCGTACTGCACATGGTGTATATCGCCTGTACGGTATCAGACCGGCTCAAAAAGCCGGTTTGTTTTTCGGACAGGGTCTGATACACATGGATGAGTGTGCAAATCTTCGCTTCATCCGTACGGGACATGAGGCGATCCCAATGACGCCGCAAAAACTGTACGAAAAGGAGAAAACGTAATGGCAAACAAGAACATGATCCGCATCAGACTCAAAGCCTATGATCATCAGCTGATCGACAAGGCCGCCGAGACCATCGTTGAGGCTGCAAAGCGCACCGAGGCACAGGTCTCCGGCCCCATCCCCCTGCCCACCAAGACCGAGATCGTCACCATCCTCCGCGCTGTTCATAAGTATAAGGACAGCCGTGAGCAGTTCGAGCGCCGCACTCACAAGCGCCTGATCGACGTGATGAATCCCACCCAGAAGACGGTTGAGGCTCTTATGTCCCTCGAGCTGCCCGCAGGCGTTGAGATCGAGATCAAGCTCTAAGCGCAAAATCCCGCAAAACCCAAGTCAACGACCCATAGTCCGTAACTTGCGAATACGGACGGGTTAAGTTGCCAGCCTCTGATCTTCAGGATTATGCGAGGCAACCAATAACCGAAGGAGGAAATATCTAATGAAGAAAGCCATTATCGGCAAGAAGGTCGGCATGACGCAGATCTTCGACGAAATGGGCAAGGTCATCCCCGTGACCGTCATCGAGGCAGGCCCCTGCGTCGTGACTCAGAAGATGACCGTCGAAAAGGAAGGCTACGAAGCCGTCCAGCTCGGTTACGAGGAAGTCACCGAGAAGCACATCTCCAAGCCCGAAGCCGGCCACCTGAAGAAAAACGGCCTCGGCATGCTCAAGCACCTTAAAGAGTTCAAGCTCGAAAACGCGGCAGAGCTCAACGTCGGCGACGTTCTGAAGGCAGACGTCTTCGCAGCCGGCGACAAGGTCGACGTTACCGGAACCAGCAAGGGCCACGGTTACGCAGGCGTTATCAAGCGCCACGGCGCACAGCGCACCCCCACCAGCCACGGCGGCGGTCCTGTTCACCGTCACGCAGGCTCCATGGGCTCCGGCACCGACCCCAGCCGTATCTTCAAGGGCAAGATCGGCGCAGGCCACATGGGCGTAGATCAGGTCACCGTTCAGAACCTCGATGTCGTCCAGGTAGACCCTGAGTTGAACATGCTCGTTATCCGCGGCGCTATCCCCGGCCCCAAGGGCGGCCTCGTCTATGTAAAGAGCACCGCAAAGATCGCACCCGTCAAGAAGGGCGAGGGCGCTGCCATCAGCGTCAACCCGCAGAAGGCATCTGCTCGCGTCAACCCGCAGAAGGCTTCCGCACGCAACAAGTAAGGAAAGGAGAGTATCTTAAATGCCTACTACTAACGTATACAACATGGCAGGTGAGAAGGTCGGCGAGATCGAACTCTCCGCAGCCATCTTCGGCATCGAGCCGAACAAGTCTGTCCTTCATGACAGCGTCAAGAACCACCTGGCAAATTGCCGTCAGGGCACCCAGAGCGCACTCACCAAGGGCGAGGTCAGCTACACGACCGCAAAGCCCTGGCGCCAGAAGGGCACCGGCCGCGCACGCGCAGGCTACAAGGGTTCTCCCGTGTGGACTCACGGCGGCGTAGCGTTCGCTCCGAAGCCCCGCGATTACAGCTACACCCTCAATAAGAAGGTAAAGCGCCTCGCTCTCAAGAGCGCACTGAGCGCACTTGCGGCAGAGGACGCGATCGTAGTTATCGACGATATCAAGGTCGATGAGATCAAGACCAAGACTTTCAAGGCATTCCTTGACGCGGTCAATGTCTCCGGCAAGACCCTCGTCGTCACCGAGAGCGTTGACGAGAAGGTAGTTAAGTCTGCACGCAACCTCGCAGGCGTCACCACCACCATCGCAACCATTCTCAGCCCCTATATGATACTCAATAACCGCAAGCTCGTCGTTTCCAAGGCAGCGCTTGCAAAGATCGAGGAGGTGTACGCCTGATGAAAACCGCTTATGATATCATCATTCGCCCCATCATCACCGAGCAGTCCATGGAAGACCTGGACATCAAGAAGTACGCTTTTGAAGTCGCTAAGGATGCAACCAAGATCGAGATAAAGAAGGCCATCGAGGAGATCTTCGACGTGACCGTCATCAAGGTAAACACCCTCAACGTAAACGGCAAGGCAAAGCGCACCGGCTCGTACCCCATGGGCAAGACCGCCTCTTGGAAGAAAGCCATCGTAAAGCTCAGCGAAGACTCCAAGAACATTGAGCTGTTCGAGAACATGGCATAAGGGGAGGATCAAAGAATGTCTATTAAAACTTACAGACCTACCACTCCGGCCCGCAGACAGATGACCGTTTCCGGCTTTGACGGTGTTGATAAGCACGCAAAGCCCGAGAAGAGCCTGACTGAGGTCCTCAAGAAAAAGTCCGGCCGCAACAGCTACGGCCGCATCACCGTTCGCCATAAGGGCGGCGGCAACCGCCAGAAGTACCGCGTTATCGACTTCAAGCGCAATAAGACTGAGATGGAAGCGGAAGTTCTCCGCCTCGAGTACGACCCCAACCGCAGCGCATTCATCGCTCTGGTCAAGTACGAAGACGGCGAGCTGCGCTACATCCTCGCCCCTGTTGGCCTGAAGGCCGGCGACAAGGTCGTATCCAGCCCCAATGCCGATATTAAGCCGGGCAACGCACTGCCCCTGGCAAATATCCCTGTCGGTACCGTTATACACAACATCGAGCTCTACCCCGGCAAGGGCGCTCAGCTCGTCCGTTCCGCCGGCGTTTCCGCACAGCTTATGGCTAAGGAAAACGGCATGGCTACCGTTCGTCTCCCCTCCGGTGAGTACCGCAAGGTCCGCCTTGACTGCTTCGCGGTCATCGGCCAGGTCGGCAACATCGACCACTCCAACATCTCCATCGGCAAGGCAGGCCGCAAACGCCACATGGGCATCCGTCCTACCGTCCGCGGCTCCGTCATGAACCCCTGCGACCACCCCCACGGCGGTGGTGAAGGCAAGTCCCCCGTCGGCCGTCCCGGCCCTGTAACTCCCTGGGGCAAGCCCGCACTCGGTTACAAGACCCGCAAGACTAAGAACCGCACCGATAAGTTCATAGTCAAGCGCCGCAACGCTAAGTAAGGAGGGCAAAAGATAAATGAGTAGAAGCGTTAAGAAAGGCCCCTTCGCAGCTCCCGAGCTTCTGAAGAGAGTCGATGAAATGAATAAGGCCGGCGAAAAGAAGGTCCTCAAGACCTGGAGCCGCGCCACTACCATTTTCCCGTCCTTCGTAGGACACACCATCGCAGTACACGACGGCCGCCGTCATGTTCCTGTATACGTCACCGAAGATATGGTCGGCCACAAGCTCGGCGAGTTTGCTCCCACCCGTACCTTCCGCGGCCATGCAGGCAGCAAGACCGGCAAGTAAGGAGGAGAGAACATGGACGAAAAGAAAATGGCAAGAGCAGAAGTCAAGTATGCTCGCATTTCTCCCCGCAAGGTCGGCATCATCTGCGATATGATCCGCAATAAGGACGTCGCCGTTGCAAAGGCACTCATGCAGCACACCCCCAAGGCCGGCTGCGAGTACATGATCAAGCTTCTTGACAGTGCCAAGGCAAACGCGGAGAACAATTTTGAAATGGATCCCGAGAAGCTCTATGTTGCAGTCGCATACGCGACCGGCGGCCCCATCCTCAAGCGCGGCATGCCCAGAGCTCAGGGCCGTATGTACCGCATCAACAAGCGCACCAGCCACATCACCATCTGCGTGGCTGAGAGAGACTAAGGAAGGAGGCAGAATAAATGGGACAGAAAGTTAATCCTCATGGCATGCGCGTCGGCGTTATCAAAGACTGGGATTCCCGTTGGTACGCCCGTGCAGACAAAGTCGGCGATCTTATCGTTGAAGACTACAACATCCGCAACTACCTGAAGAAGACCCTCTATTCCGCCGGTGTTCCTACCATCGAGATCGAGCGCGATTCCAACAAGGTACGCATCTATATCCACTGCTCCAGACCCGGCGTCGTTATCGGCAAGGGCGGCGCAGAGATCGAGCGCATCCGCCTTTCCGTCGAGAAGATGATAGGCAAGCCCGTAGCGATCTCCATCGTTGAGGTCCGCACCCCCGATACCAATGCTCAGCTCGTAGCAGAGAACATCGCACAGCAGATCGAGAAGCGTATTTCTCACCGCCGCGCAATGAAAAACGCAATGGGCCGTGCAATGCGTATGGGCGCAAAGGGCATCAAGGTCATGTGCTCCGGCCGTCTCGGCGGACGCGAGATCGCAGGCGTTGAGCAGTACCACGACGGTACCATTCCTCTTCAGACAATCCGTGCCGACATCGAGTACGGCTTTGCAGAGGCAGCCACCACTTACGGCCGCATCGGCGTCAAGGTCTGGATCTACAAGGGCGAAGTCCTTTCCCAGACCCTGCGCACGACTCCCCGCGTGATGGATATGAACAAGCCCCAGGGCGAGCGTCGCCGTCGCGACGACCGCCGCGGTGACCGCCGCAACGGCGACCGCCGCCAGGGTGGATACAACCGTGATCGTCAGCAGGGCGGCGAGCGCCGTCAGGGCGGCTACGGCCAGCGTCCGGCAGGACAGGGCGGCTACAACCGCGGTCCCCGTCCGGCAGCTCCCGCAAAGGAAGGAGGCAACAACTGATGTTAATGCCTAAGAGAGTAAAGTACCGCAGAGTGCATCGCGGCCGCATGAAGGGCAAAGCAATGCGCGGTAACTTCGTTGCATACGGCGAGTATGGCCTCCAGGCCACCGAGCCGAGCTGGATCACCAGCAACCAGATCGAGGCAGCCCGTATAGCCATGACCCGTTACACCAAGCGTGGCGGTCAGGTCTGGATCAAGATATTCCCCGACAAGCCCGTAACCGCAAAGCCGGCCGAGACCCGCATGGGTTCCGGTAAAGGCTCTCCCGAGTACTGGGTCGCAGTCGTTAAGCCCGGCAGAGTGCTGTTTGAGATCGCAGGCGTTCCCGAAGAGGTCGCACGCGAGGCTCTGCGCCTTGCCAGCCACAAGCTGCCCTGCAAGACCAAGATAATTGCCAAGGGCGCTGAGTCTGAGAACGGTGGTGAATAAGATGAAGGCAAATGAAATACGTTCCATGTCCGCAGCAGATCTCGAGAAGAAGCTCGTAGAGCTCAAGAAGGACCTTTTCATGCTCCGTATGCAGCATGCCACCAATCATCTCGATAACCCCGTAAAGATTTCCGCTGTACGGCGTGACATTGCACGAGTCAAGACCGTTATCCGCGAGAAAGAACTCGAGCAGTGAGGAGGTAAGTCAGAATGAATAATGAAAGAACAACTTCCCGTAAGACTCGCGTTGGCAAGGTAGTGTCCGATAAGATGGATAAGACCGTCGTTGTCATCGTGGAGGATCGCGTCGCACATAAGACCTATAAGAAGATCATCGGCAGAACCTACCGTCTGAAGGCGCATGACGAGAATAACGAATGCGGCATCGGCGATATCGTTCGCGTGATGGAGACCCGTCCTCTGTCCAAGGACAAGAGATGGCGTGTCGTGGAAATCGTAGAGAAGGCTAAGTAAGGAGGCAGCATAATGATACAGCAGGAAAGTTATCTGAAGGTTGCCGACAATACCGGCGCCAAGGAAATCAAGTGCATCCGCGTTCTTGGCGGCTCCAAGCGCAGATACGCAAGCATCGGCGACGTGGTCGTAGCTTCCGTCCGCAAGGCTGCTCCCGGCGGCTCTGTCAAGAAGGGCGACGTCGTCAAGGCGGTTATCGTGCGCACGGCAAAGTCCGTTCGCCGCGCAGACGGCACTTACGTTCGCTTTGACGAGAACGCAGCGGTTCTTATAAACGGAACCGATAAGAACCCCCGCGGCACTCGTATCTTTGGACCCGTCGCTCGTGAGCTGCGCGACAAGGATTACATGAAGATCCTGTCCCTGGCTCCCGAAGTGATTTAAGGAGGGCACAGAGAATGAAAATCAAAACTGGCGATAAAGTTATAGTCCTGTCCGGCAAGGATAAGGGCAAGACCGGCAAGGTCATTTCCGCAGACCCCAAAAACGGCAAAGTCATCGTTGAGGGCGTCAGCGTAGCCACCAAGCATCAGAAACCCAAGAAAAAGGGTCAGGACGGCGGCATCATGAAGGTCGAGACCCCCGTGTATGTCAGCAAGGTCCAGCTCGTCTGCCCCAAGTGCGATAAGGGCGTTCGCGTCGGCTATAAGTACGTTGCAGACAAGAAGCTGCGCGTATGCCGTAAGTGCGGCGCAGAAATCTGAGAAAGGAGATAACTTACTATGACCAGAATGAAGAAAAAGTACGTTGAGGAAGTTGCTCCTGCTCTGATGGAGAAATTCCAGTACAAGTCCGTTATGCAGATCCCCAAGATCGACAAGATCGTCGTATCCGTCGGCTGCGGCGACTGCAAGGACAACGCCAAGGCACTTGACAACGTTATTAAAGAGATCTCCGCGATCACCGGTCAGCACGCCGTTGCTACCGTAGCACGCAAGTCCGTCGCTAACTTCAAGCTCCGTGAGGGCATGCATGTCGGCGTTAAGGTCACCCTGCGTCAGGATCGTATGTGGGAGTTCCTCGACAGGCTGCTCAACATTGCGCTTCCCCGTGTTCGTGACTTCCGCGGTATCTCCGCAGACGCATTCGACGGCCGCGGCAACTACAGCATGGGCCTGAAGGAGCAGATCATCTTCCCCGAGATCGACTACGATAAGATCGAGAAGCTGCGCGGTATGAACATTGCGATCACCACCACCGCACAGACCGATGAAGAAGCACGCGAGCTGCTCAGACTCATGGGCGCTCCCTTCGCGAACTAAGGAGGAACTGATAATGGCAAAGAAATCTATGATTCTCAAGCAGCAGGCTCCTGCTAAGTTCTCTACCCGTAAGTACAATCGCTGCAAGATCTGCGGCCGTCCTCACGCTTATCTGCGTGACTACGGCATCTGCCGTATCTGCTTCCGCGAGCTGGCTTACAAGGGTCAGATCCCCGGCGTCCGCAAGGCATCCTGGTAATCGGACGCTCCGGACGGGAAAAGCATCGCGTTTTGCTCAAAAAAGCTTGCAATGTCAGGCTGCTTGCGGTAAAATAGTATGATGCCAATTTTGCGGAAAACGAAGTTGAGATACACCGAGAATATCGGTGTATCTCTTCGGCGGTTTTTCAAATATTGCCTCAAAAGCCGTTTTTGAGGCGTTTACCCCCGCAGTTTGAGCCCGAGACCTCGCACGTCCGATCAACGTGTGACCGTCGAGCTCAAACTTGAACCGACGAAAGGCCGCAGCTAATCATGTATTAGTGCGGAACCTCGCGGTCATCACCGAGGGAGCGATCCCCGGTAACTTCTAAAAAAGGAGAAAAGATTATGCAGATCACAGACCCCATTGCAGATATGCTGACCCGCATCAGAAACGCCGGTGTAGCGAAGCATGAAACTGTCGATGTCCCCGCATCGAAGATGAAGAAAGCAATTGCTGAGATACTTCTTAACGAAGGCTACATCAAGAGCTTCCAGATCATCGACGACGGCACCCAGGGCATCATCCGCATCACCCTCAAGTATCTCCCCGGCAAGGAGAAGGCCATCCAGGGTCTTCGCCGTGTCTCCAAGCCCGGTCTGCGCGTTTACGCAGGAGCAGACGAGCTGCCCAAGGTCCTCAAGGGCCTCGGTATCGCGATCGTATCCACTTCCAAGGGCGTCATGACCGACAAGGCTGCTCGCGCGGCTCACATCGGCGGCGAGGTCCTGGCATTCGTATGGTAAGGAGGAAAGCTAACTATGTCAAGAATCGGTAGAGCTCCCATTACCGTCCCTGCAGGAGTGGAAGTTAAGGTTGACGGTCAGCACGTTTCCGTCAAGGGCCCCAAGGGCGCGCTTGAGATGAACGTAGCACCCACTATGAAAGTCGAAGTCGAAGCAGGCGTCGTTCACGTCACCCGTCCCAACGACGAGAAGATGAACAGATCCCTCCACGGCCTGACCCGTAGCCTCATCAACAACATGGTCGTCGGCGTATCCGAAGGATTCTCCAAGACCCTCGAGGTAAACGGCGTCGGCTACCGCGCAGCGAAGGAAGGCAAGAACCTGGTTCTGAACGTCGGTTACTCGCATCAGGTCATCATGCCCGAGACTGAGGACATCCAGATCGACGTCCCCAACCCCAACCAGATCATCATCAAGGGTATCGACAAGCAGAAGGTCGGCCAGTTTGCAGCAGAAGTTCGTGGCAAGCGCCCTCCCGAGCCGTACAAGGGCAAGGGCATCAAGTATGACTACGAAGTTATCCGCCGCAAAGAAGGCAAGACCGGCGCTAAGTAATAGGAGGTGTGCCTGAATGATTAAAAGACCTGATACAAGAGCGCAGCGCATCAAGCGCCACGCAAGAGTACGCGGCAAGATCTCCGGCACAGCCGAAAGACCCCGCCTGAGCGTATTCCGCAGCGAAAATCACATTTATGCCCAGATCATTGACGACGTAGCAGGCACGACCCTCGTGTCCGCCTCCACCGTTGAAAAGGGCTTTGAAGGCAACGGCAGCAATGTCGAGGCAGCAAAGAAGATCGGCGCTCTCGTCGCCGAGCGTGCGCTGGCTAAGGGAATCGAGAACGTCGTGTTCGACCGCGGCGGCTACATTTTCCACGGCCGTGTCGCAGCACTTGCGGAGGGCGCCCGTGAGGGCGGCCTGAAGTTCTAAGGGGAGGAGGAAAACTATTATGGCATACAATAATGACAGAAGAGATCGCCGCAGAGACGAGGAAGCATCCGAGTTTGTTGAAAAGGTAGTTTCCCTCAACCGCGTCAGCAAGACCGTCAAGGGCGGCCGCGTTATGAAGTTCTCCGCACTTTGCGTCGTCGGCGACGGCAAGGGGCGCGTAGGCTACGGCCTGGGCAAGGCAAACGAAGTTTCCGAAGCTATCCGCAAGGGTCTTGAGGATGCAAAGAAGAACATCGTTACCGTTACCCTCCAGGGCACGACCATTCCCCACGAGATCATCGGCGCTTTCGGTGCAGGCCGCGTCCTGCTCAAGCCCGCAGCACCCGGTACCGGCGTTATTGCCGGCGGCGCTGTCCGTGCAGTCGTTGAGGCAGCCGGCATCAAGGACATCCGTACCAAGTGCCTGCGCACCAACAATCCCGCAAATGTCGTTGCAGCAACCATGCAGGGTCTTATGTCTCTGCGCGACGCAGCTCAGGTAGCTGCCGTCCGCGGCAAGACTCCTGAAGAAGTTCAGGCTTAAGGAGGACTTGAAATGGCTAATCTTAGAATTAAGCTCGTCAAGAGCCTGAACGGTCGCCTTGATAAGCACATTGCGACCGCAAACTCCCTCGGACTGCACAAGATCGGAAACGAGACCGTCCAGCCCGACAACCCCCAGACCAGGGGCAAGATCGCCAAGATCGGCTATCTCCTCCAGGTAACCGAAGAATAAGGAGGAAAAGCATAATGTATATTCATGAACTTTCTCCCGTAGCCGGCTCCACCCACGTTGACAAGCGCAAGGGCAGAGGCCACGCGACCGGCAACGGCAAGACCGCAGGCCGCGGCCACAAGGGCCAGAAGGCACGCTCCGGCGGCGGTGTCCGTATCGGCTTCGAAGGCGGTCAGATGCCTCTGGCACGCCGTATCCCCAAGAGAGGCTTCAACAATATCTTTGCAAAGCCCCTCGAGGCGATCAATGTTTCCGAGCTCGACAAATTCGAGGACGGCGCAGTTGTCGACGCAAAGGCTCTTCTCGACGCAGGCGTGCTTTCCAAGTGCCGCTATGGCGTGAAGATCCTCGGCAATGGCGAAATAAGCAAGAAACTTACTGTTAAGGCTTCCGCTTTTTCTGAAACCGCAAAAGAGAAAATTGAGGCGGCAGGCGGAAAGGCCGAGGTGATCTAAGTGCTGCAGACAATGCGTAACGCATGGAAGATCATTGACCTGCGTCATAAGATACTCTTTACGCTCGTCATCATCCTCCTTTACCGTCTCGGTAATGCCGTTCCCGTTCCTTATGTCAACATCGATGCCCTCAACAGCTATTTTGCTCAGATGCAGAACACCGTTCTCGGCCTGCTGAACGTAATGAGCGGCGGCGCGTTCTCAAACGCAACGATCTTCGCGCTTTCCATCCAGCCGTACATCAACGCTTCCATCATCATTCAGCTTCTGTGCATCGCTATCCCCGCACTTGAGCGCATGAGCAAGGAAGAGGGCGAGGAAGGCAAGAAGAAGATCGCCTCCATCACTCGCTACACCACCGTAGCGATCGGCCTTATCCAGGGCTTCGCTTACTACTACATGATCATGAAGTCCGGCTTCCTGACCGCTGACGGCCAGGGCGTCTGGGCGGCTGTAGTCATCATCCTGACCTTCACCTCCGGCTCGGCTCTTATCATGTGGCTCGGCGAGCAGATCACGGAATTCGGTATCGGCAACGGCATTTCCATCATCCTGTTTGCAAGTATCGTTTCCCGCTTCCCGCCGTCCCTGTATCAGATGATCACCAACACCGTAAACGGCACCGTGGCATGGTGGATAAACGTCCTCCTGCTCCTCGGCGCACTTGCGATGATCGTTCTGATCGTTCTGATAAACGACTCCGAGCGCCGCATCCCCGTCCAGTACGCAAAGCGCGTTGTCGGACGTAAGATGTACGGCGGTCAGAGCACTCACCTTCCCATGAAGGTCAACATGTCCGGCGTTCTGCCCATCATCTTCGCTCAGTCGATAGCGACCCTGCCCGCTACCATCGCTGCGTTCACCGGCCACTCCGACAGCGCATGGGCAAGCACCACCAGCATTCCCTATGCGATCATCTACTTCCTGCTGATCATCTTCTTCGCGTACTTCTACTCCACTATCCAGTTCAACCCCGTGGAGGTAGCAAACAACCTGAAGAAGAACGGCGGCTACATCCCCGGCTTCCGTCCGGGCAAGCCGACCAGCGAGTTCATCAAGAAGGTGCTCAACAAGATCACCCTGTTCGGTGCGATCTATCTGGGCATTATCGCAGTAGTTCCTATTCTTATCAGCCACTTCAGCACCTCCGCTTCTCTCAGCGGCATCTCCCTGGGCGGCACCTCGATAATCATCGTTGTCGGCGTTGCGCTTGAGACGGTGCGCGCACTGGAGGCACAGATGCTGATGCGCAACTACAAGGGCTTCCTTAGCTAAAAGAAGGTGCAGCGATATGAAGCTTATACTTTTAGGCGCCCCCGGCGCAGGTAAAGGTACACAGGCTGAGATACTGAGCCGGATGCTCTCTATCCCCACCATTTCTACCGGCAACATCCTCCGCGCTGCCATGAAAAACGGCACGCCGGTCGGTTTGCAGGCTAAGGCATATGTGGACAGCGGCAAGCTCGTTCCCGATGATGTCATCATCGGAATCATAACCGAGCGCCTTGCCGAGCCCGACTGCAAGAACGGCTACATCCTCGACGGTGTGCCCAGAACCATCCCCCAGGCCGAAGCGCTCGAGAAAGCGGGCATCGACATCGACTGTGCACTGTCTATCGAGATAGCGGACGAGACGATAATCGACCGTATGTCCGGACGCAGGACCTGCAAGGATTGCAGCCAGACCTTCCACATCGTGTCCAATCCTCCGAAGGTGGAGGGCAGGTGCGATTTCTGCGGCGGTGAGCTGACCATCCGCAAGGATGACGCTCCCGAGACAGTCAAGGCGCGCCTTGCCACCTACCATAAGGAGACCGAGCCCCTCAAGGCCTTCTATGAAAGCCGCGGCAAGCTCAAGAGCGTTGATAATCAGCCGACCATCGAGGCTACGACTGAGGCTATCAAGGCTGCATTAGGGATCTGAGCTATGTCGAGAGATCCAATCATAATCAAAACACCTCACGAGATCGAGATCATGCGCAAGGCGGGAGCAATTACCGCCGGCGCACGGTCCGTCGCACGAGCCGCAATAGCCGACGGCCTGACCACAAAGCAGGTTAACCGCGAGGTAAACGACTTTATCATAAAGTCGCGTGCCATTCCGACCTTCAAGGGCTACGGCGGCTTCCCGGCAAGCACCTGCATCTCCGTTAATGAAGAGGTCATCCACGGCATCCCCGGAAAGCGCGTCATTCATAACGGCGACATTGTCTCCGTCGATGTGGGTGCGACCTTCGGCGGATTTGTGGGCGACTGTGCGGGAACTTACCCCTGCGGCGAGGTCTCCGAGCAGGCTAAAAAACTCATTGAGGTCACGCGTCAGTGCTTTTATGAGGGACTGAAATTCGCAAGAGCGGGATATCGCATCGACGATATCGGCTCTGCGATACAGGAATATGCCGAGTCGCACGGCTTCGGCGTTGTGCGCGACTATGTCGGCCACGGCGTCGGCCGCAATATGCACGAGGCTCCCGAGGTCCCGAACTACAGCATAAAAGGCAAAAGGGCCAACCCCCGTCTCGTTGCCGGCATGACGATAGCCATTGAACCGATGATAACGGCCGGAGGCTACGGCGTTCATGTTCTGGATAACGACTGGACGGTAGTGACCAATGACGGCAGTCTTGCCGCGCATTATGAGAACACGATCCTTATAACCGACGGCGAGGCGGAAATACTCACTATGGCAGAGAACATTGACTGACGATTTGTCAAACCGACCAGGAGGAAAATTATTTTGGCAAAAGACGACGTAATCGAACTCGAGGGCACGGTAGTCGAGTCCCTGCCCAACACCATGTTTATGGTCGATATCGGCCAGGGTCACACGATCCTTGCCCATATCTCCGGTAAGCTCAGAATGAACTTCATCAGGATCCTCCCCGGCGATAAGGTCACGGTGCAGATGTCTCCGTACGATCTGACCCGCGGACGCATCACCTGGAGAAGTAAGTAGGAGGTAAAACAAATGAAAGTAAGACCTTCCGTGAAGCCTATGTGCGAAAAGTGCAAGATCATAAAGCGCAAGGGCAAAGTCATGGTAATTTGCGAAAACCCCAAGCATAAGCAGAGACAGGGCTGATAATTAACCCAGCTCGTCCGACAAAAGTAAGATCCCGCATGGACCGCAAGGCTCCCTCCGGCGGGAATAAGCCAAGCGGATCCGCCAAAATGCGGAATAAAAATCGAAAGGAATGATCGATCAATATGGCACGTATAGCCGGCGTTGACCTGCCCAAGGACAAGAGAATTGAGATAGGACTCACTTATGTCTATGGTATCGGCAGAACCAGCGCAAACAAAATACTGGCAATGACCGGTATAAATCCCGACACCCGCGTAAAAGACCTCACCGAAGAGGAAGAAGCAAAGCTGCGTGAGTGCATTGACCACCACTACATCGTTGAAGGCGACCTTCGCCGCAGCGTGGCGCTCGACATCAAGCGCCTGACCGAGATCGGCTGCTATCGCGGCCTGCGTCATCGCCGCGGCCTGCCCGTTCGCGGACAGCGCAGCAAGACCAATGCACGTACCCGCAAGGGTCCGAAACGCACCATCGCAAATAAGAAGAAGTAAGGAGGGATATGAATTATGGCAGCAAACGCAAAGAAAAAAGTCAGAACACGCCGCAGAGAGCGTAAGAACATTGAAAAGGGCCAGGTTCATATCAGCTCTTCCTTCAACAACACCATGGTTACCATCACCGACACCCAGGGCAACGCAATCTCCTGGGCATCTGCCGGCGGCATGGGCTTCCGTGGCAGCAGAAAGTCTACCCCCTTCGCAGCGCAGACCGCAGCCGAGACTGCCGCAAAGGCAGCTATGGAGCATGGTCTGAAGACCGTCGAAGTGTTCGTCAAGGGCCCCGGCTCGGGCAGAGAGGCGGCTATCCGCGCTCTGCAGACCGCAGGTCTTGAAGTAACGATGATCAAGGACGTTACCCCCATTCCTCACAATGGCTGCCGTCCTCCGAAGCGTCGTCGTGTCTAATTGAAGGAGGGAAAGACAAATGGCAAGATATACTGAAGCAGTCTGCCGCCTGTGCCGCAGAGAAGGTCAGAAGCTCTTCCTTAAGGGCGACCGCTGCTACACCAAGTGCGCGCTTGAGAACAGATCCTATGCACCCGGCCAGCACGGCCAGGGCCGCAGCAAGAGCTCCGAGTACGGCCTGCAGCTTCGTGAGAAGCAGAAGGCAAAGAGATACTACGGCGTTCTTGAGAGTCAGTTCCGCTGCTACTATGAGATGGCGGAGCGCCGTCCCGGCAAGACCGGCGAAAACCTCCTGAGCATCCTTGAGTGCCGTCTGGACAATGTCGTGTACCGTCTCGGCTTTGCAATGAGCCGCGCCGAAGCACGTCAGATGGTAAGTCACGGTCACTTCACCGTAAACGGCCGCAAGGTCAATATCCCCAGCTATCAGGTAAAGCCCGGCATGGTCATTACTCTGAAAGAGAGCAGCCGTGGTCTTGAGAAGATCAAGGCCAACGTTGAGGCAAACAGCTCCCGTCCCGCACCCAAGTGGCTTGAGTACGACGCAAACAACATGATTGCAAAGGTTGTCGCAGTGCCCGCACGCGATGACATCGACCTCCCCATCGAGGAGCGTCTCATCGTCGAGTTGTACTCCAAGTAATACAGATACCCTCAATTGGTAAGCTGACAAAACTCAGGGCGCAAATCACGCGCCGAACTTAATAAGGAGGGTTATATTTAATATGATCGAAATAGAAAAGCCGCGTATAGAGTGCATTGAAACTCCGACAGACAGCTCCTATGGCAAGTACATTATCGAGCCGCTGGAGCGCGGCTACGGCACGACACTTGGTAACTCTCTGCGCAGGGTCTTATTGTCCTCACTGCCCGGCACCGCCGCTACCTCGATCAAGATAGCAGGCGTGCAGCATGAGTTTTCGACCATCCCCGGAGTCAAGGAAGACGTGACCGAGATCGTTCTTAACGTTAAGAGCATCATCGCCCGCCTCCACTCCGAGGAGCCCAAGACCGTCTACATCGAGGCCGTCGGCGAAGGCGTTGTCACCGCCGGCGACATCAAGGCAGACGCCGAGGTCGAGATCCTCAATCCCGAGCAGCCCATAGCCACCCTCGGACCTGACGGTGCGCTCTCCATGGAGCTCACATTCGATCACGGCAGGGGCTATGTATCCGCGGACAAGAACAAAACGGCCCAAACCGCAATCGGGACCATCCCCGTTGATTCTATCTACACACCTGTTCTGAAGGTCAATTACTCGGTCGAAAATACCCGCGTGGGCAATCAGACCGACTTTGACAAGCTGACCATCGAGGTGTGGACGGACAAGACCATCACCGCGCGCGACGCGGTGTCTCTCGGTGCAAAGATCCTCTGTGACCACTTCACCCTGTTCACCGATCTGTCCGACGCAGTCGGCAACCGCCCGACCGTTGTCGAAAAGACCGAGACCCAGCGTGATAAGGTCCTCGAGATGACCATCGAAGAGCTCGACCTGTCCGTAAGAAGCTTCAACTGCCTCAAACGAGCAAATATCAACACTGTTGAGGATCTCATCTCCAAGACCCAGGACGAGATGATAAAGGTCCGTAACCTCGGACGCAAGTCTCTCGAGGAGGTCGAGCACAAGCTCGCCATGATGGGACTGTCTCTCGCGGACGAGGACAACAACTAACTCTAACAAGGAGGAAACACCGAAATGCCCGGAACAAGAAAGCTCGGCAAGACGACCGATCAGCGCATGGCAATGCTCCGTCAGCAGGTAACCGATCTGCTCGATAAGGGCCGCATGGAGACCACTGTCACCCGCGCAAAGGAGATCGCTCCCATGGCCGAGAAAATGATAAGCCTCGGCAAGAAAAAGGATCTGGCCGCATACCGTCAGGCACTGGCCTTCATCACCCGTGAAGACGTTGCGAAGAAGACTTTTGACGAGCTGAGCGTTAAGTACGACGACCGCAACGGCGGCTACACCCGTATCACCCGCATCGGACCCCGCCGCGGCGACGCAGCCGAGATGGCAGTCATCGAGCTGGTCTGATCAGCATATAAACAAGAAAAAGCACCCCGTTTTTCGGGGTGCTTTCGGCATTAGAGGATTAATTATGCATGACGATCTGACAAAGCAGGATATTTCAAAAATGCAGGCCGAGCTCGACCACCGCAGGCTGGAGCTTATGCCGGAGCTCCTCGAGGAGGTAAAGCGTACCCGCGCCTTCGGTGATTTGAGCGAAAACTTCGAGTACAAGGAGGCAAAGCGTGCGAAAAACCGCAACGCCAGCCGCATCCGCTATCTCGAAAACATGATAAAGTCGGCGCATATAATAGACTCCGACTCCGCCGCAGACGAGGTCGGGCTTTACGACAAGGTCGAGATATACATCCCCGAGGACGACGAGACGAATGTCATCCAGGTCGTGACGACCATCCGTACAGACCCGTTAAAAGGGCTCATAAGCCGCGAATCGCCCTTCGGCAAGGCCGTCCTCGGCAAAAAGGCCGGCGATCACATCATGGTATATGTTAATGATAGCTACAGCTATGAGGCGGTCATAAAAAGCATAACAAAGGCCGAGGACGACGGCTCAGCGCCGATATTGCAATACTGAAAAACGCACCCGACGGGGTGCGTTTTTCAGAAATAAAACAGATCTTCAAACTTCTTATCGAGCGCTATGCAAATTATAAGCGCAAGCTTTGCCGTGGGGCTGAACTGCCCGGTCTCGATCGAGCTTATAGTGTTGCGCGAAACGCCCACCATTTCGGCAAGCGCCGACTGCGACAGCCCGGCCTCTGTGCGCGCCTGCTTCAGATGATTTTTAAGAACAAGCTTTTCGTTCATGAGCCCGCACCGAACATCCGTGTTCCGAGCCATATGAGATTGAACACGACGGAAGCGGCGAAAATGAGTACCAGCAGCAGGTAGCCGAATTTTCTGTTATCGCGCCACTGGGCGAAGAGCTCACCGCCGACCGAGGCCATGAACATCGCAGTCACCCCGGGATCAATGTCATTCCCGCTTATGAGGCAGAGCACCGCTATGATTACATACACAGCGCCGAATGCAAGCAGAGCAAATTTACGCCCCCTGTCCTGCATGTGCCGCGTGCCCTCGTCAACGCTCTTTGCACCCTCGGCTCTCGCCTTGAAAAGAATTTCGTCTTTATCCATCTTATCCATGATATCGCCGCCTTTCGCAGTGTAAAGTTTTCTTGGCAACACATATAGTAGCACTGCCAAGTTAACTTGTCAATAGCAGAAGCAGAAAAAGCACCCCGTCGGGGTGCTTTTTGCTGCCTGCGGATATATCATTTGCCGAGCTTTGCGAGAATCGCGTCGCAGACCTCGTCCATGTCGCCGACTATGCCGTAGGTGCAGTAGCTGAATATTGCGGCGTCCGGGTCGGTGTTGACGGCAACGACGGTGTCCGCGCCGGAAAAGCCCGTGACATGATTCACGGCACCGGAGGCACCGAAGGAGAAGAACAGCTTCGGCTTTACCGCAACGCCCGATTGCCCGATAACGAGCTTAAACGGCAGAACGCCGCGGTCAAACACCGGCCTTGTGCAGGCGAGCTTTCCGCCGAGACGCTCGGCAAGGCGGCGATAGCGCGGCAGAGCGTCCGCGCCCTTTATCGCGTTTCCGACACAGACTATAACGTCGGCATCGGCGATGTTAAGGCTCTCGTCCATGTCGTCTGTGCGGAAGTCGAGTATCTTTGTGCGTATATCTTCGACCGGGAAGTCTATATGCTCATCAATGATCTCGCACTCGTGCGCACCGCAGGGCGTATACTTGAACGTGCCCGGACGTATCGTTCCGATCTGAGGACGCGCAACGGGAATGGTGATTACGGCCATCATCTTGCCGCCGACAGCGGGCTCTATAAACTCGATATCCGTAGTTTTCGGATCCCAGACAAGCTCGGTGGCGTCCGAAGTGCATCCGGTTCCGAGACGCGCGGCAAAGCGCGGGGCAAAGTCGCGGCCGTTTATCGTTCCGCCGACCATGACAGCCGTCGGACGGTATTTTTTGCACAGGACGGTGAACAGGTTCGTGTACGCGTCGTTGTTGAAATAATCATAGCCCGTGCCCGATACGCGGATAAGCTTGTCTACGCCGCAGTCGAGCACCTTCTGAAGCTCCGTATCGCTGATGTCGCCTATGATAACGGCGGCGAGCTTCTCTCCGCTTGCGTCGCACAGCTTGCGCGTTTCCGAGCACAGCTCGAGCGACACCGGCAGAACGCTGTCTCCGTCGCGCTCTATAAAGACCCACATGTCCTTAAAATCAGCCTTTTTCATATCTGCACCTCCTTAAAGCACGTCTGCGATAAGCTCCATTAGCTTATCGACATTCTTTTCCGTGCTGCCCTCGTCGATCATGCTGCCCTTCGCGCCGACCTCGGGCGGATAGGTGCGCGGCACCTTCGTAGGTGAGCCGGGATCGCCGATCTGCTTGGGATCGAGGCCGGGGATGGTTGCGGAGCTGTAGACTTCGATCTCGGCCGTGCGTGAGGCCTTCCAGCTCTTGAGGTTGGGGATGCGTGCGCGGAAGTTTGCTTTTTCCACTGTCAGAAGGCAGGGGTACTGCGCCCTGAGCACCTCAACGCCGCGCTCAAGATCGCGCTCTGCGGTTATGGTGTGGTTTTCCGTGTCTACCTCAACGATCTTTGCGGTTGAGGATATCTGGCTTGCGCCGAAGCGCTCGGCCAGCTGCGAGCCCATTTGGCCTGTCGCGCCGTCAAGCGATTCCTTGCCGCAGAATATGAGGTCAAAATCGCCGAGCATTTTTGCCGCCGAGACTATGACGTAGCTCGTTGCCAGCGTGTCGGCGTTAGCAAACGCACGATCGGAGAGGAGCACAGCTTTGTCCGCGCCCGCCGCGAGGCACTCGCGCAGGGCTTCCTTGGCCATATCCGGTCCCATGGTTATGACGGTTATTCTGCCGCCGTGGGCTTCCTTGACTCTGACTGCCGCCTCGAGGGCGTTCGCGTCCAGCGGGTTGAGTATCGCCGGAACGCCGGCGCGGATGAGGCTGCCCGTAACCGGATCCATTTTAACGAGATTTATATCGGGGACCTGCTTTACGCATACAAGTATATTCAGCATTTTTCAGACCTCCTCGACGTTAGTGCAGACCTTGCCGGGGTTGAGTATGCCCTTTGGGTCAAACACCTGCTTTATAGCCTGCATGAGCCCGAACGCCGTATCGCCGACCGATTCGTGCAGGTACTGCTTTTTGGCGTGGCCTATGGCGTGCTCGCCGGAGACCTGACCACCGAACTCGCTGCACTTTGCGTAGCACTTGTCCATAACGGCCTTCGAGCGGCGCTTGAACTCGTCAAGCTCCATGTCGTTTGCGCAGCAGTAGATGTGCAGATTGCCGTCTCCGGCGTGACCGAAGTTGCGTATGGTTATGCCCTCCGCCTTACCGGCCGCACGCGTGTAAACAAGAAAGTCCGCGATGCGGTCGACGGGGACGACTACGTCCAGCTCGTCAAGGAGCTTCGTGTCTGCCTCAATGACCGTCAGGAACGCGCTGCGCGCCGCCCAAACGTCCTTTTTAAGACCGTCTGTCCATACGACGAGCGTATCATATGCGCCGCAGCTTTCGGCAAGCTCGCCGAGGCGATCCATTTTTACCGTGAGCTCCGCTTCGCTGTCGCCGACGAGTGTGACGAGAATGTACGCTCCGGCCTCCTTGCCGTTGACGACGGTGGGGAAAACGGAGTTTCCGGTAAATGCGGCGGAGGAGTCAACAATGTCACGCTCCATGAATTCTATCGACTGCGGATCGAGGTTAGCAAGCTTTATCTGCGGAACGGAGGCTATGGCCGTCTCAACATCCGAAAAGGGGAGAATAAGGCTTACATCCATCGCAGGCTTGGGAATGAGCTTTAGAGTAAGCTCGGTTATTATGCCGAGCGTGCCCTCAGAGCCTATCATAAGATGCAGCAGACTGTAGCCCGAGCTCGTCTTGCACACGGTCTTGCCCAGCTCCATAACTCTGCCGTCGGGCAGAACAACGGTCATGGCAAGAACGTAGTCGCGCGTAACGCCGTATTTGACAGCGCGCATGCCGCCCGCGTTAGTCGAAACGTTGCCGCCGACCGTTGCGGTCTTCTCGCCCGGATCGGGCGGATACATAAGGCCGCGCGTCAGGGCGTCGGCAGCCAGGTCGCACAGCAGAACGCCGGGCTGTATATGCACGACAAGGTTATTCATGTCATAGGAAAGAATTTTGTTCATGCGCGTCGTGCACAGAACAACACCGCCGCACAGCGGCACACAGCCGCCGACAAGCCCCGTGCCCGCGCCGCGCGGAGTTACGGGGATATTGTTTTCGCAGCAAAGGCGCATTATCTGCGAGACCTCATCGGTGCTCTCGACCTCGCAAACCACTTCGGGGTAGTATTTGCCGTATATCGGCATTTCGTCGTGGCTGAAGTCGTCCTTAACCGCGTCACCGGCGAAAAAGCGCTTTTCGCCGACTATGGCCTGAAGCTTCTCGGCAATTTCAGGCGTGATCTTGTTGTACTTCGTCATTTCAGACCTCCTTATACGATTTTGACTAATATGAAATTGAAAAGCAGGGGGATAGTTTGCAAATATCCCCCTGGGTAAAAATGCGTTTTGCCGATCAGCTCCGAAAGCATTGTGCGCCCTGCGCAACTGGCATGAATGACAGAGTTACTGCTTTGCCCCTCCGAGCTTCGGAAGAGCAAGCGTTACAATGATGCCTACGACGGCGATAAGGCCTGCGAGTATGAATGCGGTGGAGGTACTGACAGCCTTTGCAAGAAAGCTCGTGCCTATTGACGCTACACCGAAGCCTATCATAACGAGCGAACAAACAAGACCTGCGTTCTTCGAGCCGAGATAGTCGGTTATTAAAGAAGGCATTGTTGCCGCCGTGCCGCCGTAAGTGAAGCTGAGCAGCCAGAAACATATGACATATACAATTCCCTTGGAGAATGTGAGCAATACAATTGCGATGATAGTTATAGCAAAGCACAGGAGCATCGCACCTTTTCGGCCGATCTTATCGCTTCCGGTGGAGATGAGGAATCTGCCGCCGACCTGCATAAGCGATGCAACGGAAACGCCGGTGACGAGAAGAGCATTGTCCAGCCCTCTTGAGGTTCCGTAGCTTACGAATATGGCGCTTAGAAGAACAAATGCAGGGATAGCACAGAAATAAATAAGGCTGAGAAGGTAATACTCCTTGCGCCTGAAGCAGTCACCGGCCGTCATGCAGGCATTCTGCGAAACCGCAACCGCGCCGGACGGCTTGTAGTCGGACATATATCCCTCGGGCGGGGCTTTTATTGTCAGCATGCCGAACACTGCGATAACAATGTAAATGCATGCGAGTATCTTAAAGGTTCCCGCGAAACCGTAGCTTGTGAGCCAGCTGCTGCAAAGCGGAGAAAGAATTGTAGCCGAAATGCCGAGAACCGCGAGGGTTATGCCGGTGGCGAGACCCTTCTTGTCCGGGAACCATTTCTGCATCATTGCGATAATAACGTTATATACCATGCCGTCGCCGATGCCGAGAAGACCGCCGTAAGTGAACCACATTCCGGCAGGGGCGCTGCTCGGAAGGAGAGCTGTGGCAAATATACCGGCAGCCATGAGGAGATAGCCTACGAGCATTATTATTTTGACGGGGTATTTCTTCTGCATTACTCCGCCTATATAATTGCCTACAACGAAGAGTGCAAGGAATATCGTGTAAGGAAGGCTGGCCATAGAAGACTCTATTGAAAAATAGTCCATGATATATGGCTGGATAATGCTATAAGTATAACAAAAGCCCATTATCAGGCTGCAAATGATACCGCAGATAAGAATAAAGATTCTGCTGTTGTTCTTGCTTTTCATCACATCTCTCTCCTTTACACCTATTTCCCCATATTCGCATCGATTGCTCTCAGTTTTCCATAAGCAAGATTTTTGAATATGTCATTAAAAAGCTGAAAACCATCTTCGCCTATGCAGTAGCAGTTAGGCATATGTGACTTTCTGTTTCTTGCATATTCCATCTTTATGTATCCGTTATCAAAATCCGGGTGGTTGCAGATGGGAACATCGCAATGATACTTTGCCGTTTCCTTGGAAAAATGCTCAATAGAGGAGAGATATTGTACATTTCCTTCGATTGTAGCAGGCGGATTTGTTCCGCCCCACATGCCGGCCATATGCTCGGCCCCGTTATCATGAACCGGGAATATGAAGCTCAGGCCGCCGGGCGTGTGACCCGGAGTGAACAGAACACGAATCCAGTGGTCGCCGAGAGTGATCACGTCGCCGTCGTCGATATAATGGTCGATTTTGAAATCCTTCCATGTATCCGGCCTGTCCGGGAAAAACGGATTTTCCGCCCAAAAATCATCGTCGATTTTGCTTAGATAGGTTTCGCAGCCAAAGCTGTCCACAAGCCACTTGCCGCAGCCGCAGTGGTCAAAGTGTCCGTGGGTGATAACAAATTTTCGTATGTCGCCCGGATTCCAGCCGATATCCTCGATGGCCGAGACGATTGCTTTGAACATCTCTTCCTTGGGGTAGATGGCATCGATTACGATGAGCCCCTCGGAGGTCTTCAATACAAATGAGGCGGTGCTTTTGTTTGCGACACAAAGAAGATCGTCAAATATCTGGGCGTGGGTAAACCACGAGCCGTCAGGCATGTCCGCAAGCAGCTTCTGTATGTCGATTTTGTACATGGGTAGATTCATTTGCGTTACTCCTTTTTCTTTAAAATCGTCGTAATGACTAAAAAACAGAGTAACATGTATGCTTGGGCTTGTAAATATGGACTAATAAATAGCAAGCGACATTTTTCTGAGAGATTGTAGTCGGGCAAATAGCTCACTTGAAATTGCGCAGTGCGCAAAGCCGCTTGAGTTGATAGTGAGTTGATATATTTATGTGATTAATATATAATTATTAAAATTAAGAATAGGCAGGGTCATCAGATATTAAAAAAAGAGGGTGAAAAGTATATGGGTGAAATAAACGACTATTCTTATAATATCGCATCGGCAGAGAAGACAATAAGGCTTATAGAGCTGCTTGCCGAAACTGACGGTGAGCTTTCGGTGCTTCAGATAGCAAAGCGGCTCGATACGCATTCTTCAAGTGCGGACAGGTTTCTTATTACACTTCAAAACCTCGGATATGCGGAGAAAGACGAGCATACCGGCAAATACAGACTGACTGACAGACTGCTGAAGATAGCCTCAAATCTTGTCACCAGCCATCCGCTGACCGTACGCTATCTTGACGTTATGCATACTCTTGCCTATACTTTCAACACTACAACTCATATAATGGCTTTTTACGGCCTGAGCACAATTACTATTCACAAGGATCTTCAAACCCAGAACATCTCTTATAACAACGCTTTTTTTGACCCCAAAAGGCAGCATTACTGCTCTGCGCCGGGAAAGCTCCTTCTGTCTACCTTGCCGGAGGATAGCCTTTCGGAGTATCTTTCAAATTTGAAGTTCATCAAATATACGAACAAGACCATTGTGAGCGAGAAAGAGCTTAGAGAAAATCTTGAACTGATCCGGGAGGTCGGTTACTCTGTTCATGACGAAGAGTGGCTCAACGGCTGCCTTACCGTAGCCTTCCCGCTTAGAGTTTACGGACAGATAAAGGGAGCGATGTCGATGATGTGCTCTATAGACAGAAAAGATGAGATACTCAGCCGGAGAACACTTGCGGACATCAAACGAATGCTTATTGAGCCCGAAATTTAAAAAAACTCCGAACCGCGCACAAATGAGCTGACGGAAAGACTTGACTCCAAGAGGAAAAGGCGTCGCCGAAGCGATGCCTTTTCGCTGTTTTTCAGCGCAATATTCTTAAGCGTTATATTCAAAACTTGTCCGGATACAGTGCCTGAGCGATGGCCTCGATTGTCGGCACAACGCGCATGCCGGGCATCGCGTCCTCGAGCGAGAGGCGAACGAAGCGCTCGTTCTTCACGCAGTCGAGCTGCGAAAGCTCGGGGTCGGCCTTTAAAGCCGCTACCTTGTCGTCGTAGCTTGAGCCCTCGTAGTCGTGGATGACGATGCACCACGGGTCGGCGACCGCAACGGCGGATACCTCGACCGCGTCCCAGGCCTTCGTTATCTCGCCGAACGCGTTTTTACCTCCGGCGGCGGTGATGCACGCGGTCTCTATGTTTGCCGTCCCGGCGGTATAGAGCTTATCGCCGATAATGCTGTCGAGCACGAAGACGCTTTTGGGCTCTGTTATCTCGCCGAGCTTATCCGTCACGGCCTCAAGTCGCGTGCACTGCTCGCTTACGATCTCCTCAATATTATCGACAAGGAACACCTTGCCGAGATCGCGCAGCTCCTGCCACACGGCCTCGATGGTCTCCGCCTCGCTGACGTACACCGTGATGCCCGCCTTTTCAAGCTGCGCAACCGTCAGCTCATCGTCAAATATCCATGAGCTTGCGTATAGAAAATCGCAGCCGCTGTCGATTATCTGCTGCGCCGTGGGATATCCGACGCTGAGCGTGGGGATGGAGTCGACCGCGTCGCTGTACTCGGGCAGAGCGCCCAGCGAGTGGTTTTCCATGCACTTGCCGATGACCTTATCCTCAAGGCCGAGCGCACAGAATACCTCGGTGCAGTTGGGGCCTGCCGTCACTACCTTCTTCGGAAGCGAGCTTACGGTGCTGCGCTTGCCGTGGTTTTTAAAACTCACGGGCGCGTAGCTGCTCTCCGGTGTCGGTTCTGCTGTGGGCTGAGCGCTCGGCGCGGGCTCGTCGCCCTTGCAGGAGCACAGCGAAAATGCCATAACAAGGCACAGTATAAGTGCAATTATCCTCTTCATGCTTTTCTCCTTTGCGAGAAATAGATGTTCTCGGATTATACCATTATATAATTGGCAATTCAACGGCTTTTTGTTAATAAAAAAGGCATTGAGGATGAGAATAAAGTGTGGTAATATGTATATTTGTCGAAATGTACCTTACGGAGGCATTGATATATGGATGAAAATACTGTTTTAGACGAAATACCGGCCGAGGAAATACCTCAAACGGAGAATAAAGGCCGAAAATGCAGACACTCGAAACCGCAGAGGAACAAAAAGAAAAGCGGCGGCAAAAAGGGGCTTGTGATCGCACTGTGCGTGATCCTCGCGCTCGCCGCCATAGCCGCCGTGTTTGTGTTCGTCGTTTACGGCGGACGGCACATGTACCTTAAAGCGGAGCTCGGCGGCGGAACGCCGGATGCCTCTGCATTTATGAAAAACGGCGCCGAGGCAAGCTACGTCGGCGATGTGAACGTCAGCGATACCAAAGAGGGCACGTACATATTAAAGGTCAAGAGCGGCGGCAAGGTGCGCCCGGAGCTTCTCATCGTGCGCGACACGAAGGCTCCGACGACCGACACGACTGAGATAAGCATCACCATAGACGATAAGTCGCTCGACGCGAAGGAAGCGCTCGGCGACGTAAAAGATGCGTCGGATTTTACGGCGGCGTGGGTAAACGAGCCGAGCTACGGCGAGGCGGGAGCTTATGATTGCAGCATAAAGCTCGAAGATGCCTGCGGCAACAGCCGCACGGCAAAGCTCACCGTCAAGGTGCTCGGCCTTGTCGACGTCCTGGTGCATGAGGCCGGCCAGCCCAGACCGCAGCTCAAGGACTTTATGGTCGTCGAGCGCGACGACGCAAAGCTCGTGACGGATCTCGACGATATAACATGGGATAAGCTCGGCGACTATGAGGTCAAGGCAGAGTTTGACGGCAGAACCTATACCTCGACTCTGCGCATTGTCGATACAACCGCGCCCGCGCCCGACATTATCCCCGTGGCGGTTCTCAAGGACGGCAAGATAGAGGCAAAGGATATCGCACTCAGTGACGGCGACGCGAGCGAGGTAAGCTATGAGTTCACCTCCGAGCCGATCCTGTCTAAGGTGGGCACGGTGTCCTGCGGCATAAAGGCTGCCGACGCTGTCGGAAACAGCAGCAATGTCAGAGCAAATATCATCGTCTGCGACGCGATAGCGGAGCTTGAAGCGTCTACGGACATGGTTACCGAAAGCGATATTCTCGCCGCACTGGGCGAGGACTACGCCGGATATAAGCTCGAAAGCGCGGTGTTTGAGCGCACTGCTCTCGGCGCGCACGCCATGATCTTTTCCAAGGGCGACGACAGGATAACCGTCGGCGTTGTCATAAAGGATACCGTCGCTCCAACGGCCGAGGGCATCGACTGCCGGTGCAGCACGGGCTATTACTGCGAGCCGATAAAATTCGTAACGAACCTTTCGGATATGTCCAGAGTTACGGCGAGGTTCGTAAACGAGCCCGACTGGAGCACAGAAGGCGAGCAGGCGGTGCGGATAATCCTTACCGACCGCTTCGGAAACGAGACGACGGTTGACGCAAAGGCGGTCATATCGCCGGATAAGACCGCGCCCACGATCTATGCCGCACGTGACAGATACTGCTACGTCGGCGAGGCCGTGTCCTATTTCAAGGAGGTCTTTGCCGAGGATAACGCAGACCCCGAGCCGAAGCTGGATGTCGATAAGTCCAAGGTCGACGCAAAGACCGCGGGAGCGTACGACGTTACCTATACGGCCACAGACCACGAGGGCAACACCTCGTCGGTTACGGTGAAGTTCAACTTCATCGAAAAGAAGATAAGCGACGAAAAGCTCGACGAAGTCGTCGATAAGGTGCTCAATGAGATACTCACAGACGATATGAGCGTTCCCGAGCAGGCGGCAGCTATCTACGACTATTGCTATGATAATATTATCTACACGGGTACATCCGATAAGACCGACTGGAAGAGCGAGGCCTACCGCGGCCTGACCGAGGGCGTGGGCGACTGCTTCACCTTCTACTCGGCAAGCTATGCTCTTCTGCAGAAAATAGATTGCCAGGTGCTAAGCGTCGAGCGCCTGGGCGGCAGAACGCAGCACTTCTGGTGCCTTGTCAACCTCGGCACTGGCTGGTACAACTTTGATACCTGCAATGCCGGCCCGGAGAATCTGAGATGCTTTATGAAGACAAACGAGGAACTTCTGCAATACAGCCAGCAGTACTGGCGCTTTGATACGACGCTGTATCCGGCAGTTGAGACTGTTCCGTATTCTATGAACTGATAATGAAAAACGTACTTGAATTTTTGGAAAGCAGCGCGCCGCGCCTTGGCTGCAAGACCGCCTTTTCCGACGGGGAGGAGAGCCTGAGCTTTTCAGAGCTTTTGCGCCTCTCCCGCGCCGGAGGCAGCGCGCTTATAGAGCGCGGGCTCAAAAATGAGCCGGTCGCGGTTTTTATGAAAAAAGCACCGAGGACGATAGCCGCGTTTTTTGCGGTCATCTATGCCGGATGCTATTATGTTCCGCTGGATGCGTCCATGCCGCTGTTCAGGCTGCAAATGATCCTCGAAAGGCTCAGGCCGAGAGCGGTCATCGTTGACGACAGCACCCGCGAGCTTGCCGCGCCTTTAGCGCCGGAGGGCAGCGTCATAGATGCGCAGGAGCTATTTGCAGCGGAGGAAAACGCCGTGACGCTTGCTGCTGTACGCGCAGCGAGCATCGACACAGACCCAGCGTACATCGTCTTTACCTCCGGCAGCACCGGCGTTCCCAAGGGCGTCACGGGCAGCCACAGGGCGCTTATGGATTACGCAAACGCGCTGTGCCCCGTTATCGGAGCGGATGAGGACAGCGTTTTTGCCATGCAGGTGCCGCTGCATGTTGATGCTTGTATGAAGGAGCTTCTGTCGGTCATAAAATGCGGCTCGACGGCCTATATCATGCAGCAGAGCATGTTCATGTCGCCTATAAAGGCAGTTGAGTTTTTAAATGAGCACAAGGTCAATACTCTGTGCTGGGTCGCCTCGGCGCTGACGATAATATCCGGCCTCGGCGCGTTTGAGGACGTAAAGCCCAAGTATATGCGCACTGTCTGCTTCGGCAGCGAGGTGTTTCCCGTAAAGCAGCTTAAGCTCTGGCAGGAGGCCTGCCCCGGCGCGAGATTCATTAACCTTTACGGCCCGACGGAGGCGACGGGTATGTCATTTTACTTCGTCGTAGACCGTGAGCTTGAAGACGGCGAGCCGATACCGGTGGGGCGCCCGTTTGACAACACCGGCTTTATGCTGCTTCGCGATGACGATACGCAGGCGCTCCCCGGCGAAACGGGCGAGATCTGCATTCGCGGCACGGCGCTCACGCACGGATATTATGACGATCCCGAGCGCACCGCGGCGGCGTTTACGCAAAATCCCTTAAATCCGCACTATCCCGAGCTTATCTACCGCACGGGCGACCTCGGGAGGCTCAACGAGCGCGGCGAGCTGGTGTTTGTCTCACGCAAGGATCATCAGATAAAAAACATGGGTCACCGCGTTGAGCTCGGCGAGATTGAGTCCTGTGCCGACGGCTGCGAGGGCGTTGTGCGCTCGTGCTGCCTGTTTGATAAGCAAAAGGGAAAGCTGTTCCTGTTCTACATGGGCTCTGCCGACGAAAAGACGCTCGGCAAGTACCTGCGCGGAATGCTCCCGCGTTATATGCTGCCGTCGAAAACAAAACGGCTCGACGCACTGCCGCTTTTGGAAAACGGCAAGATAGACAGAAATACATTAAAACTGACGGAGATGTGACTATGGACGAAATACTTGAAATACTCGACGGCCTCGGCCTTGACGCAGACTTTGAAAACTGCACGACACTCGTTGACGACGGCGTTCTCGAAAGCCTCGATATCGTCACCATCATCGCAGAGCTGTCCGACGCTTTTGACATCACCATTCCCGCACGCGATATCGTGCCCGAGAATTTCAATTCCGCCGAGGCCATGCTGAGCATGGTAAACCGCCTGCTTGACGAATAAGCCGTGCTGTTTACGTCCTATGGCTTCATAGCCTTTCTCGCGGTGCTTTTTGCACTGTACTATGTGATACCGAGACGCCTTCAGTGGCTGCTGCTTCTCGCCGCGGACATAGTGTTTTATGCCTGCGCGGGCTGGAAGGGACTGTGCTTCATGGCGGCTACGGTCGTTGTTTCGTGGGCGGCGACGAATCTCATGGGCGCATCGCTAAGGGCGCAAAAGACGTTTCTGGCATCGGTAGAGGGCAAGGCGCTTGAGCGAGCGGAGCGCAAGGCATACAAAAAGCAGTGCGAAAAGCGCCGCAAGCTTATATTTGTGCTCGCGCTCGTTGCCGATCTCGGCATACTCGCTGCGCTCAAATATACAAACTTCCTTATAAACAACGTAAACGCGATCTTTTCCGCGGATATCGCCTCGGTCGACTGGGTGCTGCCGCTCGGCATATCGTTTTACACCTTCCAGACCGTGAGCTATGTCATCGACGTGTATTGGGAAAAGGTCGAGCCGGAGAGGAACATACTGCGCGTTGCGCTGTTTACATCGTTTTTCCCGCTGCTCATCCAAGGCCCCATTTCGCGCTTCGGGGATCTGAAGGATACCCTTTTTGCAGGGCATAAGGCCGATTTCAAGCAGATATCCTTCGGCCTTCAGCGCATACTGTGGGGCTATTTTAAAAAGCTCGTCATTGCCGACAGACTGCTGGTCGCCGTGACCGCGCTGTGCGGCGATCCCGAGGCGTACACGGGCGCGTATGTTTTCATCGGCGCTGTTTTGTACGCTGCCGAGCTCTACGCCGACTTTACCGGCGGCATAGATATAACAATCGGCATTGCGCAGGTTCTCGGCATAAGCGTAAAGGAGAACTTCATCCGCCCGTACTTTTCGCGCAATATCGCCGAGTACTGGCGGCGCTGGCACATCTCGATGGGCACATGGTTCAAGGATTATATCTTCTACCCTCTGTCCGTCGCGCCGTGGCTTTTGAAGATCTCAAAAAGTGCGCGCAAAAAAATATCCGACGGCTTCGGAAGAAAGCTGCCGGTGTATGTTTCCACGATCGTAACATGGTTTCTCACCGGCCTGTGGCACGGTGCTGCGTGGAACTTCGTCGTGTGGGGACTTCTAAACGCGTTTTTCATCCTGCTTGCAGAGGAGTTCAAGCCCGTGTCGCAGCGCTTTCGCGCAAAGCACGCGCAGTTGGTGGCCGGCTTTGGCTACAGAGTGTTTGAAACGCTCAGAACCTTCCTTCTCGTGTGCTCGATGCGTGTTCTCGACTGCTACCGCGACGTAGCGGTGTCCTTCCGTGCGATAGGCACGGTGTTTACCGATTTCAACTGGCGCGAGGCGTTTTCCGGAACGCTTCTGCAGCTGGGACTGACGGGCGCGGACTACATCGTTTCGTTTTGCGGAGTTATCGTCATGTTCGCCGTCTCCTGCGTGCAGGAAAAGCGCGGCAGCGTGCGCGAGGCGCTGTGGGAAAAGCCTATTTTGGGCTACGCCGTGTTCTTTATTCTCGCCGTCGCGGTGCTGACCTTCGGCGCTTACGGCGTGGGCTACGACGCGTCGCAGTTTATCTATAATCAGTTCTGAGGCGAAAAATGAGCGGAAAAAGCAATAAAAAACTGCATATTATCTGCCTTGCCGCGTTTATCGTGCTGCTCTGTGCGGCCTTGTGGCTGCTGGGCAAAGTGTTCGAGCCGAAGTACATGTCAGGCGTCCTGGAGGGCGCGATGACACGGGAGTATTACGATGAGCAAAACTCCCACGACGTAATATTCGTCGGCGACTGCGAGGTGTATGAAAACTTTTCGCCCGTCACCATGTGGGAGGAAAAAGGCATAACAAGCTATATTCGCGGATCGGCGCAGCAGCTCATATGGCAGTCGTACTATCTGCTGGAGGAGGTCTTCGAGCGCGAAAGCCCGAAGATCGTCGTGTACAACGTCCAGTCAATGAAGTACGATACGCCGCAGAGCGAGGCGTACAATCGAATGACCATAGACGGCATGCCCTTATCAAAGTATAAGATAGAAGCGATAAAGGCCTCCATGACCGAGGATGAGGACATGATAAGCTATTTCATCCCGTTCCTGAGATATCACTCGCGCTGGTCGGAGCTGACGAGTGAGGATTTTGAATATGCCTTTCACCGCGATCCCGTAACGATAGCGGGCTACCTTATGCGTGCGGACGTCGAGCCCATGACAAAGCTGCCGACGGCGCCTGTTCTGGACGATTATACGATAGGCGACACATGCTGGGAATACCTTGACAAAATGCAGAAGCTGTGCGATGCTAACGGAGCAGCTCTCGTGCTCATCAAATCGCCGAGCCTCTGGCCTCACTGGTATGACGAGTGGGATGAGCAGATAAGCTCCTACGCCGCCGAGCACGGACTGGATTACATCAATCTTCTGAATGCCTCCGACGAGATAGGCATAGACATGCAGACCGATACTTACGACGCGGGACTGCATCTTAACATCTACGGAGCGGAAAAGCTCTCGCGCTATTTCGCCGATATTCTCGCCGAGAAATATGCTGTGCCCGACAGGCGGGGAGACGAAACGATCTCGGCCGACTGGGAGAAAAAATGCGAGGCATACTACGGGCTGCTCGCCGCACAGAAGGCGGAGCTCAAGGAATACGGATATCTTAAAAGCTGGACACTGGGGGATGAAAAATGAAAAGAATAATCGCAGCCATACTTGCCGTCATGTGCGCATTTGCGCTCTGCGCATGCTCGGATAACGGAGGGGATAAGAAAACCGAAACAAAGACCGAATACAAGGCCGATTACGGCGAGCTGTACTACGCCTCGGGCGATGTCAAGTTCGGCATTTTTGATGAGGCCGACGAGGTGCTCTCCGCCCTCGGCGAGCCCGTCAGCACCTTTGAGTCGAACAGCTGCGCATATCAGGGCAAGGATAAATTTTATTACTACGACGGCTTTGAGGTGCGGGTAAACGACGTTGACGGAACAGAGCGCATCACCGGCATCACCCTTGCCGACGACACCGTTTCAAATCCGCAGGGCGTAAAGATCGGCATGAAGGCAGACGAAGCGCTCGCACTCATGGACGGCATTGAGTACACTCAGTCGGGCGATACGTATAAGTTCACCGTCGGCTCGACCCTGTTCAGGCTTCAGGTAGGCGCCGACGGCACGGTAAAGGCTGCCGAATACTCGGTCGCCGCAAACGATAATTGAGGTGCGCCATGGCCGAATACAAAGCAATGAAGCTGGAAGATGTTTTTGCCGACATCGAAAAAATAATGGGCGCGGAGCTTTCCGACGACGAGAAGAGCATGACGCTGCGCAAAAAGGGCGCGGCGGCATATGAAAATGAGGACGATCCCGCGGCGGCTGCATATTATGACGAGGCGATAGCTCTCGGCCTTGTCGAGGCCGAGATGCTGCCGGAGGTGCTTTTCCGCTGCGGCGTAAGCTTTGCGAAGCTCGATGATAAAAAATCCTTCGACTTTTTAAAGCGCGCTGCCGAGCTCGGCCACGTCAAGGCTATGCTAAACCTCGCCGTGTGCTATCAGAAGGGCACGGGCGTGTCCAGAAACGAAAAGGAGTGCTATAAATGGGCGCTCGCAGCGGCGGACGCGGGGGATATCGAGGCAATGTATATCTGCGCGCTTTGCTCCGAGCGGGGCTTCGGAACAAAGAAAAACCCGGAGGAGGCATTTGCCCGCTTTAAGCGCGCGGCCGAGGCCGGCGTGGTCGACGCGATGTACAAAACGGCGCTCAATCACGATCGCGGCGAGGGCACGTTCCCGAACCCGCAGGCGGCGTTCGAGTGGTTCAAAAACGCGGCCGAGATGGGGCATCCCGACGCTCAGCACGATCTTGCCGTGTGCTACGCAAACGGCGAGGGCACGCCGGCAGACCCGGCGGAGGCCTTCCGCTGGATGAAGGTCGCGGCGGAAAACGGCAATGTTGACGCCATGCGCATGACCGGCGGATGCTATTATAACGGCTTCGGCGTCAGAGAAAATCCGAAAAAGGCCTTTGAAATGTTCAAAAAAGCCGCCGAGCACGGCGACGTTGACTGCATGCGCATGACCGGCGACTGCTATGCTCTCGGCTCGGGCGTAAAGCAGGATAAAGACGAGGCGATGCGCTGGTATCGCATAGCCGCCGAGCACGGCGACATGGATTCGCGCGAAATGATGGAAGAGTATTAAGAAGAGTTTTGCCTGTCAAAAAACTATGCTGCTGAGGAAAGACACCCGCGCAGCAGGGGAGCTCGAGGGGGCAAGGCCCCACTCGAAATCAGATTATAGCCATCAAAAATGTCTGCAAAACTGACTTGTCAGTTTTATCAGACTTTTTGACGAGCGTAGCGAGATTTTTCGTGAAAATTTATTTTCACAAAAAATGTGGCGTTTTTGAAGCGTGCAAAAAAGTCACAGACTTTTTTGACAAGCTGAAAAACTCGGCAGGATTTTTCCTGCCGAGTTTTTATATTGGATTATACATATTGAGATCGGGTATCACGGCTGTGCCCATATCGGGCCACGGAGATGTAACAGCGCTCGTGAGCCCTATCATTGCAAAGGCTATGACCGCGAGCAGCGCAATGACGATGATCGCAATTATAAAGCCAGTGCGGATGTTCGCCTTCGCGCGGCGGATCTCCTCGTCCTCTTCACGTTTATTCTTCACACTTAAACCTCCGGTATTGATGATACCATTCTACATCGGAGAATTTTTTTGTCAACAAACAGGCTGTTAACATTGACAAAGCACGGCAGAGTGCGTATAATGAAAACATACGTTGCACAACTGCTGTTGCGCAACCGGAAAAGGAGTGATGAATATACCCCCTAAGGTGAAATTTTCGCGCGAGGAGATCATTGACGCCGCGCTGGATATAGTGCGCGAGGGCGGAATGCAGGCGCTCACGGCGCGAAGCCTGGCTGCGCGCTTGGGATCGTCCGCAAAGCCGGTGTTCGGCCTTTTCGAGAATATGCAGGAGGTACAGAAAGAGGTCATGCTTGCCGCAGACGCCGAGTATCAGAAGTTTCTGTACACGGAGATGATGCGCGGCATATATAAGCCCTACAAGGCCAGCGGCATGGCGTACATAGCCTTTGCGCGAAAGGAAAAAGAGCTTTTTAAGATTTTGTTCATGCATGACAGAACCAAGGAAATTGCCGATATCAGGGATGAGAGTGTTGCAAATATTATTGCGCTTATTATGCGCAACACGGGACTGAGCGAGGAAAATGCGCGTTTGCTTCACCTTGAGATGTGGATGTTCGTCCACGGTATCGCGACAATGATCGTCACAAACTATCTCGACTTGAAGGAGGATTACATAAGCCGTGCGCTGAGCGATGCATACGAAGGACTGAAAGCGCTCTGGCTGGATAAGATGAAATGACAGATGCAATAAAAATAACGGGGCTTACTAAAAGATACAAGGATGTCACCGCTGTCGACGGACTTGACCTATGCGTCCGGCAGGGCGAACTGTTCGCGCTTTTGGGCGTCAACGGAGCTGGAAAAACGACGACGATAAAAATGCTCTCGTGTCTGACCGCGCCCACATCGGGCGAGGCTTACCTCGGAGGAAAGAGCATCATTTCTCAGCCGAATGAGGTAAAACGCATCATCGGAGTATCGCCGCAGGAGACGGCGGTCGCGCCGAAGCTGACGGTTAAGGAAAACCTTGAGTTCATGTGCGGCGTACACGGAATATCAAAGGAAAAAACGCACGAAAGGGTAAACGCGCTGTGCGAGGAGTTTGCGCTTCATGAGGTCATGAGCCGCAAGGCCGCAAAGCTCTCCGGCGGCTGGCAGCGCAGGCTCAGCATAGCCATGTCGCTCACGGGAGAGCCGGAGATACTGTTTCTCGACGAGCCGACGCTGGGACTTGACGTCATTGCGCGCAGCGAGCTGTGGGACACCGTGCGTGCGCTCAAGGGCAAAAAGACGATCATACTCACAACGCACTATATGGAGGAGGCAGAGGAGCTGTCCGACCGCATCGGCATCATGCGCGGCGGAAGGCTGCTGGCGCTCGGCACGGCGCAGGAGCTGAAGACCCTTTCCGGGAAGGACAAATTCGAGGACGCGTTCATCGCGATAGTAAAGGGGGAGAAGTAATGAAAATGCTGACCTTTTCCTCACGCACGGCAAAGGAGATACTGCGCGACCCCGTTAATCTCGGCTTCGGGCTTGGTTTTCCGGTCGTTCTCATCCTGCTGCTGACGGCGATCCAGGCGAATGTGCCGGTTTCTATGTTCGAGATCGAAAGTCTCGCACCGGGCATGACGATATTCGGCCTGTCGTTCATGACGCTTTTCTCCGCGACGCTCATCGCAAAGGACCGCGAGAGCGCGCTTTTGCAGCGGCTTTACACGACGCCGCTCACGGCTGCGGACTTCATATTGGGCTATACGCTGCCGATACTGCCCATTGCGCTGGCTCAGGCCGTTGTGTGCTTCATAACCGCGTTTATACTCGGCATGGAGATCACGATAAACGTTCTGTGGGCGGTGTTGATCCTTATTCCGGCCGCGGTGTTTTTCATTGCTCTCGGCCTTTTGTGCGGAAGCGTGTTTAACGTAAAGCAGGTAGGCGGCATGTGCGGCGCGCTGCTGACAAACCTCACGGCCTGGCTCTCGGGCATATGGTTTGACCTTGACCTCGTGGGCGGCGCGTTTAAGAAAATAGCCGAGCTTCTGCCGTTCTGCCATGCAGTGAAGGTCGAGCAGGCGGTCTGCGCAGGTAATTTCGGCGATATATGGCCCGATCTTGCATGGGTCATTGCCTACGCCGCAGTTGCGTTAGTCTTCGCGGTCGTGCTGTTTTTGCGGCAGATGAAAAGACAATAGAAAGGCAGAAAATAGAAAAAGCAGATCCCTCGTGTGAACCGCTACCCGTCAAGAGGACAGTGAAAAAATATAAAGCTTTTCCGGCCAGCAGCCAAGCGTTGCTGGCCGCTTTTTTAGGGCTCTAAGTCAATAGTTGGGGTAGAGCCCGATAAGGTACAATAACTTGCGCAAATTGAAAAGAGCATAAAAGAAGACATAGCTTGAGGCTCTGGTAGAATGAAGTTACCACACACCATTCTGAAAGGAGACAGCAAACTATGTCCGAGAAAATTGTAGCGAAAATGCTCAAGGCGATCCACGCACAGGAGAGCAAAAAAGCGTCCCGCGAGAAGGCGAAGGCCGTCGTTGCCGAGCTGCGCGCCATGAAACTGAAGGAGGCTGCCAAGAAAGTCGAAGATGGCATCGAGGAGACACTGACCTATTGTGACTTTCTCAGCGAGCACTAGACACGCATCCGCACCAACAACGTGATCGGACGGCTGAACCGTGAGATCCGCCGGCGCACCCGCGTGGTGGGGACGTTCCCTGACGGAAATTCCGCCCTGATGCTGGTCTGCGCCCGGCTCCGCCATGTGGCAGGTACCCAGTGGGGCTGAAAGAAATGCATGGACATGAAGCACTTGGAGGCGGCTCTGGATGACGCCTTCATTGCCGGCTGACTTCACTCAGCCGGAGCCTGCAAACAATTTTGCGCATAAATCT
>CALBGG010000150.1 GCA_937893605.1 uncultured Clostridia bacterium
TCGGCGCTGAGAATGCCGCCGTATGCGTTGCTGTATATCTCGATAAGCTCGTTTAGCTCGTCCGCCGTGAAATCGTCAAGCAGCAGCTCTTTTGCCTCGTCTATTCGGTGTCCTGCGCTGCGTAATAAGCTTTCCTTTGACGCCGAAAAATATCTGTGCAAAACATGCACAGATAAATTTGCAAAAAGGTCTTGCTTTATTTCGCTAATGTGTTATTATAGCAGCGTGATAACAAACTAAAACTCAGCCACACGTTTTGGAGGAAAAGAAAAATGAAACGAATTATCGCTATGATGCTGGCGCTTATGATGGTCTTTGCACTGTGCGCCTGCGGCAACGACAGCACCGACGACGACACCAAGGCAAACGATGATGTCCGCACCCTCGTAGTCGGCATCGACCCCGAGTATCCCCCCTACGCCTACATGGGCGACGACGGTGAGTACACCGGCTTTGACGTAGAGACCGCCAAGGCAGTTTGCGATCTGCTCGGCTGGAAGATGGAGATCTTCCCTCTCAACTGGGATCAGAAGCTCGTTCAGCTCGACAGCGGAGAATGCGATTGCATCTGGGCCGGCATGACCATCCTTGACAGCATGAAGGAAGCCGGCTACGTCATCTCCGAGCCCTACTACGATAACACGCAGGTTCTTCTTGTCAAGTCCGACAGCGGCTACACCTCTTCCAAGGATCTCGCGGGCAAGACAGTTGCCGTTCAGCTCGGCACCTCAGGCCAGACCCTTCTTGACGGCGACCTTGCCGACCTCAAGGCCACCTTCAAGGACGTCGTTACATGCAACAGCTTCCTGAGCTGCTTCACCGAGCTCGGCGGCGGCAGCGTTGACGCAGTGTTCGTCGACTATCCCGTTGCGGCTGCATACGCTGCGGAGAATGAGGGCTACTCCATCATAAACGAGAACCTCGGCTCCGAGCAGTACGGTATTGCATTCCGCTCCGGAGATCAGGAGCTGTGCGACCAGATCCAGGCAGCTATAGATCAGCTCGTTGAAAACGGCACCTATCGTAAGATCGCCGAGAAGTACCCCGATATCATCAACAACCTGATCTTTCTTAACAAATAATTAAACAAGCACAAAGCACATTCCCGAAGGTGCAAAGCGCCTTCGGGTTCGTGCGCGTTTTCAAAATGAGGATATTATGAAGCTTACAACAATGATAAACCTGATGCTTGAGGGCATGGGTGGAACCTGCGCGATATTTTTTCTGACGCTGCTGTTCTCTCTTCCGCTCGGCATGATCGTTGCCCTGCTCAGGATGAGTAAAAACAAGGTCGTTTCAAACGTGACCCGTGCAATCATATCCGTTCTGCGCGGAACCCCTCTGATGCTCCAGCTCATTGCGGTGACCTACGGGCCGTATTATCTGTTCCAGTTTTCCGTCTCCAAAAACAAGCTTATTCCGGTCGTTATAGCATTTGCGATAAACTATGCGGCGTATTTTGCCGAGATCTACCGCAGCGGCATAGAGTCCATACCCGTCGGCCAGTATGAGGCCTCGGAGATACTGGGCTACTCCAAGGCGCAGACCTTCTTCCGCATCATTCTGCCGCAGGTAATAAAGCGCATCATGCCAAGCATGACAAATGAGGTCGTCACCCTTGTAAAGGACACCTCGCTTGCCTTCACCGTTTCCTATGTTGAGATGTTCACCATAGGCAAAAATCTCGCGAACTCGCAGACGAGCTTCGTTCCCTTCATCGTCGCCGGCGTATTCTACTTCCTGTTTAACGCCATTGTCGACTTCGTTATGGGCAAGGTGGAAAAATCCATGAATTACTACCAATAAGGAGCGCTGCAATGAAGATATTAGAGTTAAACCACGTTCAGAAAAGCTTCAATAACGATACGCTCCATGTTCTCAAGGATATAAGCATGAGTGTTTCCGAGGGGGAGGTCGTGTCGATCATAGGTCCCTCCGGCTCGGGCAAATCAACGCTTCTGCGCTGTGCGACGCTGCTTACCGAAATGGACAGCGGCGAGCTCATCTATTCCGGCGAATACGCAGCAAAGATCGGCCCGAACGGCAAGTCGGTCTATTCCGACAAGGCGGAGCTTAAGAAAATACGCAGCATTTTCGGCCTCGTTTTTCAGAACTTCAACCTTTTCCCCCATTACAGTGTGCTTAAAAACCTCACCGATCCGCAGATAAGCGTGCTCGGCCGCGGCAAGGAGCAGGCTCACGAAAAGGCCATGGAGCTGCTGAGAAAAATGAACCTCGGGGAGAAGGCCGACGCCTATCCCTGCCAGCTCTCGGGCGGTCAGCAGCAGCGAGTTGCCATTGCGCGTGCGCTCGCAATGGATCCGCAGATCCTGTTTTTTGACGAGCCGACGAGCGCGCTCGACCCCGAGCTCACGGGAGAGGTTCTCAAGGTCATTAAAAAGCTCGCCGAGGAGCACATGACCATGGTCATCGTAACGCACGAGATGGCATTTGCCCGCGCCGTATCAGACCGTGTCATATTTATGGACGGCGGCGTCATCGTCGAGCAGGGTGACCCCGAGGACGTATTCGGAGCGCCGAAAACCGAGCGCACAAAGCAGTTTCTTAAAAACTACGGTCAGTCATGAAGATAAGCTATACGAAAATTGATCCGTCCGGCAATATAACACTCATCGTAGACAGCTTCGTGCCGCGCGAAGAGCAAAGCCGCATTGCCTCACTTCTTATGGAGCATGAGCCCGAGGCAGAGCAGGTCGGCTTTCTCGAAGCCCCCGAAGATACCTGCTGCGCGGTGCGCCTGCAGATGATGGGCGGCGAGTTTTGCGGCAACGCAACGCTCTCTGCGGCATCGGTCGTCATGCAGAGCATCGGCCTTGACTCGGGTGATATCCTCATCGAGGTCTCCGGCGCTCCGGAGCCGGTGAAGGTGTCCGGCTGCGTTCTTACTCCGGGCATTTTTGAGGGCAGGGTCGTTATGCCGCTGCCGGAGTCAATATCCGAGTGCAGCTTCCTTGACGGCTTTGACTGCTGTACGCTGCCGCTCGTTCGCTTTCCGGGCATATGCCACGCCATCGTCACTCCCGATGCGCTCACACGTGAAAAGGCAGAGCGCGTCATCGGCGCATGGTGCAGGCAGATAAAGGCCGAGGCGCTGGGACTTATGTTCTATGACAAAGAAAAAAGCAGACTCACGCCGCTTGTTTACGTCGAGTCCACCGGCACGGCCGTGTGGGAAGGCTCGTGCGCGAGCGGCACGGCAGCCGTCGTCTCATATCTTGCCGAGTTAGACGGCGAATACGCAAGCGTGCGCCTTGCAGAGCCGCACGGAAAGCTGAGCGCCGCCGCGACCTACTCCGGCTCACAGGTAAGAAGCCTCAGTCTGAGCGGCAGCGCGATAACGCAGGGGAAATTTACTGCCTTGATTTCTTAACATTTTTCGCGTATTATTTTCCCGAAAGGCGGTATGACTCCAATGAAGAAAAGAATAATATGCCTGTCGCTGGCGCTTGCCATGATTTTCGGGCTGTGCGCCTGCGGCGGGAGCGGAAAATATAAGGTCGTAAAGTCGCTTGGAACGCAGGAATACTCCATAGGTTTCAGGAACGGCGACTCGACATATCACTATATTGACAAGGCTCTCAGGGAGCTGTCATATGAGGGCGTTATAGACGATCTGAGTACGCAGTGGTTCGGAAGCAGCCGCACTGTCGACTTTCCTTCGAAGAAGGACGCACTTGACGAGCTCGGCTATATTGAGGAGAGAACGTTCATAATCGGCGTAGACCTCGAATCCGCGCCGCTGAGCTTTCAAAAAGACGGCGAATATGTAGGCTTTGATATCGACCTTGCAAAAAAGGTCTGCGAAAAGCTCGGCTGGGTGCTCAAGATACAGCCGATACACTCAGAAGATGCGTATGTTGAATTAAACTCCGGCAACATTGACTGCGCCTGGGGCGGAGTTGCGCTCGATACCGAGTGCCCGGATTATACGATACTTGTCACATACATGTCGACCGATATCGTCCTCGCGGGTCTGAGCAGCGGCTCAAGCTCCGTGCGCGATAAGCTTCTGTACATCGGCACAACGCAGACTGCACTCGATACTATAAACAATAACGCCTCCGTAAGCCGAAAGCTCGGGCAGATAACCCGCGTTAACGGCGGCGCAGCGGAGTACTTCAGCGCCCTCGACAACGGCGACTGCGAGCTTATACTGACAACCGAGTCTGCGGTCGATTACTTCAACTCACATTGACCTTAAACAAAATATCCCACAGCCGGAAATGGGCTGTGGGATATTTTTCATTCAAGATACATGGCTCGCAGACGCGAGAGCTTATTTTGCGTAAGGCCGAGCTTTTTGGCAAGATAGCGCTCGACGCTGCCGCACTGCTCGACGCAGCTTTTGAGCATCGCTTCGAGATAGCTCTCGTGCGTTGTATTGAGCCAATACACGGACTCAAGCAGCTGCTCGTCGTCCGTAAGTTTTCTGCAGGCGTCAGTGTCACGGCGGATCTTATCGGCACAGACAATTCCTGTGTACATGTAATCTGCCATGATATCCTTCGCCGACGCCCCGAGGGCGTACAGCAGCAGCGCCGCGGCTACCCCTGCCCTGTCTTTTCCCATTGCGCAGTGAAACAGGATAGCTCCATCCTCATTATCGAGAACGCATTCAAAGAAACGGCGATACTGCTGCACGGCATTGCCGCTGCCGACAAGTATCGGATACAGCGAGCGCATCTTTGCCATGCCGCCCTCTCTGAGATCCCGGGCATAGTCTGCGCGCTTTAATCCGTCATAAGGATCCTCGACGGATTCGCGCGTTATGCCCGGAATAAGATCGGACACTACCGGACAGTGTACAAACTGTACGCCCTCCGGCAGTCTGTCCTTTTTAAGAGCAAGCTCCGACGGGCTGCGGAGATCGACGACCGTGTTAAGCCTTATGTGGGTCAGCTTTTCAAGGTCGGCATCAGTAGCCTTGGAGAGCTCGCCCGATCTTATGAGTTTGTGCTTTTTTACCGTCCTGCCCCCGGCAGCCTTGATGCCGCCGAGGTCGCGGGCGTTTATCTGCCCCTGCAGAAAGCTCTCGGGCGCGTAGCTCATAGACCTGCGTCCATCGCCTCTGCGCGCTCTATCAGCCTCCGGACAAACTCATCCGTCCAAAAGCCCGTGAAATGCAGCAGATCGATGACCGAGAAACGGTTGCGCATCAGGTGGCAGTTTGTGATAGCCCATCGGGCGGTTTTCTCATCCACGGGGAAGTTGAGCTTTGAATAGCGGGTCGGCGCATTTGCCTTGTGCATGCAGTCGGCAATATACTCGGGCTTCTTGACCCAGGGTGCAACGGTCTTCTTGAACTCGTCGAAGTTCTCGAGGAACGCCTTGAACTCGGCCTTGTGGTCGTGCCAGCGCTGAAGTTTCTTCTGATAGTCGGCCCAGCACTCGTTTGCTGCGTTGTGAGTATCGTCAAGCCAGTCGAAGGCCGCCTTTACGCGCGGTTCCATCTCCTCGAAGCTCGGGTAGCACTTATCAAGATCGACCTTCTTCGGGTCAAAGTCGTTGAGCAGCCAGTCCCAAATTATCTCGCTCATTATGCCGGACACGGCGACCTGTGTGCCGTGATAGCAGATGCCTGTTTTGCGCACACCCGAGGCCATGTCGATAAGGTGGCTCATGACGTGCTCGGAGCCGGAGGCCGGGGAGCTTTCGTTTGCAAGCCCCATGGAAAGTCCGCTGAGGGTGAGGACATTTGCAAGCTCGCCGAGAGTCTTTGCGTCGCCGGCAGCGAGCTTTGAGGAATTTTCAAGCAATCTCTCGCACTGGGTGCGGATCATATCCGAGGGTGCGGTGTGGAAATGCTGCCCCATGCCGAGGACATTTCCGAGATACCAATCGACGGGCGCCGTCCATGTCGCGATAAGGTCTCCGTAACCGCTGACATTCATTTCCGCGGGAGCCGCGGCAACGATATCAAGGTCGATTATAAGTATGAGCGGATAGCGGGAGTGAACGGTGCGCTTAACGCCGTTTATGAGCATGACAGACGAATCATCGGAAAACGCATTCACCGACAGCGCAGTCTGAACAATGACCAGCGGCAACGGGTTTTCGTGGTCGTAATAATAGGTTGAATACTTGCACAGGTCGCAGATCGTGCCGCCGCCTATGCCGACGACAACGTCCTTGCCCTCGAAGTGAGCCTGGATCTTCGCCGCGTTTTCAGGCGTTGCGTGAACTATGCTGTCAGGCTCGCTTATAACCAGCCATTCGACATCATACTCCGCATCAAGATAAGCCTTGATCGCTTCCTTTACGTTTTTTCCGTCCACATCGACGATCTCGGTAGGACCTGTTACCATGAGCACCTTCTTACCATCGGTAAGGCTCTTCACGGCTTGGCATACTTTTCTTGCCGCGCCGTGCTCAATGTGGATCTCCTTCATGCCGATGCCGCACAGCTTGTCGGAGTTTTCCTGCGCCTTGAGTATCTCGCGCAGCTCGTCGAGCTTTGTTGCGTCGGCTTCAATTAAACGATTGTCAAGCATTTTGATTACTTCCTTTTTAATTTACGCTTTATAGTACTTGTTGAAAAACGGCTCCATGGTGTAGTAGCACTCATAGTAGCGTGCGTACGCCTCATCATAGGCTGCCTTGTTATTAAGATTGGGCTCATAGGTAGCGCCGAGCTCGACCATAGTCTCGGCCGCCTCGTCGAGGTTTGCAAAGTTGCCCTCGGCAACGGATGCGAGCATAGCCGCGCCGATAGCTGCACCCTCGGGGTTCTTGGTAGCGACCAAGGGCTTGCCGAGAACATCGGCCTTCATCTGGCACCAGAACGGGGATTTCGTCGAGCCGCCGACTATGCGGACGCTCGAGCAGTCCATACCGATCTCCTCGAATCTGTCGACATTGTCCTTCAGCCCGAATGAGATGCCCTCGAACACCGCGCGGGACATATCGTCGAGCGTGTGGCTGAGAGTAAGACCGGCAAATGTGCCGCGTGCACAGCCGTTCCACGTCGGAGTCATCGCGCCGCCCATGCAGGGCAGGAAGGTTATGCCGTTGGCGCCTATGGGGCTGCGCTTTGCCTGGGTGTTCATAAGGTCATAGTTCGGCAGGCGCAGGATAGTATCCTTATACCACCTGGTCGATCCGCCGGATACGAATCCGGGGTTCTCGATGAGCCAAAGCCGGGAGTCGGCGGAATGATGAGTCTCGACAAGCCCCTTCTTATCGAATACGGGCTTTGCGGAGGTCCCCGCAACGGGTTCTGCCGTGCCGGTGATGTCGCAGACCATACCGGGCTTTACGAGACCAGAGCCGAGGCATGCGCTGTGCTCGTCACCGGTGCCGCAGATGACCTTGGTTTTGGTGGTAAGTCCGAGGCGATAGGCGACGGGGGCGCTGAGAGTTCCGGCAACGGTCTCCGCCTTTACGATCTTGCCAAGGAGTTCGGGATCGAGGCCGAAGACGTTCGCCATTTCGGGCGACCATGTCTTTTCTGCAACATTGTATATCATCGATGCCGAGGCCTGCGCATAGTCGACCACAGCGGCACCGGTCATCCAGTATACCAAGTAGCTGTCAACATTCAGCAGATACTTCGCCTTTCCAAAGACCTCAGGTCTGTTCTTTTTTATCCACAGCATTTTCGCCGCGGTGTGGGTAGAGTCAAGGTTAAGACCCGACACCTCGAATACACGTGCGGGATCTACTATCTTTGCGATCTCGGCAGTCTCTGCCTCCGCACGGCGGTCAAGCCAAATGATACAGTTCATAAGGGCGTTGCCGTTTTCATCGGTTGCTATTACCGAGTCGTTTATAGCATCCATGCCTATGGTGCCGATCTCGGAGGGATCTATACCGGAGTCCGAAACGAGCTGCTTTATAACTGTTGTGAAGGAATGAAGGTAATCCTCAACGGGCTGCTCTGCCCAGCCGGGATTGGGATATATGGGATCGTGGGCGCAGGTGGCCTCCGCGACGATCTTGCCTTCGGGATTGACGAGCAGACCCTTGAGCGACTGCGTTCCGAGGTCAACGCCGATTACATAACTCATTATTTTTTGCTCCTTTGCATAAAGATCACTATAGCGGCACCGCCATTTGACGATGCCGCTATGGCGTTTTTTGTTACTTATGATATTGCATGTGAGCCTGTCACTGATCTTCCGGCTCTACGAGGAAGGTGCCTTTTTTATTCTTGCAGACTGCCGCGTAATAGATCATTGCGACCACAAAGAAGCCGAACGCAATGATGCACAGCAGCGGGGACTTGCCTGCGACCGCACTGTAGATGGAAGCTGCCGCAACGATAACGCAGAACGGAACGCCAAGGTAGCCGAGCCACTTAGGGCACTTATAGGGGCGAGGCATATTCTTCTGATCCTTGCCGAGCTTGATCCAAGATGCGAAACAGCACAATGCCATGAATGCGGAGCCGATACCGGCAATGACAACAATAACATCAACAGAGCCGATGAGCGTCAGGACGATACCGATAACAGAGGTTACGAGCAGAGCATTGATCGGAGTGCCGTTCTTGTCGAGCTTGCCGAGGAAGCCGGGCAGGCACTTGCAGCGCGCAAGCGCATAGGTCTGACGGGACTGCCCGATTATAATGCCGTTAAGGGATGCAATCAGGCCGATCATTGCGATGACAATGAATATGATGCTCATTGCACTGCCTTCACCGAACAGGTGATTGATGACGTTTGCAATGGGTGCGTCGTTCTTAAGAAGCTC
>CALBGG010000151.1 GCA_937893605.1 uncultured Clostridia bacterium
CCAGCACCGCAGATAACGCAAGCTGGCTCTATGATGTGACGCTCTACCCCAAGAATCTCACCGGAATCCCGACGCTTGAAAAGACTGTACGCGAGGCAAAGTCCAGCAGCGGCAAGAATAACGGCAGCGCAGACATTGATGACGGCTTTGCACATACCGCAACCGCATCTGTCGGAGATACTATTGAGTACCAGATAATCTCCACACTCCCGTCCATCACCTCGGCAGCTTCGTATCTCACGGATTACAGCTTCATAGATACCGCCGAAAAAGGCATCCCGTATCTTAAGAACGGCGTCACGCTTGAGTTCTTCAAGGATGCAAAATGCACGGACAAGATAGCTACATGGACTGAGGCTGATGGCAAGTTCAACGTCAGCTACACGACCAACGACGATGGATACGTTATGAGCATAGCGATGACTGAGACAGGTCTGGATGAGATCAACACCAGCAAGGCCGTGTATTCCGACGCTTCAATGGTCAACTCCGGGTATTCCGACTGCACTCTCCGCATTACATACTCTGCCCAGCTGGACAAGTCCGCAAACTACGGCGACAAGGGCAACACCAACGATGTTGTCCTCACTTGGAAGCGCACGAACAGCAGCTATTACGATACGCTCGTTGATGACTGCCATGTGTACGTGTTCGGGCTTGACCTCACGAAGAAGTTCTCGGATGGCAAGGGAGATCTCAGCAAGGTCGAATTCTGCCTCCAGAATGACGCGGATGATTACTACGTGGTAGCCAAGTACGATGAGACTGCGAAAGCATACTATGTGACCGGCAGCACTGACGACAAGGCGAAAGCCACACGCTTCACTCCCCGTTCTGATGGGCGTATGCTCATCTACGGCCTCGAGGACGATGCCTATACCATAACCGAGCTCAAGACGGACGGAGCTTACACTCTGCTCAAGGACGGCATCGGGCTTGTAATAAGCGTCGGCGAGAGCGAAACGGTATGCGACATTTACAGTTCTGACGTCCTCGGTCTTATCCAGAACGATCCCCGTTATGCAGACGTTGAAGAGGGGCTGTTCCACAATATGCCGCAGAAGCATCTGGAGCATAAGCTCCTGACTGCGTCGGCGAAGGTGGACAACAAGCCAGTCACGCTCGGTTCGGACAACGGCTCGGCGAACTCGTTTGTACCTCTGACGGTCGTGAACACCAAGGGCTTTGACCTGCCTAAGACTGGCGGTTATGGCAATTGGATGTTCCCGGCTATCGGGTTGAGCCTTGTGGCTGTTGCAGTTGTGGTCATATATTTCGCATTCAGGGATAAGAAGAAAGAAACAAATAAGTAAAGGTTAGGGAGGCAGGCTAAGAAACCTGCCTCCCGTTTTCGCGTATGAGCAGAAAAACAAAGATCATATTAGGATTAACAATATTAATTATTGCTCTGCTCGTTTGCCTGTACCCGGTCATAAGCAATTTCACCGCCGTCAAGTACCAGTCCATAGTTCAGACCAGATACGAGAAAGCTGTGAGCAACATGGACGACACTGAACTGAAAAAAGCGAAAGAAGATGCTCTGGCATATAACCGGACGCTGATACCAGGAGTCGCAGATAACCTGTCGTTCTCCGAAGAGGCGCTCAAATCTGCAGCTGAGAATTACGAGAACCTGCTGAATATCCGCGGTGATGGGATAATGGGGTACGTCGAGATCCCGAAGATAGACGTAATTCTGCCCATCTACCACGGCACAGGCGACGACAGCCTTGACCACGGCGTCGGGCATCTGCTCGGCAGCTCCCTGCCGGTCGGCGGGGAGACGTCCCATGCTGTGCTGACAGCGCACTCAGGGCTTGCCGGGCAGCGGCTGTTTTCAGATTTAGACAAGCTGGAGTGCGGCGATACGTTCTATGTTCACACGCTTGATGAGACTATGGCATATATGGTGCTGGAGATAAATACTGTGCTCCCGGAGGATACGTCGAAGCTTGTAATCTTGCCGGAGCACGATGTATGTACGCTGGTGACCTGCACGCCATACGGTGTCAACACCCACCGTCTCATGGTACGTGGGACACGCATCCGCAATGATCAGGCTGAGTATGTAGAGAATCTCAAGGCTGAGAGGAATGAGCGCGAGGGTGTCACACAGTCTACGTGGCAGCAGGAATATTTCAAGGGCATAGGGCTTGGAGTTATCTGCATAGCCGCCAGCGGGATAGTCTATGAGATAAACCGCATACGTCCACGGCGGAGAAAGCGAGGACTGCATGAAAAAGGCTAAAATAGTTCTCCTCACACTTATGGCACTCCTCGCCGCAGTTGGACTCTTTGTTACCTTCAAGCCGCTCATGGAGCGAGCTTCACGGCAGAAGCAGGTGGACGAAGCCAACGACAGCTTCATTCAGCAGTTAGAACAGATACAGTCTGTAAAAGATGCAGAGCCGGAGGCAACGCCGTATGCGCAGCTCCGTGAGCAGATAGAGCAGTACAACACTTGGCTGTATGAGGGCAAGCAGATAGCGCTCACAAATGCTGCGGCATACGAGCAGCCCGCATTTATCCTCACGCAGTACGGCTTACAGGATGAGACCTTCGGGATAATCTATATCCCGAAACTTGAGGTAACTTTGCCGCTGTATCTCGGCGCGAATGACGAGAACATGGCAAACGGTGCGGCAGTGCTGGGGCAGACGAGCGTTCCCATTGGCGGCATCAATACCAACTCCGTGCTCGCGGGTCATCGCGGCTGGAACGGCTATCCGTATTTTCTGAACCTCGATGATCTTCAGATCGGCGACCTTGTGTATATAGATAATGT
>CALBGG010000152.1 GCA_937893605.1 uncultured Clostridia bacterium
AACACTCTTATAGACACTCTCCAGCGCACGAACAATACGCTCAATTACTCGATCTATCTCATCGGCAACGAGAGAGTGAACATTTCCAAGCAGATCGTATATATTGAGGATACCAAGAAGGATCTTGCGCTTATAAATGAAGAAGTAAACAATATGCTCCTTGAGCTGCAGGACTCCGTCAACGAGGCCATTTATAAGCTCGACAGGCTCTATAACGGCGGGACTACCGATGCCGAGGCAGCTAAAACGGCGCTGGCAGAGCTCGAAAAGCAGTACAAGGAGCTTATAGACTACCTAACCCACTCGGGTCTTACCAATACCGAAGTCGAGGATGCGCTTACTGCGCTCAACAAGCTGACCGATAAGATCACGCAGCTTCGCGAGAAACTCGGCCTCAACGGCGGTCAGGTGGACGCTCAGCAGACGCGCGTTCTCGCCGCGCACAACAAGGCCGCTATTGAAGCTGTAAAAACTGATTACGAATCCGTGGCCGTTCCCGTGGTATACAAGGCCGTCACCGGCTATGATTACGAGGATCTGAACAACGCATCGCAGACACAGCAGTCGATGGAATCGCTCGTCGGCTTTATGAAGGACGATACCGACGACCGAATAGACAGCATCCGGTCCAATCTCTCAAAGGCTCAGAGCACCTCCGACCCCGAGGTCCGTAAGGAAGCTCTTCAGGCCGCGCAGAGTGACACTAAGGTCGTTTCGCAGGAGATCAGCGCGCTCGGCGCGACGGCGGAGGCTGTCGGCACCGCAAGCGGGAGCGACACCTCCGGTGTCTCCGACTCCATAGACAGCGCCGAGAGTAATACCAAGAGCGCACAGGATATTCTTGATGATATACTAAGCGGCAATCGCGATATTGACCTTATACGTGATCTGCAGCTTGTCAGCGACATGCTCGGCACCGCAAGAGAGACTCTCACAGAGACGGTTTATCCCATGCTCGACACGATGCTCAACAACCTTCAGGACAGTCTCGGCGAGGTATCCGCCCTGCTGCTTGATCTCAACGGCATACTCGGCAAGACGACGCCCATCGTAAAAGAGCTCGGCAACACCTTCGGAGCCGTCAACAATGCCCTTATCCAGGTCAAGGATCTGCTCACCTCCTACAGCGGCAGGATCGACGACTTTATCGAAATGCTTGACGGAAATCCCGAAAACGGCACGCTGCAGAATGTTTTCGATTTCTTAAACGTTGACCCCGAAAGCATCGGCTCGTTCCTGGCGAGCCCCGTATCAATAGTCTCCAAGTCGGTATACCCTGTCGAGTCCTACGGCGCTGCAATGACGCCGTTCTACACCATGCTTGCCATTTGGGTCGGCTGCGTTATACTCAACGCGATACTCAAATGCGACGCACCCATCCCCGTGCCCGAAGCGACGGAAAAACAGCGCTTCTTCGGCAGATACCTTCTGTTTTTCGTTCTCAGTCAGGTGCAGGCGCTTGTCATTATGCTCGGCAATCTGCTTATACTCGGAGTTGACTGCGTGCATCCCGGTCTGCTTTTGCTGTCGGGCTTTGTCACCTCGATGGCCTGCTCGATGCTGGCGTACGCCTTCGCCGTCGCCTTTGGCAACATCGGCAGAGCGCTTATCGTCGTCATACTTATTATTCAGATCGCCGGTTCCGGCGGCTCTTACCCCATTGAACTGCTGCCGGACTTCTTCCGTCAGGTCTATCTGTTCTTCCCCTTCCCCTACGCGATAAACGCCATGCGCGAGGCTATTGCGGGACTGTATCAGAATCAGTACCTGATATATCTGCTGCAGCTTATGCTGTTCTTTGTCGTCGGTCTGCTTATAGGTATATTCGCAAGGCGTTCGCTCGGCGGCATCAACAGGTATATGAACGAGCAGCTTGATAAGACAGAAATGATGTAAAAATTACGGGAGCAATCATTATGGATACTCAGTATGAAAAAAAGTATAGGCACCTGATGGAATGTCTCAGACAGATGCACGAGCACAACGTCAGGCGCACGAGAATAGCTCTGCGAAGTCTGCTGATAGTGCCGACCATCTTCCTCGTGATGCTGTTTTTCACCAACAGCTCGAAAACGATATTCCTCGTTTTGTGGATAGTCTCGATGTTTATTATCGCCGCAGTGCTCATCGTCATAGAGTATCAGGATTACACGCTCCGAAAAATGATAACAACAGTTGAAACAGACGGTGAAGACGAGCCGCCCTCGATAGCGGAAAACGCCGAGAGCTCTGCCGACAAGCGTGCCGAGGCAATACGCGAATCCATCCGCAGCCGTGCGCCGGAAAACGATGATATCAAAGCCGAGGGCTTTAAGTACGATAACTACGCGGAATCCCCCTCCGGCAAAGACGAATAAACAACACTCTACGAAAGATGAGCAATGCGATGAACAAACTAAAAGATAAAACTTCAAATGTTCGAGCCGTCATCCGTTCGGACATAAAGCGTCTGAGCAAGAGCGTTGTTGCGATCGTCTGCGTCTTCGGCCTGGCTCTGATACCATGTTTGTACGCATGGTTCAACATTATATCCAACTGGGATCCATACACCCCGGACTCTACGAAGAACCTCACCATCGCCGTTGCGAGTGAGGATGAGGGCACGACATTCATGGGACTTGATCTCAATATCGGCAACATCATTATCGAAAAGCTCAAAAGCAACGACCAGATCGACTGGCAGTTCGTTGACTCCGATCAGGCTGTTCAGGACGGTTTATACAGCGGCGACTACTACGCCGGTCTCGTTATCCCGGCAGACTTCAGCTCGGCAATGCTCGGCTTTACCGACGGCGAGTTCGAAACGCCCGAGATAATCTACTATGATAACCAGAAGATGAACGCGGTCGCATCCCGTGTTACCGACCGTGCTCAGAGCATCGTAAAGAACGAGGTAAACAGCATATTCCTCGCCTCTATCGTCGACGAGCTTTCAAACTTCACCTCTCTGTTCTCCGGTATGGGCGGCGACGCCACCCTGTCGCTGGACAGCCTTGACGAGCAGCTCGAGAATATAAAGACCGACCTGCGCACTTATGTCTCCATAATGGAGTCAATGTCATCGGTCACTCAGTCTGCGCTGAACGTCACTACCATGACCAGCAATCTGCTGCCGGACGTTGTAAATATGCTCAACAACAGCCGCAAGAGCATCTCCAACATGCAGGATCGCCTCGCGACCAGCAAGGAGGACGTCATCTATTCCGCCGACGCGATAAGAAACAGCTCCGAGCAGCTGCGCAACACAATGGAGCGCCTTGACGAGGCGACCGGAGGCGACCCTGCCGGCGCCGCAAGCTCTGTTATCGACTGGGACGCTCTGTACGGCGAGGGCGGCATAACGGACTATGAGGGCGAGATCCTCGACGATCTGTACTATGACGTCAACAAGCAGCTTCACGAAAGCGTTATCCGCTTCGACGATATCCTCCAGCAGACGAACATCGACAGCAACCTCATAAACTCCATGACGACGCTGCAAAACTCGCTGGATAATCTCGACTCGCTCATTGCGCAGATCCAGGGCGACGTGGACAGCCAGGCGCTCACGCTTCAGCAGTTTACCTCCGCGCTCAGCTCCTGCACGCAGAGCATAAACAGCACGCGCGAGGTCATGAACACGATGCTTGAGCTTGTTACGAACGTGCAGTCGAACGTAAACGAGCTTCGCTCGTCCGAGAGCGTCTCCAACATCCTCGACCTGATGCAGAACGACGTTGCCGGCCTCGTCGACTACCTCTCCTCCCCCGCGAACCTCGAAGTCGTCCGCGTTTACGCCCTTGACCACTTCGGTTCGGGCATGGCTCCGTTCTACACCGTGCTGGCCATCTGGGCAAGCGCCCTGCTGAGCGTCAGTCTCATGCACCCGCATATCAAAAACCGCAGCGAGTTCCCCACACTGAGCGTAACGGAGTCTTACTTCGGCCGTTACTTCATATTCTTTGCCATAGGCCAGCTCACAGCGCTCATGACTGTGCTGGGAAACCTCTACTACATAGGCATACAGTGCTATAACCCATTCCTGTTCTGGCTCGCGGCGGCACTTTCAAGCCTTGTAGCAACGCTTGTAAACTACAGCTTCGTGTTCGCACTCGGCAGCACGGGCGAGGCGCTTTCGATCATTGTGCTGGTTTTGCAGGTCGCAGGCTCGGGCGGCACATATCCCATCGAGATGCTGCCGAAGATCTTCCAGGTGCTCTACGGCGTGATGCCGTTCAAATATTCAATGAACGCTATGCGCGAGACCATCGCCGGCAGCTACAACGGCACTTACTTCAAGTGCATTCTCGTTCTGCTGCTGATGGCCGCCATCGCCGTCCCGCTCGGAATATTCCTGCACATCGTGTGCAAGCCCTATCTTAAACGCTCGAACGAGAGCAAGGCAAAAACCGCCGGTCTCATGCACGGCGGCTGATAAAAGATTTGATTTTGGTATAAACGGCGCAGCCGAAATGGCTGCGCCGTTTTAACATTACGTTCTTTTTCACTCAAGATACAGCTCGCGAAGGCGCGCAAGCTTTTCATCGTTAAGCGCCATCTGTCCGCGCAGAAAATTGTCCATGCCGCCGTATTTTTCGTCAATGGTATCAAGCGCAGCAGCGAGGAAATTTTCCTGAACGGTATCGAGGGTACGGATAAACTCAAGCTCGGCAGCATCGTCGGTGTATCTTTTGCAGTTGGCTATGAGCCTCTCCGTGCCCTGAGCGCAGCGCGCATTTGTTATGAGATAATCTTCAAATATCCTCTCGCGTGAAACGCCGAGCGCAGAGAGAATAAGCGCCGTCGCCGTGCCGACGCGGTCCTTGCCCATGGTGCAGTGGTACAAAAGAGCTCCCTCCTCGTGGCGAAGGAGTATATCAAAAAACTGCCTGTAGTGCCTCACCGAGTGCTCAAGCGTTACGAGCACCGGGTACAGCGAGCGCATCTGCGCCGCGCCGTCGGGATCGCGCTCCATGAGCCGCCGCGCCATTTTTACAGTGCGCTGCGCCTCCTCGTCCTCGGTCTCGGGCTTATCTCGCGTTATTCCCTCGGCCTTATCCTCAAGCATGGGACAGATTATATACTCCACTCCATCGGGCAGGCGGTCAGGCTTCTGCAGGCGCTCGGCAGTTGTTCTGAAGTCAACTACCGTGCGCAGTCCGGCATTTTTGAGGTAGCTTATATCATTATCGTCAAGGCGCGAGAGCATGCCGCTTCGGATAAGGCGGCCGTGCCTGAGCACTCTGCCTTCTTTCGTCTCGATACCGCCCAGGTCGCGCGCGTTCGGAGCTCCGCCGAGTATTATTTCGGGTGCATACATCACATGACCTCCATCGCGTAAAGTTTCTTGCCGTTTTCAAACGTTACTCGCTCTATTTCCTCCGGGCTCACGCCCTTGACCTCGGCGATCTTTTCGATCACATATTTGAGGTTTGATGAGTCGTTGCGCTTTCCCCTGTTCGGAACGGGCGTAAGATATGGGCTGTCGGTCTCGATGACCATGCGGTCGAGCGGGCATATTTCCAGCACCTCTATGGACTTTCGCGCGTTTTTATAGGTTATGGGGCCGTCAAAGCCGAGGTACCAGCCGCGCTTTAACAACTCGGCGGCCATTTCCGCGCTGCCGGAATAGCAGTGGAACACGCCTCGCAGCTCGGGATAACTGCACACGATATCGAAGCAGTCGCCGTGCGCCTCGCGGTCATGGACGATTACGGGCTTATCGAGCTTCAGCGCAAGCTCTATCTGACGGATAAACAGGGCCTTCTGCTCGTCCCTATGCTCTGCGTCCCAATAGTAGTCAAGCCCTATCTCGCCGACGGCGACGCATTTGGGGTGCTCTGCAAGCTTTATTAGCTCCGCAAAGCTCTCCTCGGTGAGCTTATCTATATCCTCCGGGTGCCAGCCGACGGCGGCATAGACAAAATCGTATTTCTCAGCGAGCGCTATCGCGTCGCGTGAGCTGAGAAGATCGCAGCCGGGGTCGACTATGAGCCCGACATTTTTTTTGGGCATGGATGCAAGTATCTCAAAGCGGTCGGCGTTGAACGCGCCGCTGTCGTAATGCGCATGTGTGTCAAATATCATTGCAGTACCTCCGTGATATTATGATTATATCATCACTTGCCATGGCGGCGCAAGCGGTGATATAATGCTCGCGGAGGAATGATAATGGATTATTACGATATTTTGATAGGTGGAATTTCGCACGAGCTATATGTTTCGCGTATAGTTCACGGCAAGTCGTGGATCGCGGCCGAGCTCAGCGACGGGCGATACGGCATAGCGCTGCATGACACGCTGCAAAGCCGCGAGCGCATATTCCCCACAATAGTTGGACTGCCCGCGCATGAGGCTGCCGGCGCCGTCCGCTCATGGAACCTTGTCGAGGCGTCCGAGGGCATGGCGGTAATAAACGCATTTTACAACACAAGCGAGCGCATGCACGAGCTCGGCGCTCAGTGCGGCTTTGATAAAAGCTGCACCCGCGGTATGGTCACAGAGGGCAAAAAAATCGCCCTTATCGGGCATCTGAGTCTTCAGCCCGGTGCGCTGGACGGTGCGAGTGAGGTTTACATAATCGAACGCAGTCCAAAGCCCGGAGACTACCCCGACTCGGCCTGCGAATACCTTCTGCCCAACTGCGATATCGTCATTATGACGGCGAGCGCCGCCATAAACAAAACTCTTCCCCGCCTGTTGGAGCTTTCAAGAAACGCGGTGACTATCATCATCGGGCCGACTACCCCAATGTGTCCCGAGCTCAAGAGGCTCGGCATATCGCGGCTTTCAGGCATGGTGGTAAAGGATAAAGACGCTTTTGAGCACTGGACACTCGAAAAGTCCGGAAACCCCTATCCCTACGGCGATGTATTCATGATTTAAGTTTACATAACAAAACGAGAGCATTCTATTGAATGCTCTCGTTATTATTCTTCATTATTCTTCATAAACTCTGTCGTCAAATGCGGCCATCAAAAACTGCCTGAACGGCTCGAATCTGCGCACTGCCGCTCCTGCAGCCCCAGCGAAGGTATCGAGATTCGTGAGATCTCGCTCCGTGAAGCTGTACTCCGTGAGCCAGAACTTGTACTTCAGCCAGTCGGCGGCCGGGTGATCGGGCTCATAGCCGCGCGGAGTGCGCTTTAGCTGCTCGCCGCAAACCATGAGGCCGTTTTCGGCACATATCGCGTCTAGCTCCTCGTAGTTATAGGAGATATGCTCGCGCAGACGGTTAAGCTGCTTTGTCTCCCACGGCCAGGCACCCGTTTCGATAATGCAGCGCTCATGGCTTATGTGCACATAGTACGACAGCGGCAGGAAGTCCTTTTTGTGCGGCGACATGTAGGCTCTGAACGCCGGGTTATAGGGCGTTTTGTTTTTGCTGTAGCGCATGTCGCGCGGTATGCGGTACATGAAGTTCTTCGGATTTTCGAAAAGGATCTGATCGCCGATCTCCGGTGCGTCCTTTGCGAGAACGAACTTCATCACGTCCAGCAGCATGAGGAAATCCTCCTGCGCCTGCTCATACTGTTTATGGTTATCGTGAAACCATGTGCGGTCGTTATTTTTGCTCAGCGCCTCGGTGTAGCCGAGCATTCTGCTAAAATCCATCAGAAAAGTCCCGTTATCCTTCCGTTATCGTCAATGTCTATCCCCTCGGCTGCCGGAACGCTCGGCAATCCGGGCATGGTCATGATATTTCCCGCGAGCGCGACCGTAAAGCCCGCCCCGGCGCTAACCTTTATCTGCCGCACCGTTACGGTGAAGCCCTCCGGCGCACCGAGCTTATTCGGATCGTCGGAAAAGCTGCTCTGGGTTTTTGCGATGCAAACGGGAAGCCTGTCAAAGCCGAGCGCCGTAAGCTCGGCCGCCTGACGCTGTGCCTCGGGCAGCAAAACCGCGCCGCTGCCGCCGTATATGTTTTTGACAACGGCATTAATTTTATCCTCGATGCCGAGAGAATCTTCATAGCAGTATCTGAAGCCGGAGCTGTCCTCCTCGCAGAGCTTGACAACGGCCTCGGCAAGCTCGCACGCCCCCTCGCCGCCATGCGCCCATACGTCGGAGAGGACAATGTCCGTATCGAGCTGTGAGCAGCTCTCCTCAACGAATCGGAGTTCAGCCTCCGTATCGCTCGGGAAGCGGTTGAGCGCAACTATGCACGGGAGTCTGTAGACGTTTTTTATATTGGAAACGTGCCGCAGGAGGTTAGGCATTCCCCTCTTGAGCGCCGCAAGATCCTCATTATCAAGCTGTGACTTATCCAATCCGCCGTGCATTTTCAGCGCCCTGACCGTTGCGACAACAACGACCGCCGAGGGGTGCAGTCCCGATTCGCGGCATTTTATATCCAGGAACTTTTCCGCGCCGAGATCGGCTCCGAAGCCGGCCTCAGTAACGGCGTAGTCGGCAGCTTTGAGCGCCATGCGCGTTGCCAAAACGGAGTTGCAGCCGTGGGCGATGTTCGCAAACGGACCGCCGTGGACAAATGCCGGGGTTCCCTCCAATGTCTGCACAAGGTTCGGCTTTATCGCGTCTTTCAAAAGAGCTGCCATTGCCCCCTGCGCCTTGAGCTGTTTACAGGTCACGGGTCTGCCCTTCGTATCGTAGCCGATAACTATCCGAGCAAGACGAGCCTTGAGGTCTGCGGCAGATTCGGCAAGGCACAGTATCGCCATGATCTCGCTCGCAACGGTTATGTCGAAGCCGTCGTCGCGCTCAACGCCGTCCTTTTCGCCGCCGAGGCCGTCGCGTATATACCTCAGCTGCCTGTCATTCATATCGACGCATCTGCGCCAGGTTATCCTGTTTATATCAATGCCGAGCGCGTTGCCGTGCATGATATGATTATCTATCATCGCGGCCAGCAGATTGTTCGCCGCGCCTATCGCGTGTATATCGCCGGTAAAGTGCAGATTTATGTCCTCCATCGGAACGATCTGCGCATATCCCCCGCCGCAGGCGCCGCCCTTTATTCCGAACACCGGACCGAGAGACGGCTCGCGCAGCGCGGCAGCGGCGTTTTTGCCGATCCTGCGCAGTCCGTCGGCAAGGCCGATGGCCGTGGTCGTCTTGCCCTCGCCTGCCGGAGTCGGCGTTATGGCCGTTACCAGAACGAGCTTACCGTCCTCACGATTTGTGTCCGCAAGATAGCTCAGGTCGATCTTGGCCTTATATTTTCCGTAGCATTCGAGATATTCTCCGCCTATGCCGAGCTTGTTTGCTACATTCTCAATAGGGCTCATGCGGCAGTTTTGTGCGATCTCAAGGTCTCTGTTTCTGTCCATTAAACCCCTCCTTTTTCATGCGTATTTTAATATTATAGCACAGCGCGGCACTTTTGAACAGGCAAAAGTTCTGCACATTACTGCCGTTTCTTCGTCATCCTGTCAATTAAAAGGAACACAGGAGCATATCAATTAGCATGCTCCTGCACTTTTGGTTCTTCCTCGCTTTAAGCTCTCCTTTTTAACTATCATAGATAGTGGTTGCCTTTGCTGCTAGCAATGCAAACTGACCTCCTTCCGTTTGGAAGGAGGTCAGTTTCAGTCTGTCAAAGAACATAGCCTCCGCGCTTTGGATATGGTATAATGAAAAAAACGGGGGTGTAAAGATGGAGCAATGGAAAAAGGACGGGCGCAAGGATGTGGTCATAACGGATCTGGATGCGTTAGTGCCCAAAGACCACCTGCTGCGGAAAATAGAAAAGGTAATGGACTACGACTGGCTGTACAAACGGCTCGATCCGTACTATTGCCACGACAACGGCAGGCCGGGAACAGACCCGGTCGTGCTCATAAAGATGGTGCTCATCCAGCACCTGTTCGGCATACCCTCACTCCGACAGACCCACAGGCAGATACAGGACACACTTTCTTACCGCTGGTTTTTGGGCTACAGCCTGCTGGATAACATCCCGCACTTTGCAACGGTCAGCTATGCCTTCTGCAATCGCTTCCCCGAAGAGCTGTCGGAAGAAATATTTGAGCATATCTTAAACAAGGCGCTCAACAACAGGATGGTAGACCCAAGCGTGATCTTCGTTGACGGAACCCACATCAAGGCCAGCGCAAACAAGAAGAAGTTCCAAAAGGAACAGGTAGCAAAAACGGCAAAGGTATATTCCGAACAGCTTAGGCGAGAGGTCAACGAGGAACGGGAGAGACTTGGTAAAAAGCCGATAGAGGACGATGACAATGACACGCCCTCCGGCGGAGAACCAGTTGAGGCGACGGTTTCCACAACAGACCCCGACTGTGGAATGTTCGTAAAGGGCGAGCATGAAAAGCAGTTTGCCTACAAGGCGCACACCGCCTGCGACAAAAAGGGCTTTGTGCTTGGAGTGGATTTGACGGCAGGAAATGTGCATGACTGCGTGGCATGGGACAAGCTGTATGATGAAGTGACGAAAAGATATGATGTGACCTTTGTAGCAATGGATGCCGGCTACAAAACACCGTGGATAGCAAAGAAAACCTTGGACGACGGGAAGATACCCGTTTTCCCGTACACGAGATACAAGGGAAAGAAAGACAGATACAAGCCGTGGGAGTACACATATGACCCGGCAAACGATACATATACATGTCCGCACGGCGGAGTGCTAAGGCATACAACGACCGACAGGGACGGTAAACGAACTTACCGAAGCACCCCCGCAGAGTGCAGGGACTGTCCTTTCAAGGCAAGCTGCGGAGCAAACGAAAAGGGACAGAAAATACACACGACACACATCTGGCAGGAGTATTTGGACTTAGCGGAGCAAATACGAAAGACAGAGCGAGGGAAAAAGATATACGAGCAGCGCAAGGAGACGGTTGAACGGGTCTTTGCGGATGCGAAAGAGAAACACGCCATGCGTTATACGCAGCATCGAGGTCTGGCCCGAGTGACAAATTGGGTGAGGCTCAAATATGCTGCAATGAATCTAAAAAAGCTGGCAAATTGGAGTTGGAGCAACTCCGTTTATTCGCTGCTTCAGCGCCTTTTCCTCCCAATATACACAAGAACCACTGCTTTCGCCTATTGAAAACAGTGGTTCTTTGACAGACTGAAAGAAGCAAGAAAGATACATCTTTCTTGCTTCTTTTTTGCATGAGTTATAAAAATCAATACATCTCCTGAATCTTATTCAAATACTCTTTAAATTCCTCTATTACATCGGG
>CALBGG010000153.1 GCA_937893605.1 uncultured Clostridia bacterium
AAAACAGCCCGGTCTAAAAGACCGGGCGTTTTTGTAATGCGGTACAGACGACAGCGCATAGTATTATTTCACAAAACAGTAAGGTGTTTTTCGTATACTTTCACAGTTGAAATATTGATCTTGATTTTATATCATTTGTGTATAAATTGTTTCTTAACGAAACAAAAAGAAAATGATATTAAAGGAAAAGAAACGATGAGAAGAGAAAGAGCCGCGAGGCTGTTATGTGTAGCGATCATACTTGCATTGATAAGCTGCATAGGCGCATCAGCGCTGCAAACGGATTTCGGTAAGGTTGACGTAAGCGAAATAAAGATATCCTGCGATGACGGCAAATGGATAACGGGAACGCTGTACCGCCCGCTTACCGCAACGTCAGAAAATCCGGCGCCTATGGTCATTGCCTGCCATGGATATTTGAACAACAGTGAAATGCTGGGGGATATTTCTGCCGAGCTGGCAAGAAGGGGCATTAGTGTAATATCCATGGATGCATATTTCCACGGTGATTCAAGCGGAACAGATACAGATGTTATAAGCTCCTGCATGGCTGACGGTACCGGAATGATACCAATGGTGGAATATGCATACAATTGCCTTGACTATGTTGACAAGAACAGGATCGGCGTATTCGGCCACTCCATGGGCGGCATGAATGTTTGGATGACCTGCATCAACTATGGTACTCAGTATCATGAGGCTTTGGCGGCAGCTATGGATCCGGAATCCGAAGGCGGAGAGGAAATAACCGATGAGGAAATGGCAGCAGCTGAGTCATTAAGCAAGGTCAGCGCCGGCCTTGCCTCCGGATTCATAGCGCTCTCTAATGAACAGATGTGTTCGGTGCTTGATTGTAATTTTGGCATAAATTACTCTTATTATGACGAAGGAAATGCTGTTTCCGGAGATATGAGCGGAGACCGTGAAGAGTCTCTTGCGCTCATTAATTCGATATTCGATGACAGCGATAAGATAAGCGACGCAAAAACAGGGGAATATTATGGGTCAGCCGAGGATGGCACTCTTCGTGTAATTTATAATCCTAAAATAACTCACGAAACACAGCATTTTTCGAAGACGGCGATAGCTCAGGATATAGATTTCTTCACGAAATCGTTTGGCATTGATGATTCTATCGATTCTTCATCTCAGATATGGCTGCTTAAGGAAGTGTTTAATGCCGTTGGGCTTATTGCCTGCCTTATGGCCATTGTTCCTATTGGCACTCTGCTTCTCGGAACAAAAACATTTGAAAGTCTCAAATGCGAAGTCAAAGAAGCTCTTCCGGCTCCGAAAACGGCAAAGGGAAAGGCTTTCTTTTGGGGCGGCTGGGTACTGTCCTGGCTGATTTCCTGGCTGACATTTATGCCGTTAACCACTTTGGATACAAAGCTGTTTACCGCAACTGCGTCTATGCAGACCACGAGCATTTTCCCCCAGCAGACGCAAAATTATATTATGATTTGGGCTGTTTTCAATGGAATTGTTGGAATAATTCTCTTCATACTTTCTTACGGCCTTAACGGTAAAAAGAACGGCGTAACAGTCAATCAGTTGGGAATAAAAACGAATTTCAAGGAATTTGTCAAGACAATGGCTCTTGCATGCTGCATTTTTATCGGCTTCTATGCATTTGTCTTTGCTGCGAGGTATTTCTTTGACACAGACTATAGATTCTACACTATTGCCATCTGCGGATTTACTCCGGATAAGCTTCTTGTAGCCTTGCAGTATATCCCGTTCTTCTTCATATTCTTTGCGGCCAACGCCATTCTTACTAACAGTGTAAACCGAATTTCCGGACAGAATGAAAAACTGAATGTGTTCCTGTGCGGCCTTGGAAACTGCCTTGGCGTACTTATGGTAAACATTATCCAGTATGTTAAGCTGTTTAGTACAGGAGTGGCCATGTATGTCGATACGCGGCTTTATCCGATGGCGGCGATTCCGCTTATACTGTTTCTGTTTGCTGCTGCATATGTCAACAGAGGCCTGTTTAAAGCTACCGGCAAGGTTTGGCTGGGAGCGCTGGTCAATACATTTATAATCGTTATGATCAGTGTAGCAAGTACGGCGACTCTGCTTGCGTTCTGACAATTAAAGCACAATGCGGAACCCCACCCTGATGCGTTTTGACGGACAGGGTGGGGCACTTGCTTTTTTCCGGCGTATTTGCTACACTAAATAAAAAGTCTGTTTTGGGGAGAACGCAATGTCGCTGGAATGGCTCGGAGCACACAAAAAATTCATATCCGAACTTATGCGCTTCGGAAACGCTTATGCGCTTAACTATAATACCGAAAGAGACCTCGGACTCGATGTGAAGCTTTCAGCATCTGAGGTTCAGATGATGGAATGCATTATGAACAGCGAGGACAAGTATCTTAAAATGGCGAAAATCGCCGCTCAAATGGGGATACCCAAAAGTACATTTTCTAAAAACATTAAAAAAATGGTGGACAAAGGTCTTATTGAAAAGTATCACATGAGTGATAATAAAAAAGAAATTATCGTAAGGGTTTCCGACTACGGCAGACAGCTATATGATAAGTACTGCGAAATTGTTGTAAAAAGCTTGTACGGAGAAGTATTTCGCCGATTGGACGAGCTTCCGCCCGAGTGCGAGGCTAAGGTTGCAGAGATTTTATCCATTATAGCTCGGGAGAACAGCCGCACTGCGAAACCAAAACTGGAAAAAATTAATTGAACTGATTATTGTTTTGAATGTGCAGATAGGCATATTTGTGAAAAAATCACAAAATACCATGCTTGAATTTGGAATAACTGCGAATTTCGGGAGCACGTAAATTATGCTATCACAGCATAGTCAATAAGCTACAATGGAAGGGCATAGCCGAGCCCCGAAAAATACACTGCACCGCATGGAAAACCATGCGGTGCACTTTTGCTTTGTCAGACCCTGCCGTTTATCCATTTCAGGATATCCGTATAGACCTCCTGATTGTTTATCTCGTTGAGCATTTCGTGGCGGCCGTCCTTGTAGAGCTTAATAGTGACGTCCTCCATGCCGGCCTTCTTGAAATTCTCATACGCAAGCTTTACGCCCTTGCCGCACTCGCCGACGGGATCCTTGTCGCCGGACATGAAGTAAACGGGTATATCCTTTTTCATCGACTTGAGATTATCGACATTGGTTATGAACTTAATGCCGGTCATCATGTCTCTGAACAGGCTGCACGAGGGGATAAAGCCGCACAGGGGGTCGGCAATATATTTATCGACGGCCTCATTATTTCTTGTAAGCCAGTCGTACTCGGTGCGCGGGTTGTCGTATATTTTATTATAGCTTCCGAATGCGAGGTTGTTCAGGAACTTGCTGTAGTGATGCGGCCCCTTGAGGGAGGTCACAAGGTTGCCCATAAAAAGGCCGCCGTTTACGAGTGCCGCACCCTGATTGCCCGTTCCGCTTATTATGGCCGCATCGAACGCGCCGGGATAGCGGATAAGATGCGTGCGTGCCATGAAGCTGCCCATGCTGTGGCCAAATAGGATAAACGGAACACCGGGATAGGTCTGCTTCATAGCAAGGCGTAGTATCTCTTCGTCCTTAATGATGCAGTCCCAGCCGTTTTTCTCTGCGAAAAAGCCCTGCTGCTCGGAACTTTCGATGCTCTTGCCGTGGCCGAGGTGATCCGTGCCGAGTGCGACGAAGCCGTTGGATGCCAGAAAGGACATGAAATCGTCGTATCTGCTGATGTGCTCGGCAATGCCGTGGATTATCTGAACGACTCCCCGAATCTCTCCGTCTGGAACGCAGCGGCGGACATGGATGCGGTTTTTACCGGTGCTTGAATTAAAATAAAAATCATTGAAAGTAGGCATGGAAAATCCCCTCCGAGTATGTTATTATTAAATTATAGCATAATTGCGGCAAATTGCAATGAATTAGCAGAATCAGTATGGAGGTAAACAAATGAACGGTTATGTTGTCGCGCTCGATCAGGGAACGACGAGCTCGCGAGCCATAGTTTTTGACGCAAAGGGCGTGCCTGTCACGATAGCGCAGTACCCTTTCCCGCAGATATATCCCAAGCCCGGCTGGGTCGAGCACGACCCCATGGTAATATTGGAAACTCAGTTCCGCGCCCTCGCCGAGGCCTTTGAAAAAAGCGAACTTTCGCCGACCGACATAGCCGGCATAGGCATAACAAATCAGCGCGAGACGACCATCGTTTGGGATAAGAATACAGGCAAGCCCATATATAACGCCATCGTGTGGCAATGCAGAAGAACGGCGCCTATCTGCGATAAGCTCGAGGCTGAAGGCGTCGGCGACTATGTTCGCGACAGAACCGGCCTTCTAATCGACGCATATTTTTCGGGCACGAAGATAAAGTGGATACTTGATAATGTCGACGGTGCGCGCGAAAAGGCCGAGCGCGGCGAACTGCTGTTCGGTAATGTCGACTCATGGCTCATATGGAACCTCACGGGCGGTAAGGCGCATGTTTCGGATTATTCGAACTGCTCGCGCACGATGCTGTTTGACATAAATGAGCTCAAGTGGGATAAAACGCTGTGCAACAAGCTCGGCATACCCATGTCAATGCTTCCGACGCCCGTGCCGTCGTCTATGGTCTTCGGCAAGGTAGCGCCCGGAATAACGGGACTTGAAATGCTTGCCGGTATCCCGGTATGCGGTTCGGTCGGCGACCAGGCCGCAGCGCTCATCGGGCAGGGCTGCATAGAAAAGGGGCAGGCGAAAAATACATACGGAACGGGCTGCTTCACGCTCCTTAATACGGGCGATCAGTCAGTGCGCAGTGCAAGCGGGCTGGTTACGAGCGTTGCATGGTCCATAGGAGGTAAAACGACCTATGCCCTTGAGGGCAGCGTTTTTAACGCAGGGAGCTCCATCCAGTGGCTGCGCGACGAGATAGGCCTGCTGGGTACAAGCTCTGAGTGTGAGGCCCTTGCAACCTCAGTTCCCGATAACGGCGGTGTGTATCTCGTCTCGGCCTTTACGGGTCTCGGCGCGCCGCACTGGGATATGTATGCCCGCGGTGCCATTGTAGGCCTTACCCGAGGCTCGACTAAGGCGCATATCGCCCGTGCCGCACTCGAGGGTATAGCCTATCAGGTCAAGGATCTGCTCGACGCGATGGAGCAGGACGCGGGAGAGCCTCTGAGCGTTCTGCGAGTCGACGGCGGCGCTTCTGTCAACAATTTTATGATGCAGTTCCAGTCGGATATTCTCCGTAAGCCCATCGACCGCCCGAAAATGGTTGAGACCACGGCCTTCGGCGCCGCGTTTCTGGCGGGTCTTGCCGCCGGCGTGTGGAACGATGTGAGCGACATTGCGGATATCCGCGAGTCGGACAGAGTGTTCACTCCGCAGATGTTCGAAGGAGAGGCGAAAGCCCTGCATGAGAAGTGGCATCGCGCAGTTGAAAGAGCGGCAAAGTGGGAAGAATAATGGAACAGGTATTGGTTGTAAAACGCGAAAAAGTTGAACAGTATATATACGGACGCAACGGACTCATAACCGGCTGTGCAGAGGAGCTTTTAGATATCATCAAAAAAGAGCATGAGTTCATGCCGCGTCCCGAGGCCGAGGAGCGCCCGGACTTTAAGCAGATCATACCATATGTAATCCTGTGCCGAGGCGATGAGGTTTTTGTGACCCGAAGGCTCAATAAGGGAGGAGAGGCGCGACTTCACGGAAAAATATCCATCGGCATAGGCGGGCATATTAATCCTGTCGACGAGCGGGGAGACTTGCTCATGCGCGGTTTGTGGCGCGAGATACACGAGGAGGTCGAGCTTGGCACTCACGGTGAGCTCACACCCTGCGGCTTTATAAATGACGATTCCAACGCCGTGGGCAGAGTCCACCTCGGCGCGTGCTTCATTTTGCCTGTCGAGGGCGAGGTTTACGTCAAGGAGACGGAAAAGTTAGAGGGACTGTGGATGACAAGGCAGAAGCTGAAAGAAAACTTCGACAGCATGGAGACATGGACGCAGATAGCGCTGGAGGTGCTGTAATGAGAATATTTAAACCGGCCGATATCCTTTTGCCAACCGTTGATATGTACCGGTGGAGCGTTGTTGCCTGCGATCAGTTCACGTCAGAGCCCGAGTACTGGCAGCAGGTGAGAGCCATAGTCGGCGACGCGCCGTCTACGCTCAATATGATGCTGCCCGAGGCAGAGCTCGGCACGAAGGATCCGGAGACTGAGAGCGTGAAAATAAACGCTACGATGCAGCGCTATCTCGACACCGGCGTTTTCAGAAAGTATCCTGACAGCTATATCTATCTTGAACGCACGCTTAAAAACGGCGCCGTGCGCCGCGGCATAATGGGTATGTTCGACCTCGAGGCCTATGATTGGGCAGAGGGAACACACAGCCCTATCCGTGCGACCGAGCACACGGTAGAGGACAGACTGCCGCCGCGCGTGAAGATCCGCCGCAACGCTCCGCTTGAGATGCCGCATATCATGATATTCATGGACGATCCCGACGATATCGTCTTTTCCTCTGTGACGAAGGGGGAGAAAGTGTATGATTTCGAGCTCATGCAGGACGGAGGCAGCATCGCAGGCTGGCTTGTTGAGGATAATGAAAGGCTCGCAAAGGCAGCCGAAAAGCTCGGCAATGAGGATGTTCTTCGCCGCAAATACGGTTCGGCGGATAACGCCATAGTATTTGCCATGGGCGACGGTAACCACAGCCTTGCAGCTGCAAAGCGTCACTGGGAGGAGGTCAAAAAGACGCTTCCCGAAAAAGCGCGTGCGAGCGCCCCGGCGCGATACGCCCTTGCCGAGCTTGTGAACATCCATGATGCGGCCATCAGCTTTGAACCCATACACAAGGTTGTTTTCGATACGGAATCTGCCGATTTCGTTGCCGAGGCCAAGGCGTTTTTCGCGGATAACGAGGGCGAGGGCAGGAGCATTGACCTCGTGACCGGCGAGGGCATCGAACGACTTAACATATCAGACCTCACGATAGGTCAGCTTATCGGAAAATGCGAGGATTTCTGTGTGGCGTATATCGAGCGCCACGGCGGGTATATCGACTATATCCACGGCGACTGCGAATGCGTCGAAATGGCACAGCGCTTCGGCTGCGCGGGTATACTCCTGCCGCGAATGGAAAAGTCTGAGCTGTTCAGCTCTGTCATGAAAAGCGGGCCTTTCCCCAAAAAAAGCTTTTCCATCGGCCACGGCAACGACAAGCGCTATTATCTCGAGTGCCGTAAGATACGGTAATTAACCCTTGTCATAAGTGAGGGTTTGTGATAAAATAATTGCCGTTAATTCGCAATAATACTATTAGAGGAGCTGTTTTATATGTCCGGACATTCCAAATGGCATAATATACAGAAAACTAAGGGCGCGGCCGACGCTAAGCGCGCTCAGGCGTTCACGAAGATCGCCCGTGAAATGATCGTCGCCGTCAAGGAAGGCGGCAGCGGCGACCCGAATAACAACTCGCGCCTTGCGGCGGTCATCACCAAGGCAAAGGCCGCAAATATGCCCAATGATAACATCAAGCGCACCATAGACAAGGCGCTCGGAGCGGGCAACACCGATAACTACGAGAAGATCGTTTACGAAGGCTACGGTCCCTCCGGCGTCGCCGTCATAGTCGAGACCATGACCGATAACCGCAACCGTACTGCCGGTGAGATCCGCCATTACTTCGATAAGTACGGCGGAAACCTCGGCGCAGCAAACTGTGTTTCCTGGTCGTTTGACAAAAAGGGTGTTATCGTTATTGATAACGAGGACGAAGAGCTCGACGAGGACGAGGTAATGATGGAGGTCCTTGAATGCGGCGCGGATGATTTCGAGCCCGACGGAGAGACCTTTATTGTATACACCGCTCCCGACGATGTAGCCCCGGTTGCGGACAAGATCACCGCCGCAGGCTATAAGCTTTTGTCGGCGCAGGTCGAAATGCTGCCCCAGAACGGCTACATAAAGCTCAC
>CALBGG010000154.1 GCA_937893605.1 uncultured Clostridia bacterium
GGCCCTGAGAATCGGTCACGCGGCCGTCGTCGAGAATTTGCAGCAGGATGTTGAAAACATCCGGGTGCGCCTTTTCGATCTCGTCAAACAGCACGACCGAATACGGCTTTCTGCGCACGGCCTCGGTGAGCTGACCGCCCTCGTCATAGCCGACGTATCCGGGAGGCGCGCCGATGAGCCTTGAGACGGAGAACTTCTCCATGTATTCGGTCATATCGATCCTGACCATGTTATGCTCATCGTCGAACAGGCATCTTGCCAGAGCCTTTGCAAGCTCCGTTTTACCGACGCCCGTGGGGCCGAGGAACATGAACGAGCCTATCGGCCTGTTCGGGTCGCCTATGCCTGCACGCGAGCGCCAGATGGCCTCGGTGACCTTCTGCACGGCCTCATCCTGACCGATGACGGATTTATGCAGCACCTTGTCGAGATTCAGAAGCTTCTCGCGTTCGCCCTCAAGCAGCTTCGAGACGGGAATGCCCGTCCACTTTGCGACGATGCCGGCTATCTCCTCCTCGGTGACGGTGTCGTGCACCATGCTGCTTGCCTTGCGCTCCTCGCTGAGCTTTTCGGCCTCCTCAAGCTTCTTTTCAAGCGCGGGCAGGTCGGAATATTTGAGCCTTGCCGCCGTCTCGTACTCATAGCGAAGCTGCGCGTTTTCGATATCGGCGTTCATCTGCTCGATCTGGCTCTTGAGCTTCTTGACCTCATCGACGCTGCCCTTTTCGGCCTCCCAGCGGGATTTTCGCTCGTTAAACTCATCCTTGAGGTTTGCAAGCTCCTCGGTGAGCTTTGCAAGCCTATCCTGCGAGAGCTTATCGGTTTCCTTCTTGAGAGCGGTTTCCTCGATCTCAAGCTGCATGATCTTGCGGCGCATATCGTCAAGCTCCGCGGGCATGGAGTCTATCTCCGTGCGGATGAGCGCACAGGCCTCATCGACAAGGTCGATGGCCTTATCGGGCAGGAAACGGTCGGTTATATAGCGGTTTGAAAGCGTAGCCGCGGCAACGAGTGCGTTATCGTGGATACGCACGCCGTGATAGACCTCATAGCGTTCCTTGAGTCCGCGAAGTATCGAGATTGTATCCTCGACGGTCGGCTCGTCAACCTGCACGGGCTGGAATCTTCTTTCGAGCGCCGCGTCCTTTTCGATGTACTTGCGGTACTCGTCAAGGGTCGTTGCGCCGATGCAGTGCAGTTCGCCGCGCGCGAGCATGGGCTTTAAGAGGTTTCCTGCGTCCATGCTGCCCTCGGTCTTACCGGCGCCGACAATGGTGTGCAGCTCATCTATAAACAGAATGATCTGCCCGTCGGACTGCTTTATCTCCTCAAGGACGGCCTTCAGACGTTCCTCGAACTCGCCGCGGTACTTTGCGCCGGCTATCAGCGCGCCCATATCCAGCGAGAAAATGGTCTTGTTCTTAAGTCCCTCCGGCACGTCGCCGCGGACGATACGCTGGGCAAGTCCCTCCGCGATGGCGGTCTTGCCGACGCCGGGCTCGCCTATGAGCACGGGGTTGTTTTTCGTCTTACGCGAAAGAATACGGATGACGTTTCTTATCTCGGTATCACGGCCGATAACGGGGTCAAGCTTGTTGCTGCGCGCACGCTCCACAAGGTCGGTGCCGTATTTTTTGAGCGCATCGTAGGTGTTTTCGGGGTTATCGCCGGTGACGGGGCCTTTCTTTACCTTGCTGAGCTCTTCGGAAAACTTGGCCTTCGTGATTCCGTGGCTGTCGAAAATGCGCTTTATCGCGGGTGTGGGAGACGCGAAAATGCCGATCATGACATGCTCGACGGACAGATACTCATCGCCGAGGCTCTTTGCCGATTTCTCGGCCGCATTCATGACGCGCTCCGATTCGCGCGAGAGGTAGATATCATAGTCGCCGGAAACCTTGGGCATGCCCTCGATCGCCGTGTCAAGCTCCGAGAGCACCGCGTTGCAGTCAACGCCCATTTTGCCCAGCAGCGACGGGATCAGTCCGCCGTCCTGGTCGACAAGGGCATACAGAAGATGCTCCGGGGTTATATACTGATTGTTGTTTTCCATCGCCATGGATTTGGCGGTCTGGATCATTTCAAGTGTCTTTTGGGTGAAGTTCTGTGCATTCATAGAAACACCTTCTTTTTTCAAATTCAAATTAGATTAGAATATCGGTTCTCCTGAGCTGGGAGAAGTAACACGCTTCGATATCGCGGGCATTGAGCCGTCCGCCGAGGTAGCCCTTCATCATGGTGTCGAAAAGCTTGATGTATTCCGACAATGCCTTTGCAAGCTCATCGGAGGTGCAGTCACACGACGGAACGGATATCGAGCGGATGAATTTGCCGTCGTACAGGGCATATTTCGGAGGCTCGGACTCCATAACCGGACGCAGATGCGCATCCTCTATGCGCTTCCAGATGCGGAAAAATTCTGTCATAGAGCGTATGAGCGCCGCCGACTGCGTGCGGAAAATGACCGTCAGCTCGCCGAGATTGTCGCTGTCGCCGCGATAAAGCTCGACCTCGTATTTGACCGTCGGACGGTATTTATACTCAAGCGAGGACTTTAAGGACATCGTCAGCGCATGGGGCGAAACAAAGGGCACCAGATCGCGCGATGAAGTCAGAAGCTGCTCGATGGCCGAGAAAACATCGTTTATCTTTCTCTCCGGCGTAACGAGATCGACATGTTCGGCAAGTATCTGATTTATAAGGTTTGAACGATTCGTTCCGAGCTTGTGGGCAAGCCTGTCCACCTCGGCGACCACTTCGTCCGTAAGCATTAAACTGTATAGTGTCTTTTTCATAATTGCCTTTCTTATTCATAACTGACAGGCCGATAGGCCGCATCTGACGACCCGACCTAAGTTATTTTTCCTTTATAATTTTAATATACTACAGCATTTTTAATTTGTCAATAGTTTTATATAAATGTTTTTGCAAATTATATAGAATTTTAATGGCAGAGCATGTTGCCCTGCCATTAAAGATTATTCATTTATAAATTTCCGCTTCGACGAAGAGCCTGCCCTTGCGGCTGATGCCGCCGAGCCCGGACACCGTGCCCTTGCCGCAGCCGCGAAGCGAGATGACATCGCCCGGCGAAACGATGGCGTCGTTTTTAAGGCACTCGGAATAGTTAAGGCTCGCCGCGCCTTCGGCTATGTGCGACGCGGCCGCCGTGCGCGATAAGCCGAACATTCCGGCGAGCACCGCGTCAAAGCGCATGCTCTTTACCGAAAACGAAACGCGCTTTACCTTGCGTTCGGGCGGCGCGAGCGCATTTAGCTCCGCCCTTTGCAGCTTAACGCCGTATCGACCGACCTTCTCGAGCCCGTCTGCAACGTGGCGCTCGACAGACTGCATAACGAATATGACCGCCTCCTCGCCGTTTACCCAGATATCGCCGAGCCACTCGCGCTTTATGCCGAGAGCGAGTATCGCGCCCATATAGTCGCGGTGTGTCGGTGCGCCGAAGTGCGCCCTTGCGCGCAGGGCGCTTATGTATTCCGAGGCGTCGAAGCTCTCTTTTTCCATGTAAAACGGCAGAAAGAAGGCCGCGCGGCGCTCGCACCCCTCCGTTCCTCCGGTCAGAAGCATATTGCAGTCCGGCGCGCTGCGCGCCCATTTTTCGAGTGCAAACTGCTCTGCCGGGGTCAGAAACGCCGTGTGCGTGACGCTCGCCGTTTTTTCGCAGCGGCGGCACAGATCCTCCGCACGGCGGATAAGCTCATCGTTTCCCATCAATGTACTCCATGATCCTTTTCATCACCCCGTCAAGCTCGTCGGAGAACTCCTTTACCGACATGCGCAGAACGCCCGAGCGCATGGCAGACAGGCGAATGAGCGAGTCGTTCGTGACGACCTTCACGGAATAGTTTTTGCCTATATCGTTTGCAAGCTTTTCGATGTACATATCGGCGGTCTCGTTTTCCTTCGTGTACACCGTGCGGATGCCCTGCGTTTCACGCTCGCCGGCGTTTCCCGCAACGCGGTAGCCGTCGAACACCAGCACGAGCTCGCAGTCGCGCATGGCTCTGTAGCTGCGCAGAACGTCCGACAGCCGCTCGCGTGCAAGCGAGAGCGAGGCCGCGGCCAGCTCCTTGTATTCCGGCGTTCCGAAAATGAAGTTATAGCCGTCGACGATAACGTATTCGCGCCTTGACGGCGCAAGCTCGCACTCTGTGTCCGGCTGCGTTTTAGCCTTTGTGTACATCCTGCGGCGCACGGGGCCGAACTCGCGCTCCATTATCGCCTCGAGTTCCTTATCGTCGATGGAGAAATACCGCGGGCGCTGCACCTCCTCCGGCTTCTTAATACCGAGCGTGGGGCTGAGGTGTGCAAAGCTTTCGACCTCGTTCCACTTTATTACCGTTCCCGCTCCGTGCGAGCAGAAGACGGAGTCGGGCGTGTTTTCGGCATCCGCCTCCGGGTCATAGCCTATAGCCTCAACGACCTGCTTTTCGTTGTGGCAGGGATAGTAACCGCCCGCGCTGCAGCTGAGCCTGCCCTTGCCGGAGGTGTAGGACGCCAAAACCTCCGCGTAGCCGTTCATCTCCGAAACCGGCGCAAGGCCGGTAATAACGCTGCTGCCCTCGGTATCGAATTTGCCGCTCATGGCACGCACATCGGAGATGGCGCGGCCTATCTGCTCGGGCGGCACCTCGAGCCGGAACTCGTACCACGGCTCGAGCAGCACGCTTTCTGCCTTCATAAGTCCCTGACGCACCGCACGGTACACCGCCTCGCGGAAATCTCCGCCCTCGGTGTGTTTAATGTGAGCCCGTCCCGCGATAAGGCTTATCTTAACGTCCGTCAGCGGCGAGCCTGTCAATACGCCGAGATGCTCCTTTTCGGCAAGGTGCGTCATGATAAGGCCCTGCCAGCTGCGGTCAAGCTCATCGGTCGGGCAGCGGCTTTCAAAGCTCAGACCCGAGCCGCGCTCAGCGGGCTCGATAAGCAGATGCACCTCGGCATAGTGACGCAGCGGCTCGAAATGTCCGATACCGTGCACAGGCGCGGCTATCGTTTCCTTATATGCGATGCCGCCGGAGGTGATGGCGACCTCAAGGTCAAAGCGCTCGCGGATGAGCTCCGTGAGCACCTCGGTCTGCACCCTGCCCATTATGCGCAGGCTTATCTCGCGCAGGCGCTCGTTCCACTCTATGTGAAGCTGCGGATCCTCGTCCTCGAGCTGCTTGAGCTGCTTATATGAAACAAGCGCATCCGCGCCCTTCGGCAGCACGACGGCATAGCGCATGACGGCCTCGGTCTCCGGCTTAATGCCGTCGCTTTCAAAGCCGAGTCCCTGACCGGCGTAGCTGCTGTCCAGTCCCTGCACGGCGACGATACTGCCGGCGCACGCCTCCTGCACGGCTTCGTAATTTGCGCCGGAATAGACGCGCATTTCCGTGACCGTATGCCCGTCCACACTGTCGCGGTTGCGCAGCGTGCCGCCCGTTATCTTCATGCAGCTGAGTCTTCGCCCGCGTGCATCGCGCATTATTTTATATACCCTCGCGCCGAACTCTTCGGGGTATTCGGGACTGACGGTGAATTTTTCGATAAATTCGACAAGCTCGCTAACTCCCACGAGCTTCAGCCCCGAGCCGTAGAGCACGGGAAATATCTTTCGCTCGGCGATAAGGCGCGACATGTCCGAATCTGCAATATCTCCGCCGGACGCAAACTTCTCCAAAAGCGCCTCGTCGCACATTGCGATGCTCTCGCACGTCTCCTGCGACTTATCTGAAAGATCAAAGCAGTTTTCCGAAAGCCTTGCGCGCAGATCGCCGAGTACCTTTTCCCTGTCGCCGGCCGTAAGATCCATTTTCGTCGCGAAAATGATCGTCGGCACCCCGTGCCGCTCGAGCAGATGCCACAGCGTTTCCGTGTGCGCCTGGACGCCGTCGGTGCCGGATATAACGAGCAGCGCGTAATCGAGAACGTCGAGCACTCGCTCGGTCTCTGCGGTGAGGTCGGCATGTCCGGGCGTGTCAAGAAGGCACAGCTCCATATTTTCCGTACGGAGCTGCGCCTGTTTTGAAAACACTGTTATTCCGCGCTCGCGCTCTATCCGGTGCGTGTCGAGCGCCGTGTTGCGGTGGTCTACCCTGCCGAGTTTTCTTATGCTGCCGCAGGTATACAGCAGCGCCTCGGACAGGGTCGTTTTTCCGGCATCGACGTGCGCAAGGATGCCTAAAACGAGCTTTTTCATAGCTTTATGAGCTCGTATTCGCGGATTCCGACTCCGATCCCGGCGGCAGCTTCAACTGTATGCACGCCGTTGCGCGATTCTATGCGCTCTATAAGATCGCCCTTATCGGGATCGTCGCTTGCGTAGACGAGGTCAAGGCAGGCCTGATCGAGCGCGACGGGATCGAGCGAGGAGAGAATGCCGATATCGCCGATCCTGGGGTCGGCGGCAACGGCGCAGCAGTCGCAGTCGACGGACATGTTCTTCATTATATTCACAAAGGCCATATTGCCGCCGAAGTGATCGACGATGCTCTTTGCCGCGTCCGCCATGCACTCAAGGAAGCTGTCGTGATCGGCGTGCCAGAAGTTTTCTATCTTCTTGACGCCGTGGATATACTTCTTGCCGTAGCTCGATGCAAGTCCGATGGATATGTTCTTGAGCGCGCCGCCGAAGCCGCCCATCGGGTGACCCTTGAAGTGCGACAGGACGAGCATGGAGTCATACTCCGGCAGAGTCTTGCCGACGTAGTTTACATCAAGGTGCTTGCCTCCGACGACAGGGATCGTCATCTCGCCCTCCGCGTCCATGATGTCAACATCGGCGATCTCGACCCAGCCGTGCAGCTGCATGGTCTTTTTGTGATGCTCTGTCGTATCGCGGCCGCCGTCATAGGCGGTGTTGCATTCCACTATCGTTCCGCCGACGCGGTCGACGGCGGGCTTCATGAAGTCCGGGCGCAGGAAGTTCTGGTTGCCGGGCTCGCCGCTGTGCAGCTTCACGGCGACATTGCCCTTGAGCTCAATGCCGAGCGCTTCATATGCCTTTACAACATTCTCGGGGCTTATATCCTTAATAAAATACACCTTTGACTTTTCCATGATGTCTCTCCTTTTCTTCAACACTGATGGTCAATTATATAATAATATTTTTTATTCTTCAATATTGCCTATTCCAATTTTAATAAAAATGTAATAAAATAAACGCGGTGATGTTATGAAAGCCGTTTTGATTGTTTTAATAGTTATCTGCGCCGTTCTGGCGCTTTTTTATGCCGTGGGGCTCAAGTTTGTCCGCACGCTCATTTTACGGCAGGATAATTTCCCGACGCCGGAGACGGGCGCGAAGCCGTCATATCTCTTGGAGCCGACCGGAAACGCCCTTTGGGCGCACAACATCCCATACTTTGCCCCCTTCCGCGAGCTGCCGTTTGAGGAGATAAGCATCGAATCCGACGACGGGCTGACGCTGCGGGCAGATCTTCTGCGCGGAACCGGAACGGGCAAGACCGTCATGTTCTTCCACGGCTACAAATCCGAGCCCACCTGCGATTTCGCGGCGATGTACGATTTTTATAAATCCCTCGGCCACGATCTCATTTACGTTCACATGCGTGCGCACGGTAAAAGCGACGGAACCTACATAGGATTTGGCGCTCTGGACAGATACGACGTTGTGAAATGGACGTATAAGGCTTTCGAGCTCTTCCCGGATAACGATATCTATCTGCACGGCATGTCCATGGGCGCGGCAAGTGTTTTGCAGAGCATGGATCTCGAGCTGAGCAAAAACGTGCGCGGCGTTATCGCCGACTGCGGATATTCCGATCTCAACACGGTTTTCCGCAATCTCGTCGGGCAGCTTTATCATCTGCCGACGATGTTTGTCGACGTTTTCGAGTATGTAAATCTCCTGAAGGCAGGCTACGGCTTCAGGGAGGCAAGCTCGGTGCGCAGCGTAAGCGTTGCGGAGGTTCCGCTCGTATACATCTGCGGCGAATGCGACCGCTATGTTCCAAAGAACATGGCGCTTGAGATATTTAACGCGTGCAGAAGCCCGAAGCGGCTGCTGCTCGTGCCCGGAGCGGGACACGCGGCAAGCTACATGTGCGCAAAGGATAAGTACGAAGCCCTTGTAAAGGATATTATAGGAGGAAAAATAAATGGGTAAAACACAAGGCGTCAGAAAAAAAGGCATCGGTGCGCTCAACTGGACTCTGCTGCTGGTGATCGGTTTTTCCGCGCAGATAGCCTGGGTCATCGAAAACAACTGGTTTGCAAACTTTCTGTATTCCGACTTCGGCGCGCAGCTGGGCGTCGTTACGGCGATGACCATCTGCTCGGCAACGGCGACGACGTTCTCGGCGCTGTTTTTCGGAACGCTTTCCGACCGCATCGGCTCGCGCAAAAAGCTCATAGTCTGGGGCTCTGTGCTGTGGGGCGTCTTCACGATAGCCTTCGGCCTGACGCACTATCTGCGCGACAGCATTTATAACAACGTCATGCTCGTCGGCGTGACAATCGTCGCGGCCGACACGATCATGAGCTTTTTCGGCTCGATGGCAAACGACGCGGGCTACAACGCCTGGTATGCCGACATGATGGACGACTCAAACTCCGGCCAGATCGGTGCTGTCGCGGCGACCCTGCCCGTTATAGGAACGCTCGTGGGCACCCTTGTCGGCGGCATGTTCATAACAGGCCTTGCCACCGAGGCAAACCCGCAGGCAGGCTACATCATCTTCTTCTCCATAGCCGGCGGCGTCACCGTTCTCATCGGCATCGCGTCGTTTTTCCTGCTTAAAGACGCTCCCACGCTCAAGCCCGTCAGAGACGGGAGCTTCTGGCATCAGTTCGGCTCAACGTTCAACTTCAAGCGTTTTATTGCCAACAAAGAGCTTGCTCTCGTATTCCTCACGCTGAGCATATTCTTCATCGGCTACAACTGCTATTTCATCCACATCATGAACTGGATGAACTATACCCTCGGCTTTAACGACCCCAGCCTCATTCTCGGCATACCACTGCTGATATCCGTTGCCATATCCATCCCGTTTATAAAGGTCATAAATGACAAAAAAGTCCCGGCCGTCGCCGCGTTCGCAACTATACTGAGCATTCTCGGCTGCCTGTTCGTGTACTTTGTCGTAGGCAATATGCAGGGCACGTTCGATACGGAAAACGCCCTGGACTTTGCGGCCAACTGGCCCTGCTTTGTCGGCATAATCCTCGTCGGCATCGGCTACGTCGTTTTCATGCAGGCCATGACCGTCTGGATGAAGCGCCTGTACCCCGAGGAGCACCGCGGCCAGTTTGAGGGTATAAGGATAATGTTCTTCGTTTTCTTCCCGATGATAGCAGGCCCCCTGCTTGCAGACCCCATCTGCCGCGCCTTCGGCGAGAAGGTGTATCAGGTCGTCGATAACGGAAACCTCATCTTCGTCACCGTCGGTCAGGCAGGCGAAATGGGCTTTGACATAAGCAGCATAGCCGAGGGCTATCTGCCCGTAAACGAGCTGTTCATTGCCGCCGCCGTCGTCACGGCGCTCGCGCTCATCCCCATGAGCAGAGCTGCAAAAATGTATAAGGAAAGGAATAAGTGAAATGTCCGAAAAACGCTTTGAAAAGATTTATGCCCAGGGTGCGATCGACGTTATGGAGATCTGGGTGGATAAAGAGACCGGCGTAAATTATCTCTACCACTACTCCGGATACTCCGGCGGCCTGACCCCCCTGCTCGACCGCGAGGGCAAGCCGATAATAAGTGCAATAATTAAATAACAAAAAACGAGGCTCGGTGAGCCTCGTTTTTTATTTCAGCTTTTTCTCAAGCAGAACAAGATTTACGTCGGGGATGCCGTTAAAGACGCAGGGGGCTGTATCGGCCTCGCGGTAGCCGAGCTTTGCGTACATGGCGCGAGCCGCCGCATTTATCGCGTTCGTGTCGATCCTCAGCACCGCGCAGCGGCGCGACATGGCGTATTTTTCGTAAAACGCGACGAATCTTTTGCCGTAGCCCTGACCGGCAAATTCGGGGTCGACCACCAGCGTGTGCAGAACGCACACCTCGTTATCATCAGCCGCAAAGCTCCACTTTGCGCCCTTGTAAACGTCGACCTGGGTCTTGTTTATTATGGCCGCGGCCTTTATGCATCCGTCCTCCTCAAGAACGAACATATCGCGGCGGCGGATGGCTTCTGCGGCGGTCTCGCGCGTGGGATAAACGCCGCTTATCCAGCCTATTTTCATTTTGCCGCTCTCCTCGGCGGCATGGATGCTGTCATAGATCTTCGCTATTGCGTCAAGGTCAATGGGTCTTGCTTCTCTGATCACTGTTTTTGCTTGTCTCCTATTATTTTATATAGCATTTGCGCAACGCCGTGCTCATCGTTCGAGCCGCACACGAGGTCGGCCGACGCGATGCACGCGGCGGTAGCGTTCTTCATTGCGACGCCGAGCCCCGCAAAGGCGAGCATGTCGGCGTCGTTATCGCCGTTGCCGAAGGCGGCGACGGCACCTGCCGGAATGTTGAGTATAGCGCACAGCCGCCTGAGCGACGCGCCCTTTCCCGCGCCGGCGTCGGATATCTCGATAAGCCGGGGTGATGAGCTCGTTATATACGCTCCGGGGAGCGAGAGCGCCTTTTCCCAAAGCTCGTCCCTGTGACCTGCACCCCCGCACAGAACGTCCACGCTGTCGAGCCTGTCGACATTATCGAGAATAAACCGCTTCATATCCTCAACCGGCAGGCGCGTCGTTTTTACATAATCCACATACGCCTCTGAGCAGCCGAAGCGCACAGGGTTTGCTATGTATTGCGCATCACAATAGGCCTGACCGTCTATGAAGCACTCAAGAGGTTCGCCTCCGAAAATGGCTATGAGCTCATGCACCGTGTCCGGGTGCAGGGTAAGGCTGACAAGGCGCTCTCCGTCCGCGACGCTGACGACGGCCGCTCCGTTTGAGGTTACGGCATAGCGTATGCCGGGTATCTCGGTCACGGCTTTGGGCAGAGAGTGCAGCGCCCTTCCGGAAGCAATCACTATCTCGAGTCCCGCGTCTATCGCCGCTTCGATGGCAGCACGTGTTTGGCCAGAAAGGCTTCCGTCCGAGCGAAGCGTCGTATCATCAAGATCGAGCGCTATGAGTCTTATATCCTTAAGCCTTGTCATCAGTAAACTATCCTCACTCGGCGCGGCAGCATCTCGATCGCATGGCGGCTTCCGCCGACGCATTTTTCGCCGTCGAGCGCCCAGGCGAGCTTTTTCATGCACTCGATCTCCACCTTATCCGTGCGGCAGAAGGAGATAAGCTCGTTATTGAGATTCTGCTCACGCAAGGCGGCAATGGTTGACTGAAGCTCGGCCGGAGAATTCGGGCGGCGGATGAGCAGCACCTCGAACAGGCCGTCGTCGGCGACTACCTTCTGCCCGAAGAAATCGAGCGCACCGGCCAGCGCGCTTGACGAAGCGACAACGCCGAAAATGAATTCTCCCTCCTGCGTCTGCCCGTTTATAGTAACGCGCAGATGCTCGCTCTGGAGCTTTGCAAGATCCTTTATTCCGTCGAGGACATAGGCGTAGAAGCCCATTTTGTTTTTCAGCCTCTGCGGCGTTGTATACGGCAGCCAGGTGAATGCGCCGAAGTCGGCTGCGTTTATGAAATATTTGCCTCCCAGTCTGCCGACATCTGTGCGGTGCTCATTGCCGGAGACTATCTTTTTCGCCGTTTTTTCAACATCGCAGCTTATGCCGTGAAACTCCGCAAAATCGTTCGTGCTTCCGGCAGGCATATAACCGATGGGGATATCGAGCCCCGCGTCTATCATGCCGGATATAGTCTCGTTGAGCGTTCCGTCGCCGCCGGAGCAGCAGATAATGTCAAAGTCCTTGCCGTAGGCTTTGACGTACTCGGTCGCGTCGCCTCGTCCGCGCGTCGGGTAAAAGCTCACGCGGTAGCCCGCGTCCATGAACGTGCCGGTGACCTCGGTGAGATAGCGCATCATCTCGCCCTTACCGGCAACGGGATTTATTATGAGCATCATGCTCTTTTCCTCGCTCGGCATGAGGCGCGACGGCAACGCCTCCGGCTCGGCCTTACTATCCGAGCGGGATGCGTCAAAGCGGCGGTACTCGGCGCAGACCGTGTCGTATATAGTCTTTGTCGCCTCAAAGGGGAAGTCTTTTTCCCTGTGGCGCACCATTTCCATGGGGTCTACCGCGCCGCTCAGGCAGGTTTCGACAAGGTGCGCCATGCCCGAGGCCGTATCGGCCTCAAGTGCATAGGCGTTGTCGGTCATGAACTGTATGTTGCGGCTCTCGCAGCCGGGAACGGCGTCGATAAACAGTATCGGCAGGCGCTTCATGACAGCCTCGGTGGTGCTCAGGCCTCCGGCCTTTGTGATGATGAGGTCGGCTGCGTCCATGTAAAGGCTCATCTTATCGGTAAAGCCGCAGATCTTTATGCGTATATCGTCGCCGGTGAGAAATTGCAGATCCTTTTCAAGCTGGTGGTTGCTGCCGCAGACGATGACAAGGCTGTCGTTTTCGCCCATGATCTCGCCGATGCGCAGGGCTATGCTGCGTATGGGTCCGCAGCCCATGCTGCCGCAGCACAAAAGCAGCATTCTGCCCTCCTCGCTCATGCCGAGGGCGCGGCGCGCGGCCTTTTTATCGCTTTTGCGGCAGAACTCCCCGCGCACGGGAATACCGGAGACGACGATCCTGTTTGCGGGAATGCCCTGGCTCACGAACTCCTCGCGCAGCTTCTCGTGCGGAATGAAATATTTGTCCGCAACGATCTCCGATACGCCGGGACTGCATGTGTAATCGGTCGCGACGAAAAAGCTCGGTATATTTATCTCGCGGTTTATCCTCAGCTCGGTCATCATCATCGCGGCAAAAATGTGCACGCTTATGACGACGTCGTAGCTGCCGGAAAACAGCACCTTGCAAAGCTCATCCGCGCCCTTGGCGTTCTGCTCATACAGCCTGTTCTGCGGCGTCATTTCGCTTATGCGATAGCCTACTCCGTAAAGTCGCGGCATGTATTTATACGCAAGCTCATGGCCGCGGCTTATGAATTCCGCACGCGCCTTGGGCAGAAAATCGAGCGCGTTTACGATATCGCACTCGCAGTTCATTTTTTCAAAATACTCGCATATCGCGGAGGCGGCGCTGTTGTGCCCGCCGCCGGTGTTGCAGCTTAATATAAGTACCTTCACTGTTTTGCAGCCCTCCTCCTTCTGCGCTGCTCGAGCAGCACAAGCCTCGGTCTGTTGTATCTCTGTATCAATATAAACGGAACATTGCCCAAAATATTATACACAAGCCAAAAGATCACCGCCGTGCCGCCGTGCCAGAACAGAAATATGCCAAGCGACAGAACGATCAGCCAAATATGCACGCACTCGGCGACGCAGGTCTCGGCAATGAGGACGTCCATGCCCTGCTCGCGGTTCTGCTTCGTCATTTTCTTCCTGACCATGTCCGGCATGATGCGGCTCATGTCGGGAAGGGCGTCCTTCCAGCGCTTTATGCCGAGCTTTTCGTAGACCCTGCCGCCGTTTTCCCACGCAGCAGCGCGGTACGGGAATTTTTCCGCCGAAAACAGCGCCCTCGGCAGCGCCTGGCCGATAAAATGCGAAATTATGCCGAGGCCGGCTATATAAATGACCGCATAGAGAAAGCTCATTTCTTCCCTCCGAGAATCTTCACATATTTTGACATGTAAGCAGCAGCGCTCAAAGCCGCAAGCCCGGCGCAGACTGTCGCGCAGCCGACGGCACCAGTATATTTTATAGGCATTTTAAAATACCGTCAAGTTAGCGGCAATACACACCTCGGCGCAAGTGTCCAGTAACTCCGTAAACTTCTCGGAAAATTTACAATTTATTAATTACTATGCCACAGTAAATCCGTATAATACCAAGGGCTTGTTTCGGACTATACTATAGTAAAGGGGCAATTATAATGAGTAATTCATACGATGTTGCAATTATCGGCTGCGGCACGGCCGGCATTTTCGCAGGCTATGAGCTTATAGCCCGCCATCCGGAGCTTAAAATCTGCGTGCTCGATCAGGGCGGAGACATATATTCAAGACACTGCCCCATCGTAGCGGGCAAGGTCAAGGAGTGCATCCATTGCAGCGTATGCGACACTATGTGCGGCTTCGGCGGCGCAGGCGCGTTTTCCGACGGCAAGTATAACTTCACGACTCAGTTCGGCGGCTGGCTGACCGATTTCATGGACGACGGCGAGGTCATGAGCCTTATTAATTACGTCGATACCGTCAATATGAAATACGGCGCGACCGACAAGACCTTTTCGACCGACACGCCCGAGGCGAGAGCGCTCGAGCGCGAGGCGCTGAAATACGACCTGCACCTGCTTCAGGCGAAGGTCAAGCATCTGGGCACCGAGAACAATCTCAGGATCCTCCAGAACATGTATGAGGATCTGCGCAAGGTCATAGAATACCGCTTCCGCACCGAGGTGTGCAGCATAGACCGCGACGGCGACGGCTACTCGCTTTCGCTCAAAAATGGCGAGGACATAAAGTGCCGCTATCTCATCGTAGCGCCCGGCAGAAGCGGCGCGGAGTGGTTCTCCGAGCAGTGCCGCAAATTGGGCGTCAAGCTCATAAACAACCAGGTCGACGTCGGCGTGCGCGTCGAGCTTCCGGCCACGATTTTCGAGCATATAACCGACGTTGTTTACGAATCCAAGCTCATCTACCGCACAAAGCAGTACGGCGACAAGGTGCGCACCTTCTGCATGAACCCCTACGGCCATGTCGTCGCAGAAAACGTTGAGGGCATAAACACCGTAAACGGCCACTCCTACTCCGACCCCGCTCTGCGCAGCGAAAACACGAACTTTGCGCTTCTGGTGTCCAACCGTTTCACCGAGCCCTTTGATCAGCCGTACCGCTACGGCAAGCACATCGCCTCGCTCAGCAACATGCTCTCCGGCGGCGTTCTGGTACAGCGCTTCGGCGACCTTGTAAAGGGCGTGCGCACGAACGAGCACCGTCTCGCGCAGTCGTACACCCGCCCGACGCTCACCGCGGCCGTCCCCGGCGATCTGAGCCTTGCTCTTCCGAAGAGACAGCTTGACGATATCATCGAGATGATCTACACTTTGGACAAGATCGCACCGGGCACGGCAAACTACGATACCCTCCTGTACGGCGCGGAGGTCAAGTTCTACTCCTCGCGTCTTGAGCTCTCCGGCGATCTCGAAACGAAGTTTTCAAACTTCTTCGCCATCGGCGACGGTGCGGGCATCACCCGCGGCCTCGCTCAGGCGGCGGCCTCCGGCGTGAAGGTTGCTCAGGTCATCTCCGAGCGCCTGGGATGATCGAAATATGCAAAGCGACGGACACAGCTTGTGTCCGTCGCTTTTTGCGCTTTACACTATTTTTTCGGTTGAAAGCTCGCTCCCGAGCACCGCAAAGCCCGAGCGATTGCGCATATTAACGGTCCATATGCTTATCCCCGCAAGGCCGTATTCGCGCACGAGCGCAAGCCTTGCTTTTACGCTGCGGGCATCCTCGAACCACACCTCGTGCCGGACTCCGGCGGGGCCCGTGTAATTGAAAAACGGCGCCTGCGCGGTCTCGTCGAATTTTATCTGCGCATAAACCGACGCGGCCAGATCAGCCGCCGCGGCATTGGATATTACCCGCGCCGCCTGTCCCTGCTTCCACGGCAAGGACCAGTCGTAGCCGTAGTTTGAAAAGCCCAGCAGTATCTTCGACGGCGGCATTTTCGTCACCGCATAGCTTATGACCTTTCGCATCTCGCTGACCGGCGATATCGCGCGCGGCGCGGAGTATGTATAGCCCCACTCGTAGGTCATGATAACGACCCTGTCGCAGTACTGCCCGTGGGCGGCGTAGTCGTGCGCGGTGTACAGCACGCCGTACTGATCGTCCGAGCTCTTGGGCGCTATTGCGCTCGACAGCATATAGCCGTTTGCGTGCAGCGTTTCGGACATGCGCTTTAAAAATGCGTTGTAGCCCTCGCGGTCATATGGCTGAACGTACTCGATGTTGAGATTCACGCCGTAATATCCGCGGCTTCTGAGCGCGGAGAGCGTATTTTGCACCAGCGTATCCTGCGCGGCCGTATCCGTGAATATGCTGTGGGCGATATCGCTTGAAAAGCCGCCGTTTGCGCCGAGATTGGTTAGCGTCAAGAGCGGCGCGCAGCTTTGCGCCCACGCGGCGCTTATCATGCGCCCGTCATCAATGGGCGTTATCCCGCCCGTTTCGTCGATCTGCCACGAAAATGGGCACAGATACGTCAGCTGCGGCAGAACGGCGCCGAGCTGCTGCGCGCTTATGTTGGGATAGGCGTAGCCGTTTACCTCCGTTTCGCCCGCCGGGCGCGATCCGTCGGGAATAACTATCGCCTGCCCCACGCTCAGCCTCGCAGGGTCTGTGAGCTCATTGAGCCCGGCCAGCTCCCGAACCGTCACGCCGTTCGCCCGCGCAATTGAATAAAGGCTGTCTCCGCGCTTTACAATATAAATTCTCATACCATCACCTCTGTAAATGGTATGAGAATTAATCTAATATATTATTGACAATTTGACAGTATCGGTGCTACGCTCAAAGAAAAACGCGGGAGAGAGCGCAATGAGGATAATAAAGAAATGGACAGGCCGGCAGCCGGAGACGGCCGGCGAGGTAAAGCTTCTTGAGGTCACGCAGGCCGAGATGTTCGAGCAGATGTACCCGCTGCTCGGGCAGCTTGCCCTGCACGCGACGAGCGGCCGCGACGTGGACTTCCGCCTGTATTTTATATGCGAAAACGGGCACAGAATACTGCCCGTGGATAAGCCGAGCGTCATGAGCGGCGCATTTAACGGCGGCATAAACCCCCTCGTCGACTGCGAGCCGGTCGAGGCCGCGAGCATTTCCGAGCTCGTCGACACGGCCTGTCTGCTCCCGGCTGTCGAGGCAAGCGAGTATCTGTTTAAATAAGCGTGCAGAACGGCACGAAAGCTTAAACAAAGCCGTTGACGGTTACAGGCAGGAGGTGATCGGTTTATGAAAAAGTTACTTTTGGGACTGGCCTTATTTCTCGGAGGTCAGATAGGGCTTGCCGGATGGCTTATCGCAGGCATGCTCCGCAGCGGCGGGGATTTTCGGCTCACTCTTCTCTATATTCTGATATCCTTGGTCGGCCTTGTGCTCTCTGTCTATGAAGCGTTCGCCCAGCGCCCTGAGGACGGGCGGGATGATAAAAGCGAAAAGTAATAACAGCTAAAATGCAAAAAACTCAGGTCAATCGACCTGAGTTTTTTATTCTTTATCAGCCTATGCCGCCGAGGGCAGCTCCGGCGACGAGAGCCAGGAGCGCACAGGCGCAGTAGACGTATTTGCCGAGGGGATAGAACCACTTGCCGATGGGCTTGCGCGCACCGAGGTTGACCGCCTCGAGCGCGAATTTCTTGCCGCCGACCCAGAAGAACATGATCGCCGCAAGCAGAGCGCCGAGCGGGCAGATATAGATCGACACGACGTCCATCCACTGCGAGACAATGGCCTGGATGCACAGGGCTACAGCGCAGCCGAGGACGTGGATGATAGCCGTCGCGGGCACGCGCTTAAGCTTAAACTTCTCCTGCAAAAACGCGACCGGCGCTTCGTAGAGGTTTATTATCGAGCTTATGCCGGCAAAGGTGACGCAGACAAAAAACACGATGCCGACGATACGCCCGCCGACCATACCGTTTATGACGTTTACGAGGTAGATGAACATAAGTCCGGGGCCGCCGGAGTCGAGCCGAGCGCCTCCCGTGGCCATGGCCGGGATGATGACGAACGCAGCCAGCAGCGCCGCGAGCGTATCGAAAACGGCGACATTGCGCGCAGACGACGGGATGCACTCTTCCCTGCTCAGATACGAGCCATAAATGACGCTGCCGTTTCCGGCAACGGACAGCGAGAAGAACGCCTGACCGAAGGCATATATCCACAGCTCGGGGTCTGCAAGACCCTTGGGATTTACGGTGAGGATGTACTTATATCCGTCGGACGAGCCGTCGAGCGTGAAGACATACACGCCCAGCGCCAGAAACAGCACGAACAGCACCGGCATCATGACCTTGTTTGCCCTTTCAATGCCTCCGGCTATGCCGAAGGACATGATGGCAAAGCTGACGACTATGGCGATTATTATCCACGCATTTGCACCCCAGGAGCTTGCCGTCGAGTTAAAGGTCCCGACGATCGTGTCCATATCCTGACCCATGGCGAGCATATCGCCGGAAAAGGCCATGAAGGTGTATTTGAATATCCAGCCCATGACGCAGGTGTAGCCTATGGCCAGCGCCAGCGAGCCGAGGATGGGTATGTAGCCTATGCGCTCGCCTATCCTGCGCCTGCCGTATCTGAGCTCGGTGCACTTGCCGAACGAGCCCATGGGGCCCGCGCCGCCCGCGCGGCCGAGGGCAAACTCCTCGATAACGCCGGTGGACGCGATGAGGATGACGAATATAAAGTACGGGATCAGGAAGGTCAGCCCTCCCCAGGTCGAGACCAGCGTCGGGAAACGCCATATGTTTCCCATGCCGACGGCCGAGCCGATGCAGGCGATTATAAATCCGCTGCGGCTGCGAAAGCCGTCGCGTGCGTGTTCGTTCTTCTCCATTATTCCAACCTTTCGCTCTCTCTGTTTTGACATGCTTCCCTAACTATACCTTGTTAATACAGCAAAGTCAAGAAAAGCCCGCCGTGCAGCAGCACGGCGGGCAAATTGCGGTTCTGTTTTACTTCAGAAGTCCATTTACGAGACCCTTGTCGGTCTTACGGACATGCTTGAAGACCTCCTCGAAGCGGTTGAGGGCTTCGTCGATGATCTCGGGCGTGTCTGCCAGCGAGGTGTACAGGCGGCTGCCGGCGAGCGTTACGATGCCGTTTGCCATGTAAGCTGCGCCCATGCGCTCCATGGAGTCCTTGCGGACGTACATCATGTCCTTGTTGCGCAGCAGGCCGATCGCGGACTTTGCAAAGCACATCGACGAGAAGTCGAAGCTCATTGCGCCGGTGCACTCGAGGTGGACGATGGAGCCCTGGTTGTACGCAACGAAGGGCAGGCCGTAGCGGTCGATGAGCTCCTTGAGTCCGTCGCAGAGCCTGTCGCCCATCTTGCCGGCGACCTCGCAGGCGTTGGTGCGCTCGATCTCCTGAATGGCGGTGTAGCCTGCCAGGCAGGACAGGGGGTTAGCCGCCAGCGTTCCGCCGACGTATGCTCTGTGCTTGCCGGTGGCAAGACCCGCGGCCATGAGCTGAGCGTACTCTCTCTTGCCGCCGACGCCGCCCGCGGAGGGATAGCCGCCCGCGACGATCTTGCCGAAGATGGTCAGGTCGGGAACTACGTCGAAGTAGCCCTGCGCGCCGGAGAGGGCGACGCGGAAGCCGGTGACGACCTCGTCGAATATCATCAGTGCGCCGTACTTATCGCACAGTGCGCGCACGCCCTTGTTGTATTCATGCGCGACGGGGCGTGTGCCGCTCTCGGGGCCGACGGGCTCGAGGATAACGGCTGCGGTGCCTCCGAGGAGCTTGTTGCGCTTGAGCATGCGCTCGAGCATGTCAAGATCATTCGGGCGGACCTCGTCGGTCGTGCTGTACGCGCCGTGGGGAATGCCGTGCGACTCGAGCAGTGCGCGGCTGCCGGGGATCTTAAGACCGTAGACCATCTGATCGGACCAGCCGTGGTAAGCGCCGCCGATCTTGATGATGCGCTTTTTCCCGGTGGCTATGCGCGCAATGCGCAGGGATGCCATGACAGACTCCGTGCCCGAGCCGAGCATGCGGAACATCTCGACATTGGGCATGTGCTTATTGATCTCGCGCGCAATGAGCATCTCGGACTCGTGCAGAAGACCCGTTACGGGGCCGCACTCGTTAAGAAGCTCTATGACCTTCTCGCGGATGACGGGGTAGTTGCTGCCGAGGATGGTCGGGCCGCCGGCCTGGAGGAAGTCGATGTACTTGTTGCCGTCCTTATCGTAAAGGTACGCGCCCTCGGCCTTCGCCATGCACATGGGGAAGGGCTTGTTGAAGGCAAGGTTATGCTGAACTCCGCCGGGGATGTATTTCTTCGACTCCTCGTATACCGCGCGGGAGGCGGTGCACTTTTCGTCGTAGTACTTCATGATGACGTCCTTGTAATACTCGTCGGTGACCTCCCAAATGGGCTGGCTTGTCAGCGCCTTGAGCTTTGCGTTGATCTCATTGGGATCGTCCCATCTGCTTATTGCACAGTTATTCATGTGTCTGGTTCTCCTTTTCCTGTTTTTTCTTGGCTATATCATTGGTGTCCTTGCTGTTGCGGTAGACAACGAAGTTATCCCACAGGTATTCGAGTGAAAGGTTCAGCGCCATGTTGATGGCGAGCACGGCGTACTCGTTCCAGCCGTGAGTGTCGGCAAGAAAATGCTCGTTCCAGATCGTAAACGGCGCAAACGGCACATAGAACAGGAACACCATAAACATTGCCTTGGGCACATTTTCCGCGCTTTGGAACGTAAACTTTCTGTTAAAGGTGAAGTTCCACAGAACGCTCAGCACGAGAGCTATCGTGTAGCACACCCAGTGTCCGGGGATCTTGAGCACCTCCTCGCACAGGGTCATCGCCAGGACTTCGATTATACCGGCCGAGGCTGAAAAAAGAATGAATTTCAAAGCCCGCGCGGTCTCTTTCTTTTTCTCCGTCTTCATACGTCATCCCTTCCTCTTTGAATATTTTTTCTTATACACAAAGCGCATAAGCGCCGTATCGACAGTGCTGAGCTTCACCTTCGCTCCCATTCCCGCGGTGTGCAGAGCGCACAGAGCAGACTTTTCGGTCAGAAGCCGCAGCGCCTCGCGGTCGTCGGGGGCGTCGGCCTTGACGACGGCTCCGAGCCCCTGCACGAACACCGCGTCGCGCGCTTTTAGCGCCTTGACTATTTTCTTTGGGCTTGCCTTGACGCAGGGAACATGCGAGCCGAGCATCTGCGCCATATCGTCAAGCTGAGCGTAAAGCGTCTTTTTTGTGTTCGCCCACATGACGGCATAGTCTCCGCCGGAGAGCTCTGCCGTGGGTATCTGCGCACGCACGGCATCCATAAGCGCCGAGGCTTTTTTCTCGTCAAGGCGCTTGGGCGCCGATGTGCTCACGCGCAGATTGCGGCGGCAGACCTCCTCAAGAAGCTGAACGCGCTCCATCGCCTGCTTTTTGTCCATTCCGCAGACGACGACGCCGTGGTTTACCATGAACACGGTGTGCGCTCCCGTCTGCATCGCGGCGCGGACGGCGTTTTTGAGCTTTTTCATGCCGGGCAGGCCGTACTCGGCCTTTGCCACGCCGCCGAGAAGGTCGCGCTCGGCAGCCGTTATATCCATGCTCTCAAAGCCGGCAAGGCCGATGGCGGATGCGCAGTTCTGATGCGTGTGGATAACAAAGCCGACCTCCGGAAACAGCTCGTATGCCGCGGCGTGAACGCCCTTTTCGCTCGAGGGCTTGCGCTTGCCCTCCCAGTCCATCGTTCCGAGCTCCACGCGAGCGATATCCTCCGGCGTCGTCTTGAGATAGTCAAGGCCGCTCGGGGTTATGAGAAAGTGCTTTTCGTCGAGACGGCAGCTTACGTTGCCCCAGGTTCTTGCGACAAGGCCGGTTTTTAAAAGCTCCCTGCCCGTGTCGCATATAAGCGCTCTTGCAATGCTTTCTTCCACGCTCATGCCCTCCTTAATTGAGTGCGGCAAAGTTCTTCTTATTCGCCGCATAAAGATTTTTGAATACCTCGTAATTTCTGTCGTACAGCGCCTCGTTGTCGGCGTTCGGCTCATATCTGCCCTCGGCCTTTATGAGTGCGCCCGCCGCGGAAAGATCCTTTATATGTCCGCTTCCGACCGCGACAAGCATCGCAGCGCCCACAGCGCCTACGTCCTTCGTAGAGGCCACGGTTTCGACCGTGCGCCCCGTCACGTCGGCAAGTATCTGACACGTTACCCTTGACAGCGCACCGCCGCCGACAAATCGCAGCGTGTCGGCCGTTTTGACCTTTTTGTCCTCGCACTCGAGCATCCATCTCAGATGATAGCATATGCCCTCGAGCACGGCGCGCAGCATTTCGGTCTTGCCGGTGTCGAGCTTTATGTTAAAGAACATACCCGCCGCCTTGGGGTCCTCGAAGGGGCAGCGGTTTCCGTGCAGCCAGGGCGTGAATATAACGCCGCCCGCTCCGGGCGGGATGGCCGCTATGGTGTCGGTCATGTAATCGTAGAGGCTTTCGTATATGGTCTCCTCGCTCTCGGCGACGTTTATCTTTTTGAGATAAATGCCGATCTCGTCGAGCACGAGATGCTCCTTTACCCACTCGAAGCACTTACCGGCCGTCTCCATCTCGGCGAAATAATTATATTTCCCCTCCTGCGCGCCGACGATGCCGGCGATCATGGAGACGATATCTACCTCCTGTTTGTCGATAACGGTGCCGACCCAGCCGGAGGTTCCGGAATAAATGTGCGTCTGGCCGACCTCGGTGCAGCCGGCTCCGATGCCTATGAGCGTCGCGTCGCCGCCGCCGCCGTAAACTGGCGTTCCGGGCGCAAGGCCGAGGTCAACGGCCGCCTTTTCGCTCAAAGGATCTGCCACGTCGGTGCACTCTATAAGCTCCGGCAGGTGGGAATACTCAACGCCGTACATATCGCACAGCTCCCTGCTCCAACAGCCCTTTCCTGGGCGGCTGTCATAAAGAAACGTCGAATACGCCGAGTCGCGCGTCATAACGAATCTGCCCGTGCAGCGGCAGATGAGATACTCCTTTACGTCGAGCCATTTGTGTATCCTTTTAAATATCTCCGGCTCGTTTTTCTGCACCCATTTGTACTTCCACAGAGGATCCTTGACGCTCGTGGACGCGGCGCGCGTCCTGATAAGGCTTTTAAGCAGCATGAAAACGTTCACCCCCGACACGGTGATGCCGTGGGTCTGGCACTCGGCAAATTCCTTGCCGGCTCGCTGATCCATATAGCTCATCGGGCGGCGCAGAGCGTTTCCCTCATCGTCGACCGGCACGAAGCCCTGCATCTGCGAGCAGAAGGATATGCCCTCTATCTTTTTCGGGTCTACGCCCGTTTTTTCGATGAGGCGGCGCGTGCTTTTTTTCATGGCCTCCCACCATTCGCCGGCATCCTGCTCGGCTCCTCCGTCCGGCAGTATGTACAGACCGTAGCCCTCGTACTCGCCCGACAGAAGCCTGAGCGTTTCGCCCAGCTCGAAAAGGCAGGTTTTGACGCCCGTCGTTCCGATGTCATACGCGATAACAAACATTTTTCTTTCTCCCTATATTAAATTTTATCTCTCAATTTTCAGCGCGTTTTTCGCAAAGCGCATGAAATACTCCGTCATTTTTTCGGTATCGTCCGCAATATCCGCGCCGCAGAAAATTTTCATTCGCTCGGCGTAGTAATCGCAGCTGTAGGAAAACTGGAGCATCATGAAAAGATTATCGAGGAAAAACGCGAACAGCGCGGGGTCAAGCTCCGGATCGACCGTGCCGGCCGCACGGGCATTCTCCAAAAGCTCCGAGTACACTCTCGCCGTGCGCCCCTCGATCTCACCGGCCAGCTCCCTTGCGTACTTCTTACAGCCGCCGGAGGTGATCTCGTTATACATCGCGTTATGATTTTTGTGCTCCCTTGCGTGGACAATTAGGGCGCGCACTATGCTTCTTATGCCGTTTTCAACGTCCGTCTCGTGCGAAACGGCCTCCGTGAGCACCGCGTCGAGAAGATCGAGCGAATGGCGCACGCAGGCGAGGAAAAAGCCGTCCTTATCCCCGAAATATTTATATATGACGCCGACCGAAACGCCGGCCTTTTTTGCGATGGTATTGATATTTGCTCTGTCAAGGCCGCGCTCGGCAAATTCGCCGATGCCGGTCTCAAGTATCGTGAGCTTTGCATTATCGTCAAGCTTTTTGTACATTCTTCCGTTCTCCGTCGGATCGTGTCGTGAGCCGCTGCTCACAAGTTAAATTCATTATACTCCCGCTCATGCACCGCGTCAATGCTTTTTTACAGGCGCACGGTAGCATAAAAACAAGGGATGTTCGAGAGAACATCCCTTGTTTTTTCCAATATCCAAAACTTCTTCATCAGCCGCCGAAGCCGAAGCCGGGCATGGTCTGCTGTTGCTGCTGAGACTGCTGAGACTGCGAGCTCTGCTGCTGGTTTGCAAGCGCCGAGGTCGTCTGCTCTCCGATAGTCACGGTAATGGTGAGAGTCTGTCCCTGGCGGTAAACGCTCAGGGTAAGCTTATCTCCTGCCGCGTGGTCGGCTATGATGGAGCTCAGATCGCTCTTGCCGCTTATCTCCTTGCCGTCGACTGCGGTTATGATATCGTTTGCCTGAAGGCCGGCCTTTTCGGCAGGGCCTCCCTCGGTGACGGAGGCGACAGCCGCGCCTGCGGGAGTGCCGTAGCTTATCGCCTCGTCGCTGACATCGGAGACCATGACGCCGATGTAGGGCTTTGCGACATAGCCCTTTTCGATTATGCTGTCAACGATGCTGCGCACGGAGTTAATGGGGATGGCAAAGCCGATGTTGTCTATCGACGCGCCAGAGCCGGACGAGCCGGAGTACTTTGCATTCGTTATGCCGATGACCTCGCCGTAGAGGTTGAACAGCGCACCGCCGGAGTTGCCGGAGTTTATGGCGCAGTCGGTCTGGATAAGCTCCATGGTGACGTTGTTTGACATCGTTACCTCGCGGTCAAGGGCGCTTACTGCGCCGGAGGTCAGCGAGAAGGTCAGCTCGCCCAGAGGATTGCCGATGGCGATGACCGAGTCGCCGACGTTGAGGTTACTTGAGTCGCCTATCGTGACGGGGGTGAGATCCTTCGCGTCGATCTTCAAAACGGCGACGTCGTTGCTCTCGTCGTAACCGATAAGCTGCGCGTCGTAGCTCTTGCCGTCGTAGAGCGTGACCTTTATCGAGCTTGCCGATTCAATTACGTGGTAGTTCGTTATTATATATCCGTCGGACGAATATATGAAGCCCGAGCCGGACGCGGCCGACTGCGTGGTGTAGCCCCAGTAGTTCGTTGTGACCTGGGTGGTTATGCCGACGGTGGAGTTTACGTTCTCTGCATACACCTCTGCGGCGGTCATCTGCTTGCTCGTGTCGATGCTCGCGGTGTTTATGACCGAGCTCGGACGCTTGCCCTCGTAAACGGTCGTGCCGCCCGACGATGTACCGAAAACCGCGTTTCCTATCGCCGAGCCGCCGAAGCCTGCGAGCATCGCCGCAACGAGCACGCCCGCGATCATGGCGCCGGGCTTTTTCCAGAACGGCTTTTTCTCCGCCTTGGACATCACGGGCTCTGTTTTCGGAGCGGAGGTCTCCGCCGCAGCCTGCCCGTCCTCGGGCTTGTGACCGTAGAAGAAGCTGTATTCTCCGTCGACGGGAGCGTTCTGCCGCTCCTGAGCATTCTCGTTTTTATTTTCCATGTTATCCATGATACTGCCTCCTTAATATATCTCTATCGCCGGAGCGTTGAGGCCCGGCGCTTACTGCTGATCTGCCGCTTTGGTGAAAGCCTCTTCACTCGGTGGGCAGTGACCCGTATTTCGTGGAACTGTATTGAGAATAATCCCCGAAC